>JAAZMK010000079.1 GCA_012798865.1 Clostridiaceae bacterium | reverse complement strand
TTCAGGGGCAACTTTCCCGGTTCGATTTTGGAATCGCCAAGGAGGGTCCGCGTAGATTGTTGCGAACTTTCTGCCTTGGACAAAATTGAGAAGGTCATTATTCGTCATGGAGAGTCTCGTTTTCTAGTCCATAGCAGCCTCATTCACCGTTTAACTGAATTCTATTATAGCATTGCAGGTATTTTTTCATTGAAGAAAACGCAGCAAGAACTGCAGTCGCCCGACAAAAAAGACAGGCAATTAGCAGGAGTACCTGACTCAATACAGTCCGTAATGGTGAAAAAGATGATTGAGTATAAGCTTATTTGTGCGCAGCATTTATGAGTTGTGCCAGAAACGCTTTTACCTCCTTCGTTATATCTGCGGTGACATTGTACTTTTTATGGGTGTCGGAGTTTTTGTATGATTTCAAATAGCTGTTGAAGTGTGATCCGTTAGGGTGATCGCGAATGAATAATCGGGTTGCGATTGTATACAAAAATCGTATATAATAACTGAGCAGTCGTCGCATCAGCATTTTCAGATATGCATACCATTTGGAGACACGGCGATTGCAACTTGACAATTCAATGACAATAGAGGAGCAATGGATGGGTAAACACGGCGTCCAACCCGGGCCGGGGTCGTGTTGAAGTGTCCATTGCCGAAGGGAGACAGGGTGCCCGCCCGTTGACCCTGGTAAGCCGGACAAAGGACGGTTTACTGTCATGCTTGAGCATGGAGCGCTATGCGGTTTTTGATAAAACGCGGCGCTTTATTTTTTGAGTAAAGAATGACGCAGCAAAGGAGTGACGAGATGGAAGCAATGATACGTGTACGCATCGGTGCGGGAGACGCCCATTACGGAGGGCAACTTGTTGACGGTGCCCACATGCTGAAATTATTCGGCGATGTGGCGACGGAGCTGTTAATTCGGCGTGATGGAGACGAGGGGCTTTTCCGGGCGTATGACAGCGTGGACTTTCTCGCGCCTGTCCGTGCCGGCGATTTCATTGAGGCGCGAGGTCGAATCGTTGAGGAAGGGAACAGTTCGCGGCGGATGGAGTTTGAAGCGTGGAAAGTGATCGCGCCGAGACCCGATATTTCCGAATCTGCGGCAGACGTATTGGAAGAACCCGTCCTCGTCTGCAAGGCGACGGGTACTTGTATTACACCGAAAGCAAATCAAAGAAAATAAAAGAGGGGGATTGTTCATGTCAAAAATTATCATCACGGCGGCAATCAGCGGTGCGGAGGTCACGAAGGAGATGAATCCCGCCGTTCCGTATACGGTTGAAGAGTTTGTCAGAGAAGCGAAGGCGGCGGTGGACGCCGGTGCGGCGATTATCCATTTACACGCGCGCGAGGACGACGGAACACCGACACAGGATCGCGAACGTTTCAGGGTTCTGATCGATGCGATTCGTGAAGCTTGTCCGACGGTCATCATTCAACCATCGACTGGCGGAGCGACAGGGATGACGGCGGAGGAAAGACTTCAGCCGACCGAACTCAACCCGGAGATGGCGAGTCTCGACTGCGGAACGATGAATTTCGGCGGCGACGAGATCTTTGTCAACACGGAAAACATGATTATCGAATTTGCCGCTAGGATGAAAGAGCGCGGGATCAAGCCTGAGCTCGAGTGTTTTGACAAGAGCCATATCGATATGGCGATGCGTCTCGTCAGAAAAGGTCATATTGAGGGTCCGCTTCACTTCAACATTGTTCTCGGCGTCAATGGCGGCGCAGCGGCGACACCGCGCGATCTGCTTTTCATGCGCCATTCGCTGCCTCCCGAGGCGACGTTTACCGTCTCGGCGGTCGGTCGTCATCAGCTGCCCTTGAACGTGATGGCGATGGTCATGGGCGGGCATCCGCGTACGGGGTTGGAAGATAATCTCCAATACAGCCGCGGAGTCAACGCAAACAACGGCGAACTTGTCGAGCGTCTGGTGCGTATCGCGCATGAACTGGGATTGGAGGTTGCGACACCGGAGGAGGCGCGTGAAATCCTCAAGATGCCTCCGCTCAAATAAGAAGCAGACGAAGGGGGAAAATATACATGGCTATGGGAAGTAAATACGGGGCACACCGCGTTCTCGAACCGAAAGGACTCCTGCCGCAGGCGGCGGACAAAATCGACAACACCATGACGATTTACGACAATGAAATTCTCGTCGACGTGTCGGCGCTCAACATTGACGCGGCAAGTTTTCGTCAATTGTGGGAGGCGGCGGATGCCGATGAAGAACGGTTAAAAGATTCAATTTTGGCGATTGTCAACGAACGCGGCAAGATGCAAAATCCGGTGACGGGTTCGGGCGGCATGCTCATGGGCTCAGTTGCCGCGATCGGCAGCGCATTGCAGGACCGCGACCTCAAGGTAGGCGACCGCATCGCGACGCTCGTGTCGCTCTCGTTGACGCCGTTGCATATTGAGGAAATTACGGCGGTATTTCCGGAGATTGAGCGCGTCGAGGTGAAGGGGCAGGCAATTTTGTTCGAGAGCGGCATTTACGCGAAGCTTCCCGCCGATATGAGCGAAAACCTCGCATTGGCGGTGCTTGATGTCGCCGGCGCACCGGCGCAGACGGCGAGAATTGTCAGTCCTGGCGACAGCGTGCTCATTCTCGGTGCGGGCGGTAAAAGCGGTATGCTCTGCGGTTACGAGGCGATGAAACGCGTCGGTCCCTGTGGGAATGTCGTCGGGATGAGCAGAAATGATCGTCCGAAGAACACTTTGCTCAAGAACGGACTCGTGCACAAGTTCTTTGTCGCGGATGCACAGAATCCGACGGAGGTACTCGAGAAAGCGCTTGCCGCCAATGACGGCAAGGAATACGACGTCGTCATCAACGTTGTCAACATCGACGGAACGGAAATGTCGTCGATTCTGCCGGCAAAGGAAGGCGGGCTCGTGTACTTCTTCAGTATGGCGACGAGCTTTACGCGTGCGGCGCTCGGCGCAGAAGGTGTGGGCAAGGATGTCACGATGATTGTCGGCAACGGCTACACGAAAAATCACGCCGAGTTTTCATTGCAGGTGATGCGCGAAAGTGAAAATCTGCGGCGCATTTTCGAGACGATGTACGCCTGAGGACATATTGCGAGAATTGAAGCCGACCGTTCCGTAGTCTTGGATCGGTTCGAGCGATGTCACATCGGCTACCGGCTCAGTGAGGTGCAGGAAGGGGGAATCTGAACATGAAAGCGGAAGATAAATACATCAATAAAAACGGCGCAATGAGAAGGTCTGAAATTTTCGGAGATGTGACGGATGAGCAGTGGCATGATTGGCGTTGGCAAGTGAAACATCGCATTACGACGGTCGATGTGCTGCGAAAGCTCCTTCCCTTGACGAATGAAGAAGAGCGAGGCGTGGCGGAGGCTTTACTCCAATTTCGCATGGCGATCACGCCGTATTATCTGACATTGATCGACCCCGACAATCCATACGATCCCGTGCGCAAGCAGGCTGTCCCGACTGTGCATGAAGTGTTAGCTTCGGATGAGGATATGGAGGATCCGCTTCAAGAAGATGTCGATTCGCCCGTGTTCGGATTGACTCACCGCTACCCGGACCGCGTTCTTTTCCTCGTTACCGATATGTGCTCCATGTACTGCCGCCATTGCACGAGGCGCCGCCTTGCAGGACAAACGGACGGTGCGCGCACGAAAGAGGAAATAGACGCCTGCATCGATTATATTCAAAGCAAACCGCTCGTCCGCGATGTCTTGCTCTCAGGCGGTGATGCCATTCTGATGAGCGACGACCGACTCGAATACATCATCAAGAAGTTGAGGTCAATCGACCACGTCGAGATGATTCGCATCGGCACAAGAGCCCCTGTCGTGCTTCCGCAGAGAATCACACAGGGACTTTGCGACATGCTCAAAAAATACCATCCGATTTATGTCAATACGCATTTCAACCACCCGAGCGAGATAACGCCTGAAAGCCGCGCGGCGTGTGAGCGTCTGAATGATGCAGGCATCCCCGTTGGCAACCAGTCCGTTTTGCTTAGAGGCGTCAACGACTGCGTCCATGTGATGCGTAAGCTCGTAAACGGTCTCGCGTGGATTCGCGTGAAACCTTATTATCTTTATCAGTGCGACCTGTCGCGCGGGATCGCCCATTTTAGGACGAGTATTTCCAAGGGAACTGAGATTATCGAAGGTCTTCGCGGTCACACGTCGGGGCTGTGCGTGCCGACATTCGTCGTCGACGCGCCTGCCGGCGGCGGCAAGATCCCCGTGATGCCCGACTACGTCATCTCCCGAGGTCCCAATCGCGTCATTCTTCGAAACTACGAGGGATTGATCTCCGCGTACACGCAACCGGCGGCGTACGAGAGCGAGTGTCATTGTCCTGTCTGCACCGGGGAGGAAACAATTAAGATGATCGGCGTCTCGGGGCTGCTCGAAGGTCAGGAGCTCGCGATTGAACCGAAGGAGCTTCTCCGAAAAATCAAAGTTGACGAAGGCGTCAACTACATTTAACGGGTGAATCTCTTGAAGAGCGATCTGCGTCATTCACCTGAGTTTCTTGTCGACGCTCTCGGACTCGACAGCCTTCGTTCGCTTGCGATCATCGGGATGGGCAAGAATGCCGGCAAGACGACCGTCCTCAACCATCTCTTGAATGCCATTCGGCAAATGAAATCGAAGAGAGTGGTCGCAGTCACGTCGATCGGTCTCGACGGAGAAGATGAAGACATCGTTACCGGGAGCGTAAAGCCGCGTATTTATCTCACGGAGGGAGCATTGCTCGCGACGTCGTGCGGTTCGCTTAACAAATGTGACGCTGTAATCGAGATACTCGCTCTAACGGGAATTCATACGGCGACCGGTGAAATAGCGATCGGGCGTATGCGAACGAATGGTTACGTTGAATTGGCAGGTCCTTCCATCGCTCGCGACGTGGCGACGTGTGAACGTTATTGCCGTGAAATGGAAGAAAACTGTCTTTTCATCGTCGATGGCGCTTTGTCGAGAAAATCACCTGCCGGCGGCGGGTTGACGGAGTCGGTTATTCTCGTCGCCGGGGCAGCTAATGCGTCATCACTTGAAGCACTAGCCACGGAGACGGCGAGACAAGTTTTGTTTCTCACGCTGCCGTCCGTGGGAGAGCAGAAAAAAGATAAATTCCGCGAATCGATGGAAGAGCATCCGACCCACCGCGCCATCTTTTTGTCGGTAGCCGATGACGAACGTCAGGCATTGAGCGCGGAGCGCGTGTCTTCGCCGTCGGAAAGAAAAGCGCGATCGAGGTCGCTGCCGCTAGGTTCTGTCATCGGAGAGGGAAAAACGATCGCTCTTGAGCTCAGAAGAGACGATACGGCGCTTCTGTTGAGAGGGGCGATTACCGATAATGTGTTGGAATATTTGCTGTCCGACAGCGCTTTTGCCGATATGACGCTCGTCGCGGAAGACGGGACGCGATTTTTCCTCAGTGACAAGGCGGTGCGACAGCTGAGACAGCGATCGGTCGATCTTGCTGTTCTGTCGGAATTGTCACTTCCGCTCATCTGCGTTAACCCGATGCGTCGAGACGGGTCGACCGTCGAGCGTGAAGACATACTGGAGGCGATCAAATCCGTCGTGGACGTCCCCGTATGCGAACTTGGTCCTGCGCTCGTTTGACGAACGCCAAAAAAGTGGAAGGTGAATCATGCTGATTATAAGCCGCCATGACGAAGAGAGATTAGGACTCCCGCAGGTGCTTGACGCCTGTCGCTGTTATTCGCCTCAAGGTCGTCGATTGAAGGCGAAGCGCACGTTCTACGCACCCTCCGATCGTGCGTCGCTCACAAAAGAATTCGATGCGATCGAATCGCTCATCGCATTTCTCAACGAACATCCGACGGACGTGCGTCGCGCCGCGGTAACGCTCGGAAGATTTCGCGATTTGCTGGGAACACTCTCTGGACTTGAAAAAAGGCGCCCGCTCGAAGTGACGGAACTTTTCGAGGTCAAGCAGGCGCTGCAGCTTTTCCGCGAATTATCGGCGATGGAGCCGTTGCTCCGTGCCGCCTCGGTCGATGTGACAGCTATGCCGGAGGCTGAAGCGTTACTCGACCCGGGCGATCGAAAGACGATAGGATTTTATCTCTATGACGAGTATTCCCCACGTCTTGCCGAGTTGCGACAACAACGCTCTTCCATCGAGCGGCAAATGGAATCGTGTGAGTCGTCTCAGCGCGAATCGTTGTTGGCGGAAAGGGCATCGCTCGTCGCGGAGGAAGAGCGTGAAGAGGCGGTTGTCCGAACTCGATTGACGGGTGCGTTAGCGATCTATCTTGAGGCGTTAAAGGAAAACTTCTCGGCTGTCGGCGTTCTCGACTTTCGTCTCGCGCGCGCAGTCCTGGCGGACCAGTGGGGTGCGGGGAAACCGTCGCTCCTTGGCGATGGCGATCATGCAACGCTCGAGAATATGAGTCATCCCGTTATAGAGGAGGATCTGCGAAAGAGGGACGCGATCTTTGTCCGACAATCTGTCTCGCTTCCGCCGGGAACGACCGTTCTGTCGGGACCGAATATGGGCGGCAAATCGGTCGCCCTGAAATCGATGACCTTGGCGCTCGTCCTTATCCAACTCGGATTTTACCCGTCCGCTACAGTGTCGGCGACACCTCTATACGACTTTATCAGCTACAGCTCGGATCATCTCGATACGACGAAGCGCGGTTTGTCCACTTTTGGCAACGAGATCGTGAGGATTCGCGATGATGCCGCACGCGCCCGAAAGGGTCGAGGACTTGTCGTGATGGACGAGCCTTGCCGCGGGACAAATCCGGAAGAGGCGACGGCTCTCGTCGGAGCGTTGGCTCGGTTTTACGGCAAACAACGGGGATCGTTTGTTATCTCGACGCATTACCGCGTTCCCGATGGCGACGGTATCGCGCACGTGAGGATTCGCGGGATTCAGTCGGAAGCGCTGGATGCCATGTCGTCGGACGGCGTTCCCGAGTCGGATCGCGATGCCATCCGAAGGATCGAGGCTTTGATGGATTATCGCATTGAGCGCGTTGAGGGGGGTGCGCCCGTTCCGACCGACGCGATTCGCATCGCGGAACTTCTCGGATTGGACGAAGATATTCTCGCCTTCATCGATGACGTGAACGGAAAAAGCGGGGCTGCAAAAGAGGAAGAGCGGACATCGCAAAAGTGATAGGGGGAATCCATGGCGGAATTGAGAATCAATTGGGATAAGGTGGCAAAAGCGCGGGAAGCTTCTTCTGCCATCGCCGACGATGTCAACGACCAACTCAGTCGGTTCACAACGGTGACGGTCGAACGATCCGTCGCGCGCCTGTTCGGGATCGACGGTGTCGACGCGTTCGACGTTCCGCTCTCCAATATCGTCGTCGACCACTTGAAAGACAAAAATGTCTTAGGCGAAGGTGTCGCCTACTGGCTCGCTCAAGGCGTTCTGTCGTCCGGTTTATCTCAGCAGGAACTCGCCGAAGGAATCGCGGCGGGTGACGTCGATCTCACACGTTTGGAACATGCCGATCCCTATGCCTGCTCGCTCTGGGCGAGAGAACATGCGGAAAAAGCGCTCGACCGCATACGAGACAACAAGAGATTCCGCAACGAAAAGATAGAGCAATTCGGTGAGCGGCCGAGTCCGCTTCTCTACGCCATCGTGGCGACCGGCAATATATACGAGGATATCGTGCAGGCGAAGGCCGCCGCGCGCCAAGGCGCCGACGTGATCGCCGTGATCAGGACGACAGGGCAGAGTCTGCTCGACTATGTCCCCTATGGCGCGACGACGGAGGGTTTCGGCGGAACAATGGCGACGCAGGAGAACTTTCGGCTGATGCGCGCGGCGCTCGATGAAGTCGGTGACGATCTCGGTCGTTACGTGCGACTATGCAATTACTGCTCGGGGCTCTGTATGCCCGAGATCGCGGTCATGGGAGCCTTTGAGCGTCTCGACGTCATGCTGAATGACGCGCTTTACGGGATTTTGTTCCGCGACATCAACATGCAGCGCACACTCATCGATCAGAGCTTTTCGCGCATGGTAAACGGAGCCGCCGGCATCATCATCAATACGGGCGAAGACAATTATCTGACGACGGCAGACGCGTGGGAGGCGGCGCACACGGTGCTCGCTTCACAGTTTATCAATGAGCAGTTTGCGCTGCGCGCCGGAATGGCGGAGGAACAGATGGGGCTCGGGCACGCCTTTGAAATGAATCCGGAATTAGAAAACTCTTTTGTCTATGAGCTTGCACAGGCGCAAATGGCGCGACAGATTTTCCCGAAAGCGCCTCTTAAGTATATGCCTCCGACGAAATACATGACAGGGAATATTTTCAGGGGGCATATTCAAGACGCGCTGTTCAATGCCGTGACGGTCCTGACGGATCAGCGCTTTCTCTTGCTGGGCATGATGACGGAAGCGATCCATACGCCGCATATGTCCGATCGCGCGTTGGCGATTGAGAATGCCCAATACATCAAGCGCGCGATGGCTGATTTCTCATCGGAAATTGAATACAAGGAAGGCGGCCTGATGGAGCGGCGCGCCGATCAAGTCTTAAGCGAGGCGCTGGAGCTTTTGGAAAACATTCGTGTCGATGGGCTTTTTCATGCGATCGAGATGGGTCTGTTCGCAGGCATCAAGCGTCGCCCTACAGGTGGAAAGGGGCTCGACGGCGTCATCGCAAAAAGCGAACGCTACGACAATCCCTTTGTCGACTTGTTTTTAGCTGAGCAAAAAGGGGAGCAAAAGTAATATGAAACATCGGATACCGGAACACGAGGGGGAAGACGCGATGTCGACTCAACACCGAGTGAAACCTTACGGCGACACGATGAATGACGGTCGCGTTCAGGTGAGTTTCACGTTGCCCGTGCCCGACGGCGATCGCGCCGTCGAAGCCGCAAGAGAAATCATGCTCTCCATGGGGTTAACGGACCCAGTGATCGCGTGGCACGAGGCGCTCGACGAGGGATTCACGTTTTTTGTCGCCTACGGATCGCATGAAAAGGGAATCGATTATTCAAAGATAAAGGTCCAAACGGTCGATGTTCATGTCATGAGCATGGAGGAGACGGATGCCATGATACGCGAGCGTTTCGGTCGTAAAATCAAAGTGATCGGAGCGAGTACCGGAACCGACGCGCATACGGTCGGAATCGACGCCATTATGAATATGAAGGGTTACGCCGGTCACTTCGGGTTGGAGCGTTACGACATGGTCGAAACGCTCAATCTCGGAAGTCAAGTACCGAACGAAGAGTTCATTCGCGAAGCGATCGCGTTCGACGCCGACGTCATGCTCGTCTCGCAGACGGTGACGCAAAAGGACGTTCACATCCAAAATGTGACGGAGCTTGTCGAGTTGTTGGAAGCTGAATCGGTGCGGGAGCGCTTTCTGCTTATTCTCGGCGGTCCGCGCGTGACGCACGAGTTGGCGAAGGAACTCGGCTGCGACGCGGGATTCGGTCCCGGCAAATATGCGGATGACGTCGCAAGTTATTTCGTGACGGAACTTGACAAGAGACGACAGGCGGAGGAAAACCTTTCGCTTACGTGACCGGGTCGGAACGGTACGAGTAAAGAGATAGAATTCACCCGGTCGGGTAAAGCACTTTGTTTCCGCGCAAGGTGTACACAAATGAGAAGGAGTGGAAAGAGTGAGGGAAATCTTGTGGCGACCGAGCGAGGCTCGCATCAATGCGTCGGAAATGAAGTCTTTTATGAAGCAGTTAGAAGAGCGTCGAGGCTTGACTTTTTCCGGCTATCGCGAACTGCATCAATGGAGCATCGACAACCCGGAATTGTTCTGGGATGAACTGTGGTTTTTCTTCGACATTATTACATCGCGCCATTACGACGCGGTCGTCGACGACTTGTCGAAGTTCCCGGGGGCGGAGTGGTTTCCAGGCGCAAAACTGAACTATGCGGAGAATATGCTCCGCGATAGACGAAGTGATAAGATCGCCATCATTTTCAGAGGCGAGAACCACACGCGCCGCACACTCACCTGGCGCGAACTTCGTGACGAGATTGAGCGTCTCGCCACTTCTATGCGGGCGGAAGGAATTGAACCCGGTGATACCGTCGCCGCGTATATGCCCAATATGCCGGAGACCATTATCGCGATGCTGGCAGCTTCCGCCGTCGGAGCCGTCTGGTGTTCTTGCGCCACGGATATCGGACCGACGGCGGCGATCGACCGACTCGGACAAATCGAGCCTAAGCTCCTTTTCACTGTGGACGGTTATACGTACAAAGGTCGTCCTTTCGACGTGACGGAACGCGCCGCTGAAGTGGCTGCCGGTATCCCCAGCGTGGAGCGTGTTATTTTCGCACATTATGCCGGCGACCGCGACCAAGTTCGAGCGGTACCGAACGGCGTCGGTTGGGATGAATACCTTGCCGCCGCGCCGGAATCGTTTGCGTATGAACAACTGCCCGCCTCGCACCCGCTCGTCGTGATGTTCTCTTCGGGGACGACGGGAAAACCGAAATGCATGGTGCAATCTCAAGCGGGTCTTCTCATTAATCAACTCAAGGAAATCTCGCTGCATCACGATGTGACGGAAAAAGACCGCATGCTCTACATCACGACGTGCTCGTGGATGATGTGGAACTGGATGCTCGCCGCGCTCGGGACGGGGTGTTCACTCGTCCTGTTCGACGGCAACCCCTCTTACCCCGACACGTCGGCGATTTGGAAAATTCTCGAAGAGGAGCAGGTGACGCTCTTCGGGCTTTCGGCAAGTTACATCCATGCCCTCATGGCGGAAGGGTTCGTGCCGAAAGACCATGCCGATCTCTCGCACCTCCGCAACATCTCGCAGACTGGTTCCGCGCTTTCCGCCGCCGGCTTCAAGTATGTCTACGATTCGATCAAGAGCGATCTGCATTTCTGCTCGATTGCGGGCGGCACCGACATCAACGGGTGTTTTTGTCTCGGCAATCCGTTGGAACCTGTCTACAGCAATGAGTTGCAGTGTATTGGACTCGGTGAACCGGTCAAAGCGTTCAACGACAAGGGTGAGACCGTATTCGACGAGCAGGGCGAGCTCGTCTGTACGTTCCCGATCCCGTCCATGCCGATCTATTTCTGGGACGACGCTGACGGACAGAAATATCACGACGCATATTTTGATGTGTTTCCCGGCGCATGGCGTCACGGCGATTACATTGAAATACACTCCGATACGGGTGGCGTGACCTTTTACGGTCGATCCGATTCCATCCTGAAACCGTCCGGCGTGCGTATCGGCACATCGGAAATTTACGCGCAAGTTCAAAAAGTCGACGAGGTACAGGATTCGCTGGCTGTTGGGCAACAATATGAAGACGACGAGCGCGTCATCTTGTTCGTACAGATGAAAGAGGGGGAAGTCTTGACGGCTGACGTCGCCAAACGGATTCGCGCGGAGCTTCGCAGGAACGCCTCGCCTCGCCACGTCCCGAAGCTTATTATGGAGACAAATGACATTCCAAAGACGTTGAACGGTAAAATAGTAGAAAGCGCCGTGACGAATATTTTGCATCGGCGCAAAGTGACGAACCGCGATGCGCTTCAGAATCCGGAGATTCTGGATTTCTTCGAATCGCTTTTGCCGCTTTTGGAGGCGCCCGAAGCGGAGACGATGGCATCCGAACTCGTGTTCTAGTAGTTTGCCCGAACCGTGACCCTGTGCCATAGCGGGTAGAGGGCATCCGGGAGAAGAAGCTGCTGTCGCACAAAGGCAGACTCATGATAGATAATAGGCGTGTTCGACATATTTTTTGACCGAAATAGAAAGGGATAGAAAATGAAAGTGTTTTTGGCAGGTTGCGGCACGATGGGAGCAGGGATTGCGCAGACGTTTGCGGTCAGCGGTCACGAAGTCGTCATGTTCGACCGGACGATGGAGTTCGTCGATCGCGGGTATGCGATGATCGAAAAACAACTGAGAAGACAGGAAGAGAGAGGGCGAATGACGGCGGAAGAAGTCAACGCGGCACTCTCGCGCCTCTCGCGCTCTGTCGATTTGAACGACGCATCCGACGCGTCGCTCGTTCTGGAGGCGATTTTTGAGGATATGAGCGCCAAACGCGAACTTTTCGAAGCGCTCGATGCCATTTGCGCTCCCGATTGCCTGTTCGGCAGCAACACCTCTTCGCTCTCCATTACGGAGATGGCGAGCGGTCTTCAACACGAGGAGCAGTTTCTAGGTATTCATTTCTTTAATCCTGCGCCCGTGATGAAGCTCGTCGAGATCATTCGCGGAGATTCCACGAGCGAGGAGACGATGGGAGTTGCGCTTGACCTTGTGCGTTCGATCGGCAAAGAACCTGTCATCTGCCGCGAGAGTCCGGGATTTATCGTCAACCGCATCCTGATTCCGATGATCAACGAGGCGGTCGAGCTGTTGGATCGCGGCGTCGCAAGTCGCGAGGACATCGACCAGGCGATGAAACTGGGAGCGAACCATCCGATGGGACCGCTCGAGCTCGCTGACTTCGTTGGCATCGACATCGTGTTGGCAATTATGGAAGTCCTGTACAGCGAGACGGGTGACCCGAAATACAGACCGAGTCTTATGTTGAAACGTCTTGTGCGCGCCGGCAAGCTCGGCAGAAAATCGGGTGAAGGATTTTATCAATACAAGAAATAAAAGAATGGACGATTAACGATGAAAGAAGTTGTGATTGCAAGTGCCTGCCGTACGGCAGTCGGTAAATTTGGAGGAACGCTCGCGTCGGTGCCCGTTGTAAAGCTCGGAGAGGTTGTGATGCGTGAAGCGTTGACACGCGCGGGAATCGGCGGCGATTTAGTCGATGAAGTTCTGATGGGCTGTGTGCTTGCTGCCGGTCAAGGACAGAACGTCGCGCGTCAATCCGCCATGGCAGCCGGACTGCCTCCGAGCGTTCCCGCGACGACGATCAACAATGTCTGCGGCTCGGGATTGAAAGCTGTCAATCTTGCCGTGTCGCTGATCCGCAGCGGTGAAGTCGATGTCGTCATCGCCGGCGGCATGGAGAATATGTCGGCAGCGCCGTTTCTGCTCGACAAGGCGCGATACGGTTACAGAATGGGGAACGGCACGCTCGAAGACAGCATGGTCAAGGACGGTCTTTGGGATATTTTCGGCGATTATCATATGGGGGTCACGGCGGAGAACGTGGCGGAGAAGTATGGGATTTCCCGCGAAGACCAAGATGCGTTCGCCTTGTCAAGTCAGTTAAAGGTGAAGGATGCGATCGAGAGCGGTCGCTTTAAGGACGAAATTGTCGCCGTACACATCACAGAAAGGCGTCGCGAGTATGATTTCGATGTGGACGAGCATCCTCGTCCCGATTCGACCATCGAAGGGTTTCAAAAACTGCGCCCTGCTTTCAAAAAGGACGGAACGGTCACTGCAGGCAACGCGTCGGGCATCAACGACGGCGCGGCGGCGTTTGTCATCATGAGCCGCGACAAGGCAGATGAGCTCGGCATTGAGCCGATCGCTACCATTCGAGCGGGCGTGTCGGTAGGGCTCGACCCCGCCTATATGGGAATGGGACCGTACTATGCGACGAAAGCGATACTGGAGCGCACGGGGTTGACACTCGATGAGATCGATCTGTTTGAATTCAACGAGGCGTTTGCCTCTCAGGCCGTCGCCGTCGTACGCGAACTCGGTGTCGATCAGGATAAAGTCAACGTCAACGGCGGCGCCATCGCCATCGGACACCCGATCGGCGCCTCCGGAGCCCGCATTCTCGTCACGTTGTTGTACGAGATGCAAAGGCGCAATGCTAAACGCGGACTCGCGTCGCTTTGCATCGGTGGCGGTCAGGGCATCGCAACGATTGTTGAGCGTGCATAATTCATTAAGGGCAATATATATTGCTATACCTAGATCACTTTGAAAGATCACGGTGTCAGTCGCGGATGAGTTGTTTCCGCGATGTCGACAGGCTAAGTGCAGGAGAGAAACATGACATTGGTAAAAGTTGAAAAGAAAGAAACCGTCGCGCTTCTCACGATAAACAGACCGGAGGGGCTGAACGCGTTGAACACGGCAGTCCTTAAGGAATTGTCGGATGCGCTCGATGCGCTTGCGGAAGACAGCGATTTAAGGGTCCTTGTGGTCACGGGAGCCGGCGATCGCGCTTTCGTCGCCGGTGCGGATATCGGCGAGATGGCGGAATTGACGCGGGAAGAAGCGGTGTCCTTCGCACGCGCGGGACACGAGACGATGGAAAAACTCTCATCGTTCCCAGTGCCGACAATCGCTGCCGTGAACGGTTTCGCCCTTGGCGGCGGTTTTGAACTGGCTCTCGCTTGTGACCTGATCATCGCCTCCGCGAAGGCGCGATTCGCTTTCCCGGAGACGGGTCTCGGCATCACTCCCGGCTTTGGCGGAACACAGCGCATCGCGCGCCTCGCCGGACCGATGGTCGCTTGCGATTTGATTTTCACCGGCAGACGCCTCAACGCCGAGCAAGCGTTGGCGCTCGGAATTGTCGCCGAGATCACGGATGTCGAGACGCTTCTCGATCGTGCGATGGAGATTGCAAACACCATCGCCGACAAAGCGCCAGTCGCCATACGGAATGCGAAACGTGCTATCTACG
>JAAZMK010000078.1 GCA_012798865.1 Clostridiaceae bacterium | reverse complement strand
GCGTTGAAGTTCTATGCTAGTGTGCGCCTCGACGTTCGCCGTATTGGCAGAATTGAATCCGGTGACGAACTTATCGGATCGAGAACGCGTGTCAAAGTCGTGAAGAATAAAGTCGCTCCGCCTTTCCGCGAGGCCGAGTTTGATATTCTCTACGGGAAGGGTATTTCACAGGAGGGCTGCGTTCTCGATATGGGTGTTGAGGCAGGTATCATCAACAAGAGCGGATCGTGGTTCTCTTATGGCGAGACGAGGTTGGGACAGGGACGCGACAACGTGCGCGCCTTTTTTGAAGCGGAAGAGAACGAGGAGCTTTTCGAGGAGATTAATGCGAAAGTTCGCACTCATTATCTCGATTCGCTTGCGGAGGGTGCTGACGCCGCAGATAAGCCATCGAACGATCCCGGCGATTTCCTCGATACAGATGTCGACGCCATTCTCGGACTTGACTTGTGATTGACTCGGATGCGTTTCATCGAGCGCGGGAGTTGGCCGTTGCCTATATAGGAATCGATCACTCGAAATCTTCGGGCAGGGTTCGCGACAATTTGAGAAAGAAAGGCGTTGACGATAAGACTGCCGAACGTGTGGTCGAGTATTTCAAATCGATCGATTATATCGACGATCGCCGCGCCGCGCGGAGAGTGGCTCGCCGTTACAAGGGGAGCCGTCTCCGTTCTAGGCGCGCCATGTTCTACGTTTTTCTGCAAAACGGCATTGACCGCGAGATCGCGGAGGACGAGGCTAAAGCGCTGGATGATGATCGCAATACGGCTCTCGAACTTTGCGATGCGATGTATGCGGGACGCGAAGAAGTTGATGATCTTGACATGATGAAGCTGCTTACGCGCCGCGGCTATCATGCCGCTCTCGCTCTGGATGTCATCAAGGAATTCAGAAAATCATAAGCAAATTCTTGAGCGCAATAGCGTCGTACTGTATCAGATCGCAGTTACCCCAAAATATAGTGCGGATCGTGGTATAATTTCACAGTAGGTTACACGTTAGTGAAAAGTGCAGTAAAATTTACACGCTTTTATTAGCAGTTGCCTTTTCCTCGATGAACGAATAGGGGAAAGCAGGAAGTCAGCGGAGCTGAAAGGGATACTTGAACTTAAGGAGTATTGTTCAATGAATTTAGCGAATAGATTAACCATATCGCGCATTATCATGATTCCGTTCATATTATTTTTTATGCTCCCTTTCCCATTTGGGAAAGATACGGCGTTTTCAGGTTTCATATTGTCGGCACCAGGTCGGATTATCGCACTGATTTTGTTTATTTTTGCTGCCCTGACCGATTTGTTCGACGGTTTATTGGCTCGGAAACAGGGCACTACTTCCAATTTTGGCAAGCTGTTTGACCCTATCGCCGATAAATTGCTTGTTCTATCCGTATTTGTCGCCTTTACGGCGTTGGGGAGAGTCTCGACATACGTCGTTGTCGTTCTAATGGCACGTGAATTTATCGTTACGGGAATTCGGCAGATTGCCGCCGACCGCGGAGTCGTGATCGCTGCGAGCTGGTTCGGCAAGATTAAGACGGTGTCGCAGATTATCACTTTGATTGCGCTGATGTTCGAACCGATCATTGTACAGTGGATCGATCGCGATCAACCGTTCTTCGGTTATGGCACGCCTTGGACGTACGCCTGCGATATACTGACGGCGATTTCCGTGTTGTTGACCATATTGTCCGGTCTTGATTACTGGCTCAAGAATAAAGATCTTTTTGCTGATTCCGCCGGCGTATAACGGTGTGTAGGCGATCGGTATTATTGTAAGGAGAATTGTAATGACGCGACAAGAGATATTGAAGAGAGTTCGCATGATCTTAGCGGATCAACTGAGTATTGACGAGGAATCCATCTCGATGTCTTCTAATATAATTGAAGATCTCAACGCCGATTCGCTCGACATTGTTGAGTTGGTCATGACTATGGAGACGGAGTTCAACTTGGCGATTCCCGATGAGGAGGCTGAGCGCATTCGTACGGTCGGTGACGCCGTTGACTTTATCGTG
>JAAZMK010000166.1 GCA_012798865.1 Clostridiaceae bacterium | reverse complement strand
GTCTCGCCGCCAGGCTTTGGGACATCGATGAAGGTGTGATCGAAGTGGGAGGCGTGGATATTTCCACGGTCGATCCGGAAGTACTCTTAAGCGCTTACTCCATGGTCTTCCAAGACGTCGTGCTTTTTGACGATTCAGTAATGGAAAACATCCGCCTCGGCAAACACGGCGCAACCGACGAAGAGGTGCTGAGCGCCGCTTCCGCGGCAAACTGCGACGAGTTCGTCAGCAAGTTGCCGGAAGGCTACGGAACTCTCATCGGGGAAAACGGCGCCAGACTTTCCGGCGGCGAGCGCCAACGCATTTCAATCGCCCGAGCCCTTTTAAAAGATGCGCCCATCGTGCTCCTCGATGAGGCCACCGCATCGCTCGATGTCGAAAACGAGACGAAAGTACAAGGCGCGCTGTCGCGTCTCCTTGCCGGCAAGACCGTCCTCGTAATCGCGCACCGCATGCGCACCGTCGAAGCCGCCGACAAGATCATCGTGCTGGAAGACGGGAAAGTCGTCGAAGAGGGCGATCCCGCAACACTGCGCCAAAAACCAAACAGCATCTTCAAGCGAATGACGGAGCTGCAGGCTGAGGGTTCCGGCTGGAGCATGTAGTAGTTTGGCAGATCGCATCTTGCTGCACAGCGACAGCTGCAGGAAGAACGCACCGGCGGGAGCATGTAGTTAGGCGGATCGCATTGTACAGCATAGCGATAGCTGCAGGCAGAAGATTCCGGTCGGAGCGTATAGTTTGGCGAGTCGCATTTTATAGCAGAGCGATAGCTACAGGTAGAAAGTACCGGTTGGAGCGTGTAGTCTGTTGAGATTGCATGCTCCGGCAGAACGCCCTTTTTGAACGAATGCACTGGACATAACAGATAACGTAATAGGAGCACCAATATGAAGGTCTATGAATACGGTAAAGAAAATAAAAAAACATTATTGATGTTCCAATGCGCGGCAGAGCCTTGGTGGGTATTTAAACGATCGGCAGAGGCACTTTCACATGACTTTCATGTATACCTTTTCATCTCTGACGGACACGACGAGTTGGGAACTGACTTCATCTCCATAGAAAAGAATGTCGAACAAGCCGTCTCCTATCTCCGTGAAAAAGAAGTTCATCACCTAGATGTGGCCTATGGCATTTCGATGGGCGGGTCGAGCGTCATGTACATGCTGGCGAATCAAGTGATACCAGTAACGAAGGCCATCGTCGATGGCGGCATCGCGCCGTACTCCTATCCTGCATGGGTGTGCCGACTAATTGCATTAAAAGATTACCTGATGGTCAGTATGGCCTTCAAATCATTGCGGCTCATGAAAATGGTCATGCCTCCTGCACGGTGGACACCCGAAGGGGAAGATCCCGAAGAGCATTATCGAAAGCTATTTGAATTCGGTCAACACCACTATTCCCGCAAAACGATCTACAACGTTTTCTGGTCGGCAAACAATTACCCAATGCCCGATCCCGTTCCGGCAATAGATACGGAAATAGAGTATTGGTATGGCGAAGAAGAAAAAAGAGCGCGGAAAAGCGACCTCGCTTTCGCTATAAAGGCATTCCCCCAGATCGTTCCAAAAGAGTTCGAGGGATTAGCACATGGCGAACTGGTGATGATGTTCCCGGAACGCTTACATCGGGAAGTCATGCGGCTTTGGAACGCGTAACGCCACATACAGAGATTCATTTTTTTAGGGAGTTTTTCAACTTAGGTTGAATTTGTGTTCTTGAAATTAGTCGGTCTCTCCGGACGCCCCACACCCGCGTACAATTTTGCAGTTTATTTCGAATTTCTGTACGCCGGCGTCAGCCGGTCTCTCCGAACGCTCTACGCCGGCGTACAGTTTTGCAGATTATTTCGAATTTCTGCACTCGGCGTCGGTCGGTCTCTCCGGACGCTCTACGCCGGCGTACAGTTTTGCAGTTAATATCGATTTTTTGGACTTTTCACCCGGTGCCAACAGCCTAGACGTGCGGTTTTCTAACTTTTTACAGCGATTTTTCGATTTAAGTTGAATTTTTGCACAGTATAGGAAACTAAGTGTTTTGGCGGCGAGTGTAATTTTTCAGTTAATTTCGAATTTTGTACTCGGCGACGGCCAGTTCGCCTGAATGCTTGAGTGAACTCTACGCGAATGTGCAAGTTAGGCACTGGTAGAATTGGATCAGAACCAATGTAATTTGCGGGAGGTTGGAGCATATGGTTGTTTTAGAAGGTTTGGCGATGTCTTTTTGGCTGCTTCTCATATGTGTTGTAGGCATAGCAAATGGACCGGTAGGATTGGTTGTTTTCTATGAGCAGGATGTAAAAGATCGAGTCATAAAATTAGGATTGACAACAGCAGCGCAAATGAAAAAGAATGCCATTCTGGTGAGTCTTGCATTGTTTATTCCTGTTTTGATCGTTGTCCCAGTACTTGTTTATTTTGTTAATGGTGCAAGAGGTTTTTTGGATGGGTTCACACAGATGGCTTGGATCTACTTGATCATGAATCTTTTTGATCGATTCTTCATTGATTGGTATTGGGTTGGACATACAAAAGCATGGGAAATAAAAGGAACCGAGGATTTAAAACCATACATTCCAAAGAAGACGTTTATCATGAAATGGCTTGGCACTATCGTTGTATTTCCAATGCTGGCTGCAACCATAGCTTTTGTATTTCATTTGTTTGGAAAATAAAGTCAAATCTGTAAATGAACTAAGCTGAAGAAGAAACTGTTTTCCTCGACTGGCCGGGCAGCATTAAAAGAACGCGAAGAAAAAAGCGGTGTCAGCCAGCCCGTTATCGCCCGTATGGAAACAGGTAAGACCAGCCCGCAGATCGATACCATCTTAAAACTTCTCGCTCCCTTAGGTAAAACGTTGAAAATGGTAGAGGTCGAGTGAGAACTGCGCATCTCACTCGACCGATTTGAACGATGCGACGAGGTCAATCTTCCTAATTCTCGAACTCAAGATAAAGACGACTGAGAAGGAGACGCCGACGACGATGACGGTTGCCAACGCCAATATTCTGCCGTCCAGATAAGCGACCCACTCGACACTGTCTAAGGATACGACTTTCAGATAGATATCGAGAAATTTCGCCGCTGTAAAAACACCCACAATCCATCCTAACAACACGGTTAAAATAGAGTCGTTGAGAAGGATGTTTCTGATCTCATGTTTCCTGAATCCTAGAACTCTTAACGTGGCGTAGTCCCTTTCTCTTTCGATGTAATTGAGCGTGGAAAGGGTGTAAATGATGACGACGACAAGCACGACAGAAGCCAAGATCAATATATACATGATCGCTTCAACGCTCTCTGCCAAGATATTGGCTTGCCTTAACTGATGGTCTCTCGTCGCGGTAAACAATGTCAGGCCATTTTCTTCGAGGTCTTTCAAGCGGGCGTCTTTCGTCAACAAGAGATTCGGCATAAAATCCGCAAAATACTTCTCGTACTTCTCCTTTGCCATCACGATGCCCTGCGGTGAAATGTTGCTCGTTATTTTCGTAACCTTCAGTTCTTCTTCGCCTATACCTTTGATGTCAACTTTAACGACATCTCCAACATCGACAGCGAGTTGTCCCGCTAACTTTCTGGTGATTAATACATCTCCACTGTCGAGATTGATCGCATTGCCGTCGAGATCCTTGTAGATGAGAAGCCCCTTATTTTCACCGGCGCTGATGGCGATGTTTCTCCTCTTGTCGCCCTTGGACGCTGTGCCCTGCAACATCAAACAAAACTCTTGTTCACCGCCGATGTCTTGAAAAGCTTCTTCGTAATGACGGCTCATCTTGATCTCGCTGATGTGGCTGTATGTCGACTGCTCCGTAAAGATGTATTCGTTGGCATGCTCGATCGACTTCGTCACGCCTAGGCCGGCTACGAGCAAGACCATGCCGCCGACAACGCCGACGACTCCCATGAGGAATCTGACTTTGTTGCGGCTGTTGTCTCTGAGACTCCATTTCAGTCCGTTGGGAAGCCGCGACCAGAAAACATCAAATCGTTCTAAAAGACCCTTTTTCAGCACGACGTCCATGTTGTGCGTGTTTCGCAAGATTTCCGCCGGTGCTTTTTTGAGTAAATATCTCGTGTTTTTTATGGAGGCAAAAGTGCATGTGAAGATAAGACCCGCGATAATCAAGTACACGGACTTGTGGTGCACCGTATGCCAATAAGGTAACGTGATGTACGTCTCTTTAACGCCGATCAGTATGGGCGGTACGATGGCAGGTCCTAAGAATAGACCGCATACCGATCCGATGGTGGCGATGATGACACCATATAAGCCGTAGTGGAGTTTTATCTTCCACGCCTCGATTCCCAAAGCTTTCATCGTGCCGATGATCGTCCGTTGATTCGTGATCAATCGACTCATGGATGAATACATCGTCAAGGCCGACAAGAGGACGAAAACGAGCGAAAACAGGATCGACATTTTCATCATCTGATTCGACTCTTTTGCGACTTCCTCTAAAAAATCTTTATCCTCTCGCATCTCGGAAAACAGAAAGCGATCTCCCAATACAGATTCAAGAGTGTCATCGGAAAGACTTTGCCCGTTGCCCAATCTCATCTCCGTGTATGGATACAAAGGGATGAGCTCATTTAGGCTCTCTTTACCAATGAACGCATAGCCGAAAGTCTTGTGATCGGGGATTGTCAAGAGGTTGGAACCGGTAAACAACATCTTCTCGATGTTCAGCACGAGTCCCTTAATCTCAAACTCCTTCTCAAAGCCCTCATACTTGATGATAAGCGCATCGCCTGGCTTCAGATTATTATCCTGCGCAAATTTACTGTCTAGCCAAAGCCCGCTACTTTCAGGGTCGTACGCCTCCCCATCCACCAGATGTGACTTCATGAACGTGTCGTTGCTCAAAGCCGTAAGTTCCAAGAATTGCTGTGCACCCTTTACATCAGCTCTGAGACGACTCGCATACGTCGCCTCTTGAATGCCTTCGTCGTTTTCAAAGCGGCGCATATCTTCTTCCGTGATGCCCGTCGTGTAGATCCACTGATCGGCAAGATTGCTCTCGTTAACGTATTGCTCTACGGATACGTCGAGTCCATGACCGACAACAGCCATCCCCGCATAGATTGTGATCGAAATTAAGGTCATAAAAAACACGCCGAGAAACTGAGTCCAGTAAGTCTTGACATCTCTGAGCGTCTTTAGGAAAAGATGTTTCATTACCATTCCACCTCTTCGATTTCGATGGGGTTCATGTTTTCCGTGATGCTTTCGATCTTGCCGTCTTTTAATTCAATGACGGTATCGCCGATTTCTTTAATTTTGGAGTTATGCGTGACGATGATCAGAGTGATCCCATAGTCTTTCGCCGTTTCTTTTAACAGCTTCAAGATTCGTATACCTGTCTTTGTGTCCAAAGCTCCTGTCGGTTCGTCACAGAGGAGAATTTTTGGTTTTTTCACGACGGCTCGCGCGATCGACAAGCGTTGCAATTCGCCGCCCGATAAATTGAAAGGAAACAAAGACTTCCTCTCCCCTAAACCGACGGAATCGATGATGTCATCGACATCAAGATGATCTTTCGTCAGAGACGTCACGATATCGACGTTCTCTCTCACCGTAAGAGAAGGAATCAGGTTGTAAAACTGGAAAACAAAGCCAATCATATCCCGCCGATAATTTTCCATTTCCGCAGCAGACTTTGTACTGATGTTTTCTCCATCGATTTCGATTGCGCCCTCACTAACGACATCCATCCCGCCGATCAAGTTTAAGAGAGTAGACTTGCCGGATCCTGACGGACCGAGAACGACGGCAAATTCACCTTTCTTGACTTCTAGATTGACCTTGTCGAGCGCTCTGATCTCGGTTGAACCGCTTTGATATATCTTTGAAACGTTGTTTAGTTTTATCATGCTTACTCCTTGCGTACGAACAAAACGACACGTAGTTGGCTTTTGCAGACTAGATGATGCTCACTTCAAACTCCAAGTCAATGAAACGACAACGGTTAATCGATTGCT
Source organism: Clostridiaceae bacterium (assembly GCA_012798865.1). GTDB lineage: Bacteria > Bacillota > Clostridia > Saccharofermentanales > DTU023 > UBA4923. The sequence continues at coordinate 1,372 of JAAZMK010000166.1, read as the reverse complement.
CTATTTGCTTGCCGATACGCTGTCTGATAACATAGCGTTAGTATACACTAACCGGTTTACAGTTTACAGATCAAACATCATTCTGTTGCCTGTAAGAGGGTGCGAAAGGCAGCGCACGGTGCGCTCAAAGGATTATGTCCGCACAAAGAATGATTATGAGGAGTCAGAGCGATGAATAGCGAGGAGATGCTGTATTGTCAGAAAACGATTGATCAATACGACCGCAATATCAACGAAAATGCACAAATACCCGATGATCGGTATCCTTCTTGGGAGAAGTTTCTTTTACCTTATCTTAAAGAAGGCGACCACATTCTTGATCTAGGCTGCGGGACGGGTCATTACAGTCTCGTTTTTCAGCGATTGGGATTCAAAGTGAGCGCTTTGGATGCGTCAGCCGCTTGTTGCCGCATCGCTTCCGAAAGGCTCGGCATTCCTGTACAGAACCTCCGTTTTGATCAACTGTCGGATGTCGCTCTATACGACGCGGTGTGGGCATGCTGCTCTCTCCTCCATATTCCAAGACGAGCGATGCCGGACGCCTTTTCCCGAATAGCTACAGCCCTAAAGCCCAGCGGGTATGTTTACGCCAGTTTTATGGAAGGCGATGAGGAAGAATGGCGAGAACAATTGGGTTCGTTCATGGCCAACATGACTGAGGAGAACATGCAAACGGTTCTCTCATCCGTCCGGATTTTACAAATCATTCATATTGAAAGAACACCTTGCCTGTACAAGGAAGGTAAACAATGGATTCATTTCTTAATGAAGAAGGCTTGTCAGACCAACTGAATATTGGCTCTTTGCAGCATAGTATGACGAAGATGAAGTGGAAATCGGAGCCGGATGGAAAACGCCATTTGTCGCCCTGTGGGCGAAAGCATTTTATACTCACCGGCAGCGAAAATGACGAAAGCTCCTGTTGGCAGTAAAGAAGTGACTAAATCGCTTCACATCACTGTCTCAAAACAAGACAATAACAACCTCTAGAGATCATTCAATAGGCTCGCAATCTCATCATAGGTCGTCTTTGTAGCTTTGTTTATTCTCCCGATCCCGTAGCAATGGGGCATACCGGATTCTATATGAATCCTGTACTCCGCTTCCGCCCTTTCAAGAGACTCTCCATAGATGGGCGCCGCATAAACCAGACACTCCTTCTCGCCATAGTAAAGGAAAATCTTTCCGGCATTACGAAAATCCCCATGACCGGTGTGGATCATCCAAGGTTCCACATCCGCTCCTCCTTTTTGGATATGCCCGAACGCTTCAATCCATTCGACAGGAATGAAGGGATCTATGCCTCTGTAGCTTTCGAGCCTTTCCCTTTCAACCTGATTGACCGGCACATGACCGGGGGATAGACCTATCG
>JAAZMK010000077.1 GCA_012798865.1 Clostridiaceae bacterium | reverse complement strand
GGCAGGATTTGAACCTGCGAATGCGGGAGTCAAAGTCCCGTGCCTTACCACTTGGCTACACCCCAACGAGATGACGAAGAGCATGGGGTGGAATATGGGACTCGAACCCACGACCTCCAGGGCCACAACCTGGCACTCTAACCAGCTGAGCTAATTCCACCATAAGCTCTTCGAAAACATCTCGTTGATTCTATCAAGGGGTCGGAATAAAGTCAAGGAGACTGCCGTACACAATCATCCACAATCATCGCCAGCTGAATGCCACAGTAACTTGGACAGTGAGAATCGCGGGTCGTCCAGTTTAATCTGGCACGTTGCCTATTCTGTTTGACATATTCTATCATGGAGGAGCGACTGTCGCCTCTAATCCTCTAAACCTACTTTCCACAATTCCATCTGAAGCAAATACTCCTTAATATCAACACCGCCAGCAAAACCGACTAGATTGCGATTAGCGCCGATCACACGGTGACATGGGATCAAGATAGGTAGCGGATTCACACTGAGCGCCTGACCGACAGCCCGCGCCAGACGTCCTGCCTTCTTCCGATCAGGTTCCACTAGAAGCGCTAAATCTGAATACGTCTTAATCGATCCGAGCGGTATTTTTGTCACCTCTTTCCAGACACTTTGTTGAAACGGTGTACCGTGCGGAAAATCATACTCAATCTCCGGTTCATGGGCATGATGCAGGTACCTCGCAAGTTCTTGGCGCGCCTTAACAAGTATATCGGGTTCATGATCCGTCGGCTCAAGGCAAATATTCGGGATTACCGATCCTTCATTATCGACAAGACCGTTAAAATAAGCCGCCTTCCTGATAAACACATCGTATTCAGCGATATGACCTCGTACAAATTCAATCGATTCGATTTTATCTCTCCGATTATTCGTAATGACGGCAATATAACCGAAATCCCACGATATAAACGCCACCTGTCTGTCATCTAACTCAGGAGAAAAAAATACGCTGTGTTCCAATTCACCCGTAAAAAGCAACAAGTCATCAGAACACTCCATGGTACGTGCGGTATCATCTCCCCGCTCCTGCCGTTTTCGTTGCTTGGAGTAGTAAACATCCGCTCTGTACAGCTTGTGATCCATCCGAAAGAGTTGTCGTGATACTTCACGCGCGGCAAGCATGTCGCTTGTTGGTGGCTCAGCTCGATCAGCCGTTCCATCGTGTGACACTTCACACGCGGCAGGCATTTCGCTAAACAATGAGTCAGAAAGATAAACAATATTCCAAACTGTTAACTCGAACGGATTGGTCACCAAAACATACCCGAGATCGATACCTTCGCACACGGCAAAATAAACTTCAGACCCTTTCTGAGCGAGATTTGCCAGTTTATCCCGCCACGCTCGGATTGAGAGAGGTGAACATCCTGTACCAGCCAGCGCACGGAATCGCGCGGCGTCTTTAAGAAAACACTTTTCAAGTTGTATTGTTCGATTTACATTCATCGCCATCGTACGCCACCTCTCGTTTCTCAAACGATTATCCCACCAAACATGTTGCGGCGACCAAATCGTTCATTCTATGCCGGACGGCTTTACCATATATGTTTATGCAATAGCATGTCTCCGGTAGACCTTGTAGCGAAAACGAATTCCCTTCTCCTCTAACCATTGACCGTATGAATCGAGATACCATTCGGGAGACGCATCCAAGTCGGGAAAGTAACAGTCAGCTTCGTACGCTTCTGCAAACTGCGTAACGTGGACGGCATCGCAATAGGGCAATAATTGTCTATAGACGATCGCCCCGCCGATCACGACAAAATCGTCATCGTCATAACCTTCACGCTTCAACAACCTCAGACGCTGCATGAGTTCATCGATACTTCCGACATATTCGCAATGGTCCAGACTACTCTCCTTGCGTGTCCTCAGAACAATATTACGCCGACCGGGCAGCGGCTTTCCGCCGGGGAACGTATCGAGCGTATTGCGACCGTAAATTACGACTTTCCCCCACGTCATCGCCTTAAATCGGCGCAGGTCGGCACTGACGCGCTGTTGAAGCTTCCCATCGCATCCGATCCCCCACTTTGCATCACAAGCGACAACTGCAATCATTTTTATTCACCTACCCTACCTGTAAAGTCATAACTAACAGCTTTCTCAAACTTGCTATGGATAGTTCTCCTCCGCCCTAAGTGGCAACAGGAATATTTCTGATCGTAGGTCCGTATTCGTATTCCTCGAACTTAAAGCTTGATACGGTGAAATCATAAAAATTCTTAATATCGGGATCTACAATGAGTTTCGGCGCTTTATAAGCAGGTCGTTCAATCAATTCTCTGACAATCGGGATGTGGCGATCGTAGATGTGCGCATCGGCGATAACGTGAATGAGTTCGCCCGGCACTAGGTTAGATACTTGCGCGAACATAACGAGCAATATGGAGTACTGGACAACATTCCAGTTGTTGGCGACGAGCACGTCGTTGGAACGTTGATTGAGAATCCCGTTCAAGAGGTTGCCCGTCACGTTGAACGTCATGCTGTATGCGCAGGGGTAAAGCGCCATGTCCTGCAAATCCGCGAAATTATAGAGATTCGTCATCATACGGCGCGAATTCGGATTGTGTTTCAGCTCATAGAGTACGCGATCGACCTGGTCAAATTCCCCCTCTGGGAAGCGGTATTTCTGCGCCAACTGGTAACCGTAGGCTTTGCCAATCGTACCGTCCTCAAGACACCATTGGTCCCAGATACCTGAATTTAGCTCGCTCACGCGATTCGACTTTTTTTGCCAAATCCATAAGATCTCGTCAATCGCACTTTTATAGTACATCCTGCGCAGTGTCATAATGGGAAATTCCTCGCCCAAATCGTAACGGTTGACAATACCGAACCTCTTCAACGTATGCGCAGGCGTCCCATCTTCCCAACGAGGGCGCACCTCTTGATGTTCATCGCTAAATCCGTTTTCGAGAATATCGCGACAATTCGCACGAAATACTTCATCGCAATAACTCATAGCGACCTCCGAATAATCTATTTCATTTTCAATAAGTTTAGCATAGATAGAGCCATCTCACGCTAAGCAAGAAATGGACAAAAACAAACAAAAATGAGGTGCTAAACGCACCTCATAAATATGGTCGGAGTGACAAGACTTGAACTTGCGACCTCTTGGTCCCGAACCAAGCGCTCTACCACCTGAGCCACACCCCGACGCCTTTGAGATTCTACTTTGAATATCGTGAAATGTCAAGAAGTCGCCTGTCGACTATGGCGAAGAGTGCAGCGAAGAGCAGAGAGAGTGCAGAGAGAGTGAAAAGAGAGTGAGGAATGAAGAACAGCTGAAGAACTATGGTGAAGAGACAGTGAGATGATCTTTCAGTCGTGCGAAACGACCTTCCTTTATGCCGGGAACGAGCATCAAGTCTTCAATCTTGCCGAATGCTCCGTTTGCATCGCGAAACGAGATGATGGCGTCGGCAGTTGCCGGTCCGATACCCGGCAACGTCTCCAGCTCCTCACGCGTCGCTCTGTTTAAGTCGATTTTACGATCACCTTTCTGTGCGGACGTGTAACCCTGAACCAGTTCTTGATCCGACGGATCACCGAGACGAGGGACGAATATTTTCATATGAGCCGTTAGGCGCATCGCTAGATTGAAAGGTGATCGATCGGCTTCGTCAGTAAAACCGCCGGCAGCTTCAACGAGCTCAACAAGAAGTGTTCCTTCCTCTACGTGATAGACGCCGGGATGTTCAATTTCGCCGTCAATGTGGACAGGAATCTTCTGAATCGTTGAGATGAAATGTGATGGATCAGCCTGAGTCGTCTCGATACTCGAGAGATTGGTCGTGATCGTAAAACCCGCTCCTGATGGTCGCCTCGCCGTGATCACAAGAATGGAGGCGGAAATTACGATGACTGCGACAAAAAATACGATCGGACCTCGCTTCGCTCTCCCGCGTTTTTCCATTTGTCGAATCCGATGGCTGTCTTTACGCATGTTAAATCCTCCAAGCCATCTTCATCGTAAAGAAAGATACATAGAGTTATGTTCGAAGTCGTCTGCAAAATCATGGCGCAGGGTGACAAATCGACGAAAAAAAGACGCATCGAAAGTTCTATGTGTTTCAACATGCTTGTATGTCATAAAAGCGACGCTAGTCTCATTCAACTAGAGTCTCATTCAAAAAATCGTTTAGGACGTTGCACTGTAAAACCGGGTACAGAGCAGAGCATTTCGATGTCTCATTCAAAAAAATCGTTAAGGACGTTGCGTACCCAATCTCCATAGGCTCTCGAGATTGTAGAACATTCGGTCCTCTTCAAGCATCAGATGAACAACCAAATCGCCGTAATCAAGAAGCACCCAGTTACGCGCATCGAGTCCCTCGATGTGATGTGGAGTAATGTTGTGAATCTCTTTCAGCTTCTCTTCGACAAAGTCGGCAAGCGTTTTGATATGCGTATTCGAAGTCCCCGTCGCCACAACAAAAATATCAGCAAGCGTCGTTTTCGTTGTAACTTTCAACACTTCGACATCAACCGCTTTTTTCTCTTCCAAAGCGTCTACAGCGACAGAAGCTAGGCGGTCAATCTCTTCAAGTTTCATTTTTTCAATGTGCTCGCTATCAGGTGACTTTTCCATCGCGGAGCCATTGCGCTTCAGTTCATCAATTTCTTTCAATTAAACCTCCTGCCGTCTCGCAATTGTAAGATTAAGCTTAGCGACATTCCTGTCGCCGTCTATCAAATAATAGCGAAACTGTTGATTCCTTTCTTTGTTCAACTATACCACGACTAAAGTGGCGACTACATCTCAACTGTTGCGCCTCCCGCATACGTTCTATATGCATCAAGACTCAATGAATTCGCCTCAACACCTGAACGTTCAAGCGCGGTAAAAATTTCTTCAAGACAGAGCTTCATGGCATCGTCGAGCTTCCCGCTCTCAGCTAATGAACGTATTGCATCAAGACGGCGGAATACTCGATCAAATGCAATCTTATCCGCGAGAAAAAGAATCTGTCCCAATACACTCATGCCGCAGCGTCCCGTCGAATGAAAGGCGATCGCATCGAGAAATTCCATATCAGGTTTTCCGCACGTCTTCGAGATGAACTCCGCCGCTGCAGGACCGTGAAGCAGATCATCTGAAAGAGTCATAAATAATGTCTCATCGTTCAGATATTCACGCGCAAGCTCTCTCTGTTCCTCAAGCGGGAATTCCTTCGCCATATCGTGAAGGAGACCCGCCGCTATCGCTTTCCATATATCCACATCGTATAAATACGCCAACTTTCCTGCGTATTGCGCGACGGAAGCGGAATGTACTCTTCGCTCTTGGGTAATGAAGCGCCAACTCCATCCCTCGAGGGCGACAAGTCGCTCCCAATCATCGTCATCGACCATGGAGTATACGGGCGATAACAAATAGAGGCGATGTCGCTCAATGAACGAAGCAACGGCATCGGGACACTTGCCGCGCAATTCGCCTCGGTTCTCGTGAATACGACGCAGATCGCTCGATGCCAACGTCGATGGAGGCATATCGAAGAAGACGATTTTCGCACCGTAGCGGGCAGCGGTTTCTTTTGCCTTGCTCTCCAATATCTTTATATCGTCATCCCCGCGTCTTACGACCGCGAGTGAAATTTCACCCATCAAATCATTCACGCGATACCACGAATCGATACTTAGAAGGACGTCCGAGCCTGCCAGAACCGTTATTTCAGCGGGGAAGTGACGCTCTTTTAACCGCAAAACCGTCTCATACGTATAGTCAACTCCAGGCGTTCGTATCTCATCGTCTGAAACAACGACGCGGGACAGACCGTCAACCCCCAGCCTCGCCATTTCAAAGCGATGGGCTGCCAAGCTGATACGCCTATTTTTATGTGGAGCTTGTCCCAGTGGCATCACGAGGACAACGTCGAGGGGCAATTGTTCAAGAGCGCTTACAATAAGCTGTCGATGAGCATTGTGAAACGGGTCGAATGTCCCGCCGTAAAGACCTATGTGCTTCCCTTCAAAGTCAATCATGTTTGGCTCGTCTCACCATCGGGTTTTAGCTCGATCTCGCGTTGCGACTCGCGGTGTTGCGCATCGATGATGAGCCATGCATTAATAAAGTCATCGAGATCGCCATCCATTACGCCATCTACGTCACCCGTCTCATACTCAGTCCGGTGATCCTTGACCATGGTGTAAGGGCAGAAAACGTAGGAGCGGATCTGACTCCCCCAGGCGATATCGGAAACTTCTCCCTTGATATCCTCAATACGATCCAGTTGTTGCTGTTGCGCGAGATGGAAAAGTCGTGATTTCAACATGCCCATCGCCGTCTCCTTGTTCTGGAGCTGAGAACGCTCATTCTGACATGTGACGACAATCCCAGTCGGCAAATGCGTAATCCTGACAGCGGAGCTCGTCTTATTGACGTGCTGTCCTCCGGCACCCGATGCGCGAAACGTGTCGATTTTAAGATCATCGGGAACGATATTGATTTCAATCGTATCATCGAGTTCCGGCAATACCTCACAGGAGGCAAAAGACGTATGACGACGACCGGAAGAATCAAAGGGCGAAATACGCACGAGGCGATGAATGCCATGCTCACTCCTCAAATAGCCGTATGCATTGTCACCTGCAATACGCAATGTAACCGATTTGATCCCCGCCTCATCACCATCGATATAGTCGAGAACGGAGACTTCAAATTCGTGGCTTTCCGACCAGCGTGTGTACATGCGAAGCAACATGCTCGTCCAGTCCTGTGCCTCAGTGCCTCCCGCCCCGGCATGCAACGACACGATCGCATTCAATGAGTCATGCTCGCCGGTCAGCAATGTCTCAAGGCGCAAAATTTCGTAATCGTGCGTCCATTTTTTCATGCCTTCTCCGACCTCTGAAAGGACAGCACTATCCTCTTCCTCTTCCGCCAACTCGAGCAGAACCGACAAATCTTCAAGCTGAGAAGTCAAGTCAGTAAAACGCTTGCTCTTTTTTGTAAGGTGTGTAATACGTTTCTGAACAACTGATGCTCTCTTCGGATCAGACCAAAATGTCGCCTCCCCCGTCTCCTTCGTCAATCTCTCGCGTTCTTCAGCGTCCTGTTCAAGCCTTAACGAAAGACTGAGTGGCTCAAGCAATTCAAAACTCTGATCAACAATTGATTTAAGTTCTTCCAACGTCATCACAAACCGTCCGATCTAAATTCTGCGCACGTCATTTTTCAAGTCACCCGTTGTAATCGCGCGATACAACATGGCGATCAAACGTCCGTAAGCAAGCGTTTTTAACGCATAGAAAAATGCGTTAATGAGACTTGCCGACCAAGTGCTGCTCGAAAAGACCATCTGAAGCACACTGCTGACAATCGAGAGAATGGCATTTAAGAACATGAAAGAGACAAATATAAAAAATCTTATGCCTCTGGTCATGACGTAACTGGCTTCCATCGCTTCGGGAATCTTTTTATCTTCATACACGATGATGAGGATCGTCATCGAGAACGTTGACAGAAAAATATAGAGCGGGATTTTCAACAAAGGAATGGAAAGGAGATACGGTACGACAGTAGCAATCGCAAGCGTCAGGAATTTGAAATAATGATGTCCCTTAAGCCTTGATGCCGGTCGGTCTTCTTCAAGAGATTCGACTGATTCAGTCTGCAGTTTATCGCCGAAAAACAAACGAGCGGCAGTCTTCGACATTTGTGAATCGACCCAGCTGACGGCGTATAGAAGCAGAAAATACAGACTGACAGCAATCAGGAATGCCTCACGAATGATCGCGTCGAAAAACTCCATCGGAGGAAAAGGAAAATACTCCCGCGTGAGCAAAAATTGCAAGAGCTGTTCACGGTACACGATAACGTTCGTGTTTTTCGGCATAGTAAGATAAGTTGCCGCCGCGATGGTAAACAAGAGCAAAAACCACATGCGCACGCGTCTGTGACGCGCGACTTTTTCGATTTTAAGTGCTTCTATGACGATCTGCAAGTCGTTATGATCCTCTCGAGTGTCGTATCCATAACAGGGGACTTGACGACACTTATTTTAGTTACCGTATTTTGAAGTTATGTTAAAAGGTATCTGCCCAATGCGGCGTTAACTGTAAATGTATCATACCTAAAGTAACCTGCGCTATCTCATGTGAGACATATCTCAAAAGCAAAATCAGGAAGAATCGGAACCTTGTCATCCTGGCGAAGTCAGCAGCTGAACACTTTGAACTCCGCGTGTCTGCTCCATGATTTGAATGAGACGTTCCGTGGGAATATTCATTTTGTCAGCTCGAAAAGTCACCAACAAATGAATGAGACCGCTCACAGGCATGCTTTGATGAAAAGTCATAAGCGTCGCATTAGCCTCCAACAGAACATCAAGACAGCGCGCAAGCGAACGAGTCAGATCCTCAACTACAATAAGCAAAGTGACCATTTCTCCTTCTGTTCCAGAAGATGTCGATCGAATTGCCTTTCTATATTTATAGTAGGCGCTTCTGCTCAATCCGACGCGCTTGACCGCTTCATTGACGGACGAGACAAGCTTGAAGTCGAGAAGACGTTTAACCTCCATAACCTTAAGAAACACCTCGGGTAAAACATCAGCACGAACGAGATAAAATTCTTCAGCAGTAGTCTTTGATTTGACCATTGTTCGTCTCCCTTCACTTATGCGATGGACCGGATCGTTCGAATGTCCGACTGCCCTCATCATCTGCGGCGTCACTGCAGAACGAACTCAGGAATGCTCTAACAGCCTCACCGCGATGACTGAGAGCATGCTTTTCTTCCTCGCTCATTTCAGCCAGCGTGCGCTCTTCACCTTTGGGAATGAAGACGGGGTCGTAACCAAAACCGTTCGTCCCTCTAGGTTCCGATGCTATGGTGCCGCAACATGTGCCGTGAAAGATCTCACGACTCCCATCCGGGAACATAACCGCCAACGAGCAATGAAAAGAGGCAGCGCGGTCAACGTCGCCTAGCTGTTCAAGTGTAGCAAGAAGTTGGGCATTTTTGTCATCGTCACCCTTTCCAAGTCCGCCGTAACGAGCGGACATGATCCCCGGTGCTCCGTCGAGTACGTCAACACATAAGCCGGAATCATCCGCCATCACAACGTCATTAACGACACGATGCACGGCTTGCGCCTTAATCAACGCATTTTCATCGAACGTTCTGCCCGTTTCCTCTATATCCTGTTGAAAGCAGATATCCTGTAAACCGAGAATATTAACCGGGTAACCTCTTGCCAGAGAGCGGAACTCGGCAAGTTTGGAGACATTGTGAGATGCAAGAATAATCTTAATCATGGCGACCGTCAGAGCGCAAGAAAATCGGCGATGGCAAAGACAGATTTTCTAACGGTCTCTTCCTTGAACGGTGAAGGATAACCGGCTTCACGGGCTCGATCAGTCGGCTCAACTCCTTCTCGAACGTTAAGCAACCTGAGGGTAGAATGTTCCAAATCCTGGTGCTGTTTCCCTAGCGGAAGTACACCGAGCACAGCGATAAGTGCAATCGCATCCGTAATATTCGATAATGGTATCGACCACAGGGTCGGCGAATAAAGCCATGCGTCATCGAGTGGAAAGAAGCCGGGAACCATTTCGGACGTCCCCCCTATACGGTAGCGTTTCGCAATTTCGCGCCAAGCATGTTGGAAGACGTTCATGTCGGATACACGAGCTTTTGTAAGGAACTCCTCCATCTCATCAAGAGCACAGGCAAGCGGCAACCGCAAAAGCAATTCAGTCAATACGTACTCGCGCGCATACATTGTCATCGGTCCGTAAAAGTTTCCCCATGTCCTCTGCGAGAGAAACGACAGAGAATGACCTGCTATCTTCCTAGATAGCGACGAATTGGCATTCGGGAGCGCATACTCGCCTTTCGAACACTGCGACTGATTGAAAAGAAGACAACCCGTCTCGTAGAAAAACAGATTCGCGGCTATTTCCTGCGGAATGCCTTCCATCAACAAATACGATTCATTTTTTTCAGGATCATGCGCTCGCAGCCACCGCGTTCCGCTCGAATAATTAGCAAAAAAGGAAGATTCACTATCGTCATTGGTGTTTGACAGAACGCCTGTACTCAAGGTGCCTTGATCGAGCATTTTTTCAAATGCCGGCACTTGAGCTTCACAGACATATCGACTCGCGTCGATAAATGTTTTCTCTAGAGGAAATGCCTGTCGACTCAAAACGGGAACACCAAATTCAGCTGGATACATGAGATCCCATGGCTCAGGATCTTCAATACCTAACCGCCGCCATTGCAATTGATGCACATGCGAAATGATGGGCGCAACATACTCTTGTATTAGCAAACGGAATAAGTGTACATTGGATCGAAAAGTATTCGTCTGTCCTGCACGTCGTGTCGCAAACTCGTAAAAGTTTTTGTAGCCCGCCCTTTCGCCGATCTTTCGCCGCAACATATGCAACTCAAGAAATTGTCCGAGCATCTCGGCTTTATTCTTGTTCAACTGGCTAATCAACGAATTATACGCACGCGCCCGACGGTCACGAGAGGCGGATTGGAAGTGATGCCTTACCTCACCGCCGATCATGCCATAACATCTGGTTGATAGTGAGACATCTTGGAAACGCTTCATTTGAGAGTCGACAAGTTCTTGTTCAAGTATCAAATGAGCGACTAAGTTTTTTGAAGATGTCGACGCAAATCGGTCAGCGTCGAGGAGATACGTACTATTGACAAACGCTTCGAGTCTTTTTCCTTTTGATGATCGTGAGATCGTCGCCAAAAGATCTGCTAATTCGGAGTATGCGACCAACTTAGCTTTCCTGTATTCCGAATAATGGGCGACGATCGACTGATCGTGCGGAAGATGGAAAGAACGGACGCGAATCTCATCCTCACCGGATTCAATCTTTCCGAACAAGTCGTCTATCCCCTGAAGAACGATGAGAAGATCATCATCCGTGACGGCATACCGAAATTGTCTGCGCGTAGATTTGACGATTTTTGCGACGTCATCCGCCTCCGGAAGAGAAGGCAAAGGTTTTTCAAGGACCCCTTTCGGGACACTCTCAAGCATTCCTCACCTCGCTACATTTTCTCGACCGGTTCTATGCCCGCAATGCGCAAACCGGCTGAAATTGTCCGCCCGACGGCACGTGTCAATACGAGTCTGGCTGCACCGAGCGCCTCGCTCTCGGCACGCAGTATTTGCGCGTTGTGGTAAAACGTATTGAATGAGCGCGCAATCGCCATGACTTGACGCATCATGACAGAAGGCTCATGAGATTCTCTAGCCGAAATAACAGACTGCGGAAAACGCCAGACTTCCTTCAGAAGTTCCTGCTCATCATCCGAAACGAGGAGACCGAGCTCCTCATCGCTAATTCGATCCGCTCGCTCAAGCAAACTTTCTGGAGCTTTTCGCTCAATGCTTGCGCAACGCGTCACGGTATAGAGAAGGTATGGTGCCGATTCCCCTTCAAAGTCGAGCACATCTTCCCAGGAGAAGACGATATCTCTCTCCCGACTGTTTCGCAGGAACGTATAGCGCACGGCGCCAACACCGATTTTTTCGGCTATTTCATCGATTTCGGATGACTCCATCGTCGGATTGTTCGCCTCAATGATCGCGCGTGTCTTTGCGACACTCGTATCGAGGAGATCTTCAAGTATGATTACATTTCCCGTCCGTGTCGAAAATGCGCCATCAGCGAATTTCACCGTCCCGAACGCGACATGAATATTGCTTTCAGGATGTGGAAATCCCATCTTCTCCATGACGGCAAAAACTTGATTGAAGTGGTTCTTCTGTGGGATGCCGACGACGTAGACGTTCCTGTCGAAGTCGTATGCGCGTTTGCGGTAAAGAATCGAAGCGATGTCGCGCGATGCATAAATCGTCGAGCCATCGCTCTTCAAAATCAGACAAGGGTTCAAATTGAACTCCTCTAGGTCAACAACTTGCGCGCCTTCACTTTCAACGAGAAGGTTTTTCGCTCTGAGCTCGTCAACGACAGCGGGAATCATCGGCGAGTAGAAGCTTTCGCCGTTTGTGTTGTCAAAACGAATGCCTACGCGGTCGTAAATTCTATTGAATTCTCTCAAACTGACGTCGCGAAATTGTTGCCACAATTCAAATTCCTCTTTACCGCCCTGCTCCAGGCGACCGAAGGCAGCTCGTGCCTCATCCTCAAGCTCAGGCTCCTCTTCCGCAATCTCGTGGAATTTAACATAGATTCGTGTCAGCTCCTCAATCGGTGACGACTCCAACATACTCGGGTCGCCCCACAGTTTCCAAGCGACAATCAACTTTCCGAATTGCGTGCCATAATCGCCGAGGTGATTAAAGCGCTCTACGTCATATCCGCCGTACTCATAAAGATTCGCGATCGCCTCACCTAAAAACGTTGAAAAGCCATGTCCGACATGGAAGGGCTTAGCGATGTTAGGCGATGAATATTCGACTATGACTGTCTTACCATCTCCCTCAAGACTCGCACCGGGGCGGTCGCCGCCCTCCATAGATTCCCGCAGTATCGATTGCGCGAGATAATCGCGCTTAATAAAGAAATTGAGATACCCGCTAGCCGTCTCGATACGTTCTATCTTCGTAAGCAGATCACCAGTCTGATCCCGCTCGTCCGTCTCAAAACAAATCTTCAAATCGTTCGCGATATCGTGAGGCGATTTTCTAAATCTCTTAGCGAGACGAAAGCAGGGAAACGCGACGTCGCCCATCTCAGGACGAGGCGGCGGAGAGAGGTTATTCGCAATATTCTTAACGTCCTCTTCGAGATATGTCGCAAGTGCGATGGCGATATCATTGACTATTCTCATGAACATCTGTCCTTATTAAAAATCTATACGTTCTTCCTCACGTCTTCCGCAGGGTCGCATCGTGTGCAACAACACATTCATCAGTCGATACATCCCCACAACGGAGCAGGATAAATACCTTGATCAACGAGTCTTTGTAGCGCTGCGACGACAATGGGCTTATCTTCTTTATTCGTCACACCGAACCAGCGATCCTCAACCGGTATGGCGCGAACCTTGACGCCGCGCGTCTTTGTATGGGCACCGACAATTTCCGGAAGGAGATATTCACTTTTCAGCGAG
>JAAZMK010000009.1 GCA_012798865.1 Clostridiaceae bacterium | reverse complement strand
CGTGCAACTTGGCTGTTCGCTTGATACGCCAAGGACATGCCGACGCCATTATGAAGGGGCTCGTCGGCACCGCCTACGTGCTCAAAGCGATCCTGAATCGCGAAACGGGAATAAGAGACGGAGAATTGCTTTCGCATATCGGTCTCTTTTTTATTCCGAAGATAAACCGTCCTGTGATCGTTACAGACCCCGGGATGTGCATCGCTCCCGACGTCACGGAGAAAAAACATATCATTGAGAACGCCGTCAAAGTCGCGCACTTGCTCGGCATCAATGAACCGCAGGTCGCGTGCGTCTGCGCTCTCGAGAAAGTCAATCCTGCCATGCAGGCAACCGTCGATGCGGCGGAGCTCGTGCGGATGAATCAAGAAGGTGAACTGACAGGCTGCCGTGTCGGCGGTCCATTCGCGCTCGATAATGCGCTCTTTACAGATGCGGCGTGCCGCAAAGGTATCGCCGATCCGATCGCAGGGAATGCCGACATCCTGCTCATGCCGAACATTGAAGCGGGAAATGTTCTCTACAAGGCGCTCGCTTTCGTATGCGACGCACCCGGAGCCGGACTCGTTCTCGGAGCGAGTGCGCCCGTCATTTTGACATCGAGAAGCGATTTGAAAGAAGCGAAACTCAACTCCATCACGTTGGCGCTTTATCTCGCAGCCGAGCAAGAGCGTCGCAAGGCAGAATGGTAACAGCGGAGCGGACAGGAGAGACAGGGATGGCGCGATTATTTATCATCAATCCGGGATCGACCTCGACAAAGATCGGCATTTATGAGAACGGAGAACTCACTTTCACAGAGACCATCCGTCACGGCACGGACATGGAACACTTGAAAGATCTCGAAAGCCAACTCCCCGTCAGACAAAAGCTTATTCTCGATATCCTAAAAGAAAAAGACATCAACATCGATTCAATGGATGCGATCGTCGGTCGCGGCGGGCTCTTGCACCCGCTCGACGGAGGCGTCTACGAAGTCAACGACGCCATGATCGACGATATGGCGTCGTGCAGGTACGGATGGCATTCGAGCAATCTGGGCGGCATCCTCGCTCACAACATCGCAACACGGCATAATCTCAAAGCGTACATCGCCGATCCTGTCATCGTCGATGAACTGCAACCCTTGGCGCGTGTATCCGGTTGGCATACGATTGAACGCATTTCCATCTTTCATCCGTTGAATCAGAAAGCCGTCGCACGGCGCTTTTGCCGCGAGAAAGGCGGATCGCCGCAAGATTACAACCTGATCATCGCACACATGGGCGGCGGCATCTCCGTCGGCGCGCACCGAAAAGGCAGAGTCATCGACGTCAACAACGCACTGTCGGGCGACGGTCCTTTCTCCCCGGAACGCACAGGTGGACTCCCCCTCTTCTCGCTTATTGAGCTCTGCTACTCAGGAGAATACACGGAGAGCGAACTGAAAAAAGCGCTCGTTGGGGGAGGCGGTCTCACGTCGTATTTTGGAACGAGCGATGCTCGTGAAGTCGAACATAGAGTGGAAGCAGGCGATGAAAGAGCACGCCTCATCTATGAGGCGATGGCGTACCAAGTCGCCAAAGAGATCGGCGGCGCCGCGACCGTTCTCAAGGGCGATGTCGACGCCATCTTGCTTACGGGCGGTCTGGCTTACGGTAAGATTTTTGTGGACTGGATCATCGATCGCATCGGTTTTATCGCGCCGGTCCACGTGTATCCGGGTGAAGATGAACTGACGGCGCTGGCGGAAGCCGTCGGCGAGGCGTTGGCTGGACGCGAACCGATTCGCGTCTACGAAAAGGAGTGACAGCTTGAAGTTGCCCGAAAAACAAATCACGATCATCTCCGGACATTACGGGACGGGAAAGACGGAGTTCGCCGTCAATCTCGCTTTCGCCATGGCACGCGACGGTCGAAAAACAGCACTCGCCGACCTCGACATCGTCAACCCGTATTTCCGGTCTTACGAGCGAACACGCGAGCTCGAACGCGAGGGCATCGCCGTTTTTGTGACGTCGAACTTCGGCAAGGCGGATATTCCAGCACTGCCGCCCGACATCATGTCGATTTTCGTAAACCGCCAACAACAAAGCATCATCGACCTCGGCGGCGACCCGGTCGGCGCACGGGTTCTCGGTTATTATCAGCCGCAACTCGATCGAATCGATTTCGATTATTGGTTCGTGATCAACCAAAATCGCGTGGAAAACAGAACGATTGAAGGAGTCGTTCGCTACTTGCGACTTACGGAAGCCGCGAGCAAACAGCGCATCACTGGGATCGTCAACAACACGCATCTAGGCGACGAGACAACGGCAGAAGTCATTTTGCGGGGCGATGAATTCGCGGCGAAGGTCGCGGAAATTATTAACCTGCCCATTATTTGCACCGTAGGTGAGCGCTGTTTTGAAGAAGAATTGAAGAGCCGACTGAACGGCTCTTTTTTTGCGATCGATCGATATATGACAAAACCATGGGAGCTCGGTGACCACGAAGGAGGACAATTCGCATGGCAACAGGAAGCGTAACGTTTCGGCAGGACTGGTGTAAAGGCTGCGGTCTTTGCGTCGAGGTCTGTCCGAAAAAAATCATCTTTCTCGATGAAAGTATTACGAACCGCAAGGGGTATCACCCCGCCACGGTCAAGGACATGGATCAGTGCATCGGGTGCGCCAACTGCGCGCGCATGTGCCCCGATTCCATCATTACCGTGGAACGCGTTTAGAGGGGGTTAGTATGGCAAAAGAACTTTGGAAGGGCAACGAAGCCATCGCGGAGGCTGCCATTCGCGCCGGATGTCGATGCTATTTCGGTTACCCGATCACACCACAGAGTGAAATTCCCGAATACATGTCTCTGCACATGCCTAAGGCGGGCGGAGTTTTTTTACAATCTGAATCAGAAATCGCCGCCATCAATATGGTCTACGGAGCGTCGGGCGCGGGCGCGCGGGTGATGACGTCCTCGTCCTCGCCCGGTGTCAGCTTGAAACAGGAGGGCATCTCCTATATGTGCGGGGCGGAACTGCCGGGAGTCATCGTCAACGTCATGCGCGGCGGTCCCGGACTTGGAACGATCCAGCCAGCGCAAGGCGACTATTTCCAAGCGACGCGCGGCGGCGGCAACGGGGACTATCGGTTGATCGTCTTCGCACCCGCCAACATTCAGGAAGTCGTCGATCTCATGCAGGAGGCTTTCGAGCTTGCCGACCAATACCGCATGCCCGTCATGATGCTTCTCGACGGCATGATCGGTCAGATGATGGAGCCAATCGAATGGAAAAAGCCGCCCGTATCCCCGGACGACCTGCCTGCTAAACCTTGGGCGACAACCGGTACAAAAGAGGGACGTGCGCCGAATATCATCAACTCACTTTTTATTGACCCGGAGGCGTGTAACGTTCACAATCAACGCCTTGAGGAAAAATACCGTCGCGTCATCGAAAACGAGCAACGATACGAAACGAACGACACGGACGGTGCCGAAGTCATCTTTGTCGCTTACGGCACACCGGCGCGACTTGCGCGCGCCGCCGCCGGGCTTCTCGAGAAAGAGGGCATCAAGGCGGGAGTCTTCCGACCGGTCACCGTCTGGCCGTACCCGTATGAAGCGCTTCATGAGGTAGCCATACAGGATAGTGTCAAGGTCGTCGTTACCGTCGAGATGAGTACGGGGCAGATGGTCGACGACGTACGTATCGGCGTCAACGGCGTCAAACCCGTCTCCTTCATCGGACAGGCAGGCGGGGTCATCCCGACACCTCGCGAAGTGGCGAATGCAGCACTGAAAGCTCTGGGGAGGTAAAGATATGGCTATCGTCTATCAGAGATCGAAAGGTCTCACCGATGTTGAAACACACTATTGCCCGGGCTGCACGCACGGCATCATTCACAGACTCGTCGCCGAAACTCTCGAAGAGCTGGACATCCTGGGAAAGACGATCGGTGTCGCGCCGGTCGGATGTTCCGTCTTCGCTTACGATTACTTTAATTGCGACATGCAGGAGGCTGCCCACGGTCGCGCCCCTGCTGTCGCGACAGGCATCAAGCGCGTACTGCCGGACAAAGTCGTCTTCACGTATCAGGGAGACGGCGACCTCGCCGCCATCGGTACGGGAGAAATCACGCACGCAGCAATGCGAGGCGAGAATATCACGACCATCTTTGTCAACAACGCCATCTACGGCATGACAGGCGGTCAGATGGCGCCGACAACACTCGTCGGACAGCGCGCTACCACGGCGCCTCTCGGTCGTGAGAAAAGCCACGCCGGCTCGCCAATTCGCATCGCGGAGCTGCTCGCCACGCTCGACGGCGCAGCCTACATCGAGCGCGTTACCGTCACATCGCCTGCAAATGTTATGAGGGCAAAACGCGCCATCAGGAAAGCTTTCGAACTGCAACTTGAAGGACGCGGATTCACGATGATCGAAGTCTTGTCAACGTGTCCGACGAACTGGGGGCTGACTCCCGTCAAGGCACTTGAATGGCTGAACGAGAACATGATTCCCGTTTTCCCGCTCGGCGTTTACAAAGACATCACGAAAGAGGAGGCGTAAGATGGCTTATCACGAAATCATCGTAGCGGGCTTCGGCGGACAAGGCGTCATGTCGATCGGCACGACAATGGCTGAAACCGCCATGGCGCAGGGGTTGAACGTCAGCTGGCTGCCGTCGTACGGACCCGAGATGCGTGGCGGTACGGCGAACTGCAACGTCGTCATAGCCGACACGGAAATCATCTCCCCGATCGTCCTTGAGCCGAGCGAGCTCATTGCCATGAATCAACCGTCACTAGACAAGTTCGAACCTGCTGTCAAGCCGGGAGGCTTGATCCTCGTCAACGAATCGATCGTCGAACGCAAGGTTCAACGTGACGATGTGCGGGCAATCTACGTCCCGTCACTCGAAATCGCTTCGGAACTCGGCAACATGCGCGTCGCCAACATGGCGATGCTCGGCGCCTACATCGAAGCGACAAAATACTTGACATTTGAAACAGTCGTGGATATGTTGCGAAACATTTTCACAGGCAAAAAAGCTCACCTCGTCGAGCTGAACGAGGTCGCTCTCCAGCGAGGCGCCGATTGCGTACGACGGTGAGTGCAACGTAGACATCTTACGGGCGCGCGGCGAGAGGGGCGCCGCGTGCCCATTCCGCCACATACTTCCCCGATCAATTTCCAAGGGAAATGACACAAAACGTATCTGACCCGCACAAGATTGATTTGAGAAAGGACCAACCATGGAGATCAAGATTACCAGAACGCAAAATCCGAAAGCCAAGCCGATCGATGAGAGCAACTTGGGCTTTGCGCGAACTTTTACCGATCATATGTTTATCGTCGAATACGACAAAGGCATAGGATGGCACGATGCACGCATCGTCCCGTACGGACCGCTCTGTCTCGATCCGGCTTCGCCGATTTTTCATTACGCTCAGGAAGTATTCGAAGGCACCAAAGTTTACAGATTGTCCGATGGTAACGTCGGTTCATTCCGACTTCGCGACAATGCGCGCCGCATGAATCGCAGCGCTGATCGCACCTGTATGCCGGAACTGGACGAAGACTTCCAGATCGAAGCCATTACGCGTTTAGTCGATCTCGACCGCGACTGGGTGCCGAGCAGCAAGGGAACATCTCTCTACATCCGACCGACGATGATCTCGGACGGCAATAGCCTAGGCGCGCACTCCGCTGATCGGTTCATCTATTTCGTCATCTGTGCCCCGTCGGGATCATACTATCCGGAAGGCATGAAGCCAGTCCGTATCCGCATCGAACAACGCTACGTACGCGCCGTCAGGGGCGGCATGGGGCGCGCAAAGACGGGCGGCAATTACGCCGCCAGCTTCAAGGCGACAAAAGAAGCGATGGACGCCGGATTTAACCAAGTCCTTTGGCTCGACGGACGTGAGCAGAAATACGTGGAAGAGGTCGGCGCCATGAACATGATGTTCGTCATCGACGGAAAAATCGTGACAGCCGAACTCGGCGACACGATCCTGCCGGGCGTGACGCGCGACTCCGTCATCACGCTCGCAAGAGAGCGCGGCATGGTCGTAGAGGAACGTCGCATCAGCGTTCAAGAACTGTACGAGGCACACGCAAAAGGTCAGCTCAGCGAGGCCTTCGGAACCGGCACGGCCGCAGTCATCTCGCCCGTCGGAGAACTCCAGTACATGGGAGAATCGATCATCATCAACAACAGGGAAATCGGTCCTATGGCGCAGATGTTCTACGATGCACTCACCGCCCTCCATCGCCAGACTGTCGAAGACACACACGGATGGACGGCAGTGATACCACGCTATGAATATTAGTGTACTTTGGCGACTTTTATCATGATGGCACATTCGATGCGCTTTTTGAAAAGTTCGCAACCGAATTTATCGGTTCCGAGAAGACTGCCCGACATATGAAAAGCGTTCGCTGCGCAACCTCCTGCGCAATACAGTTTCGCCCAGCAATCGCGGCATGCGTCGCGGGCGAAGACGTTGCATTTTCGAAACTCGTTCTGAAGATCTAATTCCGTCACGCCATCGTCAAGAGTTCCAATTTTGAAGGACGGATCGTCGACGAGCTGGTGGCACGGGTAGAGGTCGCCCGAAGGCGTCACGGCGAGATACTCCGTCCCCGCCCCGCAACCTGTAATCCGCTTGTAGATACAGGGTCCATGCTCGAGATCAATCATGAAGTGGTAGAACTCGAAAGGATCGCCCTCGCGCTCGCGGCGCAACATCTCCTCGGCAAGCTTCTCGTATTGCTCAAAAATAATCGGCAAATCCTCGTCCGCCAGAGCATACGGCTCGTCAGGACGGCAGACGACAGGCTCCATGCTGATCTCGCGAAACCCGAGATCGAGCATGTGCAGAATATCGTTTAAAAAATCGGTATTGAGATGCGTGTACGTGCCTCTGACATAGTATGTGCCACGGGTTCGCCTCTTAACGAGCTCAAGAAACTTCGGCACAATACGGGCATAACTGCCCTTTCCTCCAATATCGACGCGAAAACGGTTGTGCACGTGAGGGCGTCCGTCGAGACTGAGGACGACATTGTGCATCTCTTTGTTCGTAAACTCAATCACATCATCATCGATGAGCACTCCGTTCGTCGTTAAGGTAAAGCGGAAATGCTTGCCTGCTTCCTTTTCGATGGAACGCGCATAAGCGACGACGTCCTTGACCATCTGCCAGTTGAGAAGCGGCTCGCCGCCGAAAAAATCGACTTCCAAGTTTCTCCTCGATCCCGAACGCTCGATGAGAAAATCGATCGCTTTCTTCCCCGTCTCGAGAGACATGAGCGCCTGCTCTCCCTTGTACTTGCCCTGCCCGGCAAAACAGTATGAGCAATCAAGATTACACGTGTGGGCGACGTTGAGACAGAGCGCCTTGATAACATTCTTCTCTTTCCGGAAACTCGTCGTGATATCGCCTTCAGGACAGCGGGTGAAGTCGGTAAGTTCGCATGGCGCAGTCATCGTCTGCTCCCGTTCGATCAGCGCTTGCGACCGCTCACTCACCGTCGGACCCGCTCCCCCAAAAAGCCGATCCGCATGATCCGAATAAGAGAAAAGCTTCTGCTGATCGACAAGTTCTTGCACATCGTCGAGCGCAGAACAAATGTCCTCGACCTCAAAGCGATCTGACAGCACGCGAACGATATCATCACGGTCTGTTTTTTCGTACAACGAAACAATCTCGTAGACGAGATCGTCTACGAGATGAATGCTGCCGCTGTCGACATCCAACACGATATTGTAGCCGTTCAGTTTGTACTGATGAATCATCCGCTCATCCACCAAAAATCGGCACTCCGATTTTTCAATGCGGTACGCCGACCTTTAATCTCTGCTTGGCTGGTCGTCTTTCCGCGAGAATCGACTCCTCGCTGCGGGTGCACTAACTTTCAGCTCACCGTTGTCGCGAGAAAGCGTCTAGTCGCGCTCCTGCTCACACTGCTGGTTCGCAACGCCGCATGACGTTTTGCAAGCCGATTGGCAAGATGTCTGGCACTCGCCGCATCCGTCACGCACGTCCGCGTCGATCAGTTTACGTGTCGGTAAAGTTATGATTCTCTTTTTATCTGACATGGCAAAAACCTTCCTTCTGTTCTTCTTGTCTTGTTTCACTATATCACGCTGTTAATATGTATGCGCAACAGTCAATCGCTCCTTCGCAATTTCCACCCTTCTGATCGATGCCGAAACGCTCGTTAAAAGGGTAAAATACGCAACCACCACACGGTTTGCGTCGAACGTTATTCTTTCTGTCGTCGATCGATCAACTTCTCCGAAACTGCGAGCAGAATAAACTCCAGTCCGTTGACGATAAGCGCCATCCCGATCACCAAACCGATAAACGTTATGCCGACCGTCGGCGACAAAATCAGTGTGACGCCCGCAATGAGAAGCAAGATTGCCAGAACGAACGTTACGATAAACAGTTTCGAGCTGAAGGATCTAAGCTTCACGGAAGCGACTAGCGAATACACGGCATACGCGATGAACCACAAACCGATCGAATAGATCAGGAAAAGCCACGTCTCATCGGGTTTGGCGATAAGAATAATGCCGAAAATAAACAGCAGACCTGCCAACACTAGTACAAAGGAGCTCAACCACCCCTTCTCCTCGCGAATACGCAAATAGCGCATAAAAAAGCCGACACTGCTGACGATCGAGACGACCCCCAACACGATCAGAACAAACTTAAGCGTTCCTTGCGGATTCGCGAGCGTGAAGATGCCCGCGGCGAACAGGGCGATGCCAATCAGCATCAACTCCCAGAATACTCGTTTCGGCGATTTTATCGCCTTGTCTTTTACGTTTTCATCCATCTTGAAACCCCTTACTTCCCGGCGATGCCGACGCCTTCAATGGCAACCCACGGGAGCACGGAACTGCCGTCTTTCACGACTTCCCTCGAAAGCGTCTTGATGTTCATAAGAAACTCAGCCAAATTGCCGTTGATCATCGTCTCACTCAACGCCTCTTTGATCTCTCCATTTTCAATCAAAAAACAGTTCTTCGCAACGCCGGAAAAATCCCCCGATGCGCTCGGTGATCCTGCCGATACACGTGCAATGACAAGCCCGCGTTCGATGTCGCGAATCATGGTCTCGAGCGGCTCATCTCCGGGCTCCACGATAAAACAGCCGAACGATGAGTTGGGGGATCGTTCACGACCCGTCTTGCGAGCGGCATAATCACTGAGATGAAACTGTTTCAAGACACCGCGCTCGATCAAGTAGAAATCCTCGGCGAGATAGCCTTCCGATGTATAGCGCTGACCTGCCACAATGTCGGGGTGAAGCGGCGCGAGTTGCAGACTAAACTTCTCATTCGCCACTTGTTGTCCGACCTTGTTAAGCCACAGACTCGTGCCGTCCAGAATCACACCGTCGGACGCGTAGGTTCCGATACACGTGGCAAGCAGATAACCGAAACAGTCCGGTGTTAACAAGACCGTCCCCGTGAACTTTTCGTCCATCGCCTTTGTAAAAACTTGCCGAGAAATAGCGGCGAGATCCGATTCAAAACTACCGAGCTTGATGAAAGGCGTGTCGAGGTCGAGCGTCTCCACGGAGGTCGCGAAGAACGATGACGTCGCTTCTCCTTCTGTTGCATTGAACATAAGATCAACGGAATATACGCCGCGCCGCGAAAAAAATCTGCTCCCGGTCGAATAAAGACCGACGCCTTCCTTCAACACATGCGTCGCTGTGAGCATGCTGGCGCTGATGAGCGGGAAACGCGTGCGGATATCGTTCAGAAATTCCTCGCAACGCTCAAACAATTTTTCTTCGTCACATGTGAGCGGACCCGTCTCGAAGAGCTGCTCAGGCAAAGGAGGAGCGAGTTGCCACGCCTCATCTGGGTCGGCGGCTTGCGCCGATTTTAAACAATTAGCGGCTCCTTCCCGTATTGCCTCTTCATTGACCGTATTTTGGGACAGAACACCGCGCCGTCCGCCAACTATCGCCATATAGCCGACTGAATCATCAAAAATCGTTCGATATAAGCTAAACTCTCCCCACTCCGCCGTCAATTCGCGCGTCACCGTGCGCGACACAGTGCAGACAGTCTGGTCAGCACCACCCTCTTGTAGGGCGGATAGTCCGAGCTTCGCCATTATTTCCATCGATCTCATGCTTT
>JAAZMK010000076.1 GCA_012798865.1 Clostridiaceae bacterium | reverse complement strand
CCTTTTTGGATATGCCCGAACGCTTCAATCCATTCGACAGGAATGAAGGGATCTATGCCTCTGTAGCTTTCGAGCCTTTCCCTTTCAACCTGATTGACCGGCACATGACCGGGGGATAGACCTATCGTCAAGGTCGGCATAGGCAGATTTTCTTCATAGAAATTATTCCAAGAAATCATGGTCATAGCAGCCGTTGCCCCAAAGGACAGACCTAAAACCCCTATTTTTTCGTGGCTGTATTGATCGAGCATGACTCTATACGTTTCAAAGATCATCCGATAGGCTTCCCTGACGGGATGCTTTGTCGAAGGGGGATAAAAGGGATAATAAATTTCAGCATTGACCCATCGCAGGAGTTTTTTCGCGAGAATGAGCTGCAGTCGGCAGTAATCGTAGACGCCTCCGCCGCCGCAAATATAGAGAACGGCCCTTTCAGGCTTTTGACCCTTTCTCTTCATGCGCAAACAATGATAGTCACCGGAATCAGTGCGAATAACCAAATCTTCGCAGTCAATATTCCTATATCTCGGAACTTTAAAGACCTGTCTTTCATTATGCTTCTTGGCATGAGCGTAAATAACATCCACGTCTCTAGCAGGCGGCTTCAAATAGGAAAATAGCCACAAAGCCCCCATAATCAACTTGTTACTGATTTTCATGAAAAAACCTCCCCAAACCACAGCAAGTGGATATTACGGTGCGGCGGCACCGCCGTCCCGCCGCAAGTTGAACCATCGTTCCGTAAAACGAGGCCGGAATATTCAGCAAGTAAAATAGCGTGAAAACATTCACTTATTAGTTTAGACTAACCGAAGCGTTCCGGCAAAAAGAACAGTATAAAAAGAATTGCCCACTAACCTGCGAAAGAAAGACAACAGATTCAACGCTCAATCAAATGAGAACAGTATAGAAGTCAAAACTTTTTGATGATCGAGTTGTTTTATAACACTTATTTTGATGAAACTCAAAAGAGGAATTTCAACGTGGACTTCCTATTGGCAGACGACCATAAAGTCAGTCCCATTGAAGTAAAATCATCGACATATCGAGTGCACAGGTCGATTGATGAGTTTTCGAAAAAATATTCAGACAGGATTCATTCAAAGTACGTCGTCCACACCAAAAATTTGAAGAAGAGCGACGATTTACTTTACTTGCCATTCTATCTGGTTCAATTCATCCGATAGTTTGCACCGTTCATCTCACCATATGCGTTATCTCGCTCTTGCTCAGCAAGACTTTCAGACCAAACTGATTTAGAAAATCTTTCAATTCTCTCTACAATCGCTGAACAAAGTTATTCATAACGCGAGGCCCTTCCTCCGTCACCTCGTCCTTCCTCCATCATTCCAAACGTCTCGACAAAGAATGTTCGAGTCCTGAGGTTATATTTGTCCGCAATTGCAACCAGTGCATCTTCGACGATATCCGCCATGACATGTGAATCGGCGACGGCACGTGCGTTAATGACAAGCGAAATCGCGCTGTAAGGCTGTGTTAATTTTCGGTCATATTCAACGTCGTAATCTATGCCGATCAGGCTCGCTTTGACAAAATCGTCTCCCTCGCCGGCGGCAAACGCTTTCAAGTGGGGAACGTTACTGTCGCTGGCTTTCAGACCCTCGCGAACGTGATTAAAAATGTCTTCGACAACCTTGTTAAAATCAATGTTCTTGTCGTCCCTTTCTTCAAAGAACACGCGGCGGTTGTACCAGCTCAATAAATTCTCAGCGGCGATAAACGCTTCCGAACCATAGCCGATTTCACGATGCACAGCCGCGGCTTTGTGGGTCATCAGATAGTCAACAACCTCTTCGACTCCTTCCCCAGTAAGAGCGGACATCGAAAAGACCGGAGTGTCCGGGAATGAAGCCTTAATGAACTCCACGCGTTTTTCCTGTTCCTCGACACTGATCAAATCCACTTTATTCAGCACAATGATATCGGCCTCAGCCATTTGCGCCTCAAGCAGGAAACGCATCTCGGCAGGCAGATTGATCTGCTCCGCTTCAGGCATTAGTAAGCGCAGACGCTCGGGATCCACGATGCAGGTGAAAGGCATCAAATCAAACTCACCCGGTCTACGTTCAGCAAGCTGAAGATACACATGTTCAAGCGCCCCGATACCGCAACCGGGAATATCGGACATAATGACCGTGGCGCCTTGATCGACCAGCTGATTGAGTTTGTCAACGAGATTTTCATGCTGATAACAGATGCAGTCGCCTGCGATCTGCATGGTCAGTATGTCTGTCGTTGCAGTAAAGCTGGCATCGACAATGTTGTCCGCGCCGAGGTCATTGACCAAAATGGCAGCTTTTCCATAGCGTTTGTCAATGACATGCGCGAAAGCAATCATTGACGTCGTTTTTCCCGCTCCCAAAAATCCGCTTGTTACCATATACTTTGCTTTGGCTTGTGACATATCGATCCCTCCGTTCAATCGACAAATAGTTGCAACTGTTTTCATTCTCGATCGACAACCTGTTTTCAAGTTATCGATATAAGGTTTTTCCCGTATCCGAACTCAAATTATAACTGCAAAACGGAATCAGCTTCCCGTCTTGGGAAACCACATGAATATAGCAACGGCGAAGTCTGTTTAAATCCATCGTATACGCATCTTGAAAGGCCATGCCTGAAATCGCTAGCGTCGTATTCTGCCGCTCCATTAAAAAACCGTCCAAAGATGAGACATCAATGGAGGTCGTCGTTTCTGACGGAACGATCTTTTCGGGAGCCGTCCACTTTCTTGCCACAACTGTTCTTGCCTGAAGACTCGATATACCGCAACTGCACCCGTCGCCGCCACTACTTAACAGTGTCCAGTTTCCGTCTTTCACCGTATAGTCCACATGAAATCCGCAGAGAGGATGCTCGGCGTTTGATGGCAAAAAGTCAGTCCTTTTTAGCTGCCCGCCCGTTTGCCTCTCAATCTTTACAAACAGCTCGGGGAAAGTGATACGCGCATCATCTCCTGCGGAATATCTGCCGAAAAGAGAAACAGGTTGAAAGTGAACGCCGCGCACAATAGGCATGTTGTCAGCCGCGAAGCGCAGTATATCTCCGACTTCATCATCGTTTGCGCCCCTCATGACTGTTGGCACGAGCACGACTCCGATATGCGCTTCTTTACAACGTTGCACCGCGCGGAGCTTTTCCTCTATGACGCGGCGCCCTCGGAGCGCGAAGTTCGCTTTATCGGAAAAGCCGTCAAATTGCAAAAACACTGTTGAAAGTCCCGCTTCTTTAAGCTTTTCAATATATCCAATCTCGTTGGCAATCCGCAAACCATTCGTATTAAGCTGGAAAAATGAAAACCCTTTTTCCCGTCCCAAGTGGATAATTTCCGGCAGGTCATCTCGCATCGTCGGTTCCCCGCCGGAGAGTTGAATGTTGAACGGTCCGCCGTTTTCCATCAGCATGTCGTACCAACCGGCAATCGTCGTGAGATCAGGGTCATCGACAACGTCTCCCCCGCCGGAAGAGGCAAAACAGATGGGACAGCCGAGATTACATCGTTGCGTTAGCTCGATTAAGACGCAACACGTTTCCTGCAAGTGGTGCTCGCAGATACCACAACCGTATGGGCAATCACTCCTGAAATCCGGTTCATCGAAGACACGCGTCTTCCATTTAAGAAAGCCCAACGGAGTGTCCCAGACAAAAACACAGAAAGACCCGTGATCGGGACAATCTTTTTCAAGGAAAACACCATCAGCGCCCGCCGTATAACGTGCATCAATCCTTTCAAGACATATGGGGCAAACACTCTTTGTTTCAGACAAAAGAACGCGGCTGCTTTTTCCGGCTTTGCGACTCGGTGTAGATTTCATCTGTTATACCTCTTTTCAATGGAAGCAACGGCAAACCGATTATTCTTTTGAACGTCTTGTGGTCGACATTTTTTCTGAATATGCGGGAAGGAATTTCATCCACAATTGCGTGAAAATACTCTCTGTACGTGTCATTCCATCTGTCCAATAACTATCATGCAACAAACAAGAGTATTCGTAAAGCTCATGTCCATAGAGACGTTTGAATAGAAAGAATTGAAAAAACCTGCTAAAGTTAATGTGACGATGTATGTCACGTACGATCAAGACATCGCTCGATGGTATCCAAACAAATTGCCGGGTTTTAACCGTGACGATACGCACAAAAGGGCTCAATAGACATGTTGCACTTTCAATTGTACGTAGTGGTGAACGCTGTTGATATTGAGAAAGCTATTGGTAAATTTTTCAAGTACGGTCTGATCATACTCGCATTGATGGCGGGGCTTTTCATTTTTGCCAAAATATATAAATTCATCTCCCATCTTTCTGCGGAAATAAAAATGGAAAAGCATGGCGTCAGGAGAGTGGAAATCACGGATGTTAACGTCGTAACAAAGGATGACTCCCTTGAACGTGCCGGATTCGGCTACATGGTCGCGGGCGACCGCGGGTGGTTGCTCGGCGCCATGATGGGACAGAAATACGATGAGCTGAAGTCGGTCAGTTTCAGGATATTCTACAAAAACAATACGGATCAAAAGGTGATATGTGTCCCCAAGGACCGTCTCTTCGATGTGCTTATTAAGATAGCCGACGACTGATGCTGAAAAGGGCTTGCAACATCCGGTGTGAGCTCTTCAAGGCAAAGGGTCTGATTTATTCTTTCGTCTGATCAATCATCTCGAACAGTATTTTCTCAAGATCGGCACGGAGCAATTCAGCTATGTACTGCTGTTCTTCGTCTGTCATCTTTTTATATTCATAACTAGTTTCCGCCCGGTATTCTTTTCTACGGTTTGCCTCTTTCCAGGAGCATCCATAAGCGCATGTCACTGGAGACGTCATTATTCTGCCATCCCTATGGGACATCCGGATGAGACATCCGATGGCGTTTTTTGTTTAGCGTGTCAGCTCAGCGTTTTCCACCTCCTACCGAGATACAGTGCGATCGAAAGACAGATGACCGTGAGCATGAAGAATGGCATGGCATGGAGAGGAAAGTTCTCGCCCGTTTCCACCGGTGGAACTGACGCTTCGTTCAAAAGCGTCACGATTAATGTCTCGCCGTCATCCGACAGCGTCACGTCCGTTGCTTTCTCGTTCAAGTCATAGCCCTTCGGAGCTTTTGTCTCCACAAGGCGGTAGTCGCCATAGGGAAGTCGCAAGATGGAGATTGTACCCTCAGTGTTCGAAACAACGGACGTAAGATCACCCGTCGCATCGGCAATGTACACGCCATCTTCCAGACGGAAGCGCATCAGCTCCGACTCTTCACCGTCGCGCAAGCGATAGAGCTCGAACGTTGCTCCTTCAAGCCGTTGCCCATTCTCCCTATCTTCTTTCACGATGGTAAGCGAGGTCGGCTCGTTCGTAAACTCAGTGACGCCAGTGACGTTACCCTGTTCGTCAATCGTAAACGTGAATGTCTCTTCGTTCAGGATGTAGCCTTCGGGTGCAAGGACTTCGCGGAATGTGTACGTGCCGGCGGGGAGTCCTTTAATCAGGACTTGTCCGTTCTCATCGGTCGTGACTTCACGTACTAGGTCGCCCGCTTCATCGAAGATTTGGATGACCGCGCCCACAACAGGGTTGCCCGTCACAAGGTCGGTCTTCTCAAGCGTGACCTCGTTCATCTCGTTTTCAAGGTCAATGACAACGGGAGACGTGACGTCGGAGTTGTCCTTCACTGTGAACGCGATGGGGTTGCGCAGACGCTTATAGCCGGGCGATTCTTTTGTTTCAGAAAACTCGTACTCGCCGATAGGGAGTCCATAGATCAGGATCGTACCGGCAGCGTTTGTAGTCAGTATGGATGAATTGCCCGCATGGGCAAATTCTTCCCATACGTAGGCGTTCAACGCTGAGTCGTAAACGAATCGTTGGGCGTTCCCGCCCTTGTCTTGAATCTGGAACTCAACGCCTTCAAGGGCTTCGCCT
>JAAZMK010000075.1 GCA_012798865.1 Clostridiaceae bacterium | reverse complement strand
CGATGAGAAAGGTCGCGCTGTCCATGAGCGAGGGAGATTTCTCGCAGCGCGCTGACGAGGAACAGGAAGGTGAAATCGGTGACTTGGCTCGTACGATCAACCGCATGGCAGAGGATCTTTCAGAATCGTTTATGCGACTGAGCGCTCAGGCGTCGAGTCTGAAACAGATTATTGACGGCATCGGCGAAGGGATTGTTGCTGTCGATCGCCACGGCAATATAACGCAGTACAACGACAACATATTCGGCGTCTTCGGTATAGATCGTACTTACTCGACGAAGATGACGCCCGAAAGTTTTCTCGAAACGAGCCGAATCAATACGTTCTTCCGGCAGGCGATGGATTCGAAAGAGACTGTGACATGTGTTATCTCGAAAGACCATCGCCACATTCAAGTTGTCATTACGCCGCTCCTGACAGAGCAGCAGACGATAAATGGTGCCGTCGGTCTGTTCCGCGACATCACGCAGGCAGAGCGATTAGAACAGACGCGTCGCGATTATGTCGCCAACGTCTCACATGAAATGCGTACACCGTTGACGGCAATGCGCGGTCTTTTAGAACCGCTTACGGAAGGGATGGTGACATCTCCCGAAGACCAACATCGATATCACGAAATACTTCTCCGCGAAACAATGCGTCTTTCACGTCTCATCAACGATATGCTTGAACTATCACGTATTCAGGCGGGCGCTACAACTTATCGCCAAGAGCGCATTGATCTTACACGAATAGTATTGGACGTTGCCGATAACTATAGAGCGACGATTCTAGACCACAACTTGAACCTTGAGACGATCGGTTTGGACGGTGAATGTCCCGATGTCTGGGGTAATGCAGACAGAATCGAGCAGATATTGATCATACTCATTGATAACGCCATGAAATTTACCTCCTCAGAAGGTGTCATTACGCTAACAATCGGTCAAACGCCGGAGAATGCATTCGTCTCAATTTCCGACACTGGAATCGGGATTGATGCTGAGGATATCGAACATATTTTTGATCGTTTCTTTAAAGAAGACAAAGCGCATAAAGAGCCTGGAACAGGTCTTGGACTTTCAATTGCGAAGGAAATCGCGGATCAGTTGGGGTACGAACTGACAGTTGAAAGCGAGCGACATGTCGGTTCAACGTTCACGCTTTTTATACCTTATGCAGATGATGTCATGCAATCGCTCAGTCAGCTAAAAGATGTATATGACAGCGAAAATGATAGCGATGACAGTTCTTTTTGATGACTGCCTCTATGAGAATTAATCGTTACATCGCGCAAGCCGGCATTTGCAGTCGCAGAGTGGCTGATCGTCTCATCGAACAAGGTCGAGTCACCATAAACGGACATACCGCCGTTGCCGGCGCGAAAGTGCAAGATGGCGATGTAGTTACCGTTGAAGGCTCTGTCGTCACTCTCCCGCATGAAAGAGATCGCGTCTATATTGCATTTAATAAACCGGTCGGTATTACATGTACGAGTGATTCGCGTCGAAGGGATAACATCATCTCCTACATCAACTACCCCAAGAGAATCTTTACGGTCGGAAGACTAGATCGTGACTCATCCGGACTGATTCTCTTAACAGATGACGGAGATCTGGCATACAGGTTGACAAGAACAGAGTATGGACACGAAAAGGAATACAGGGTATCGGTTGACAAGCGCATCACGTCGTCGTTCATCGAGGCGTTGCAAGAAGGTGTTCCGATCCTCGATACGATCACGTTGCCCTGCCGCGCATGGCAGACAGGAGAGAAAGAATTTCGAATCGTGCTGATACAGGGATTGAATCGTCAGATACGTAGAATGTGCGAATACTTTCAATACAACGTTACCGATCTTGAACGTACGCGCATCATGCACATTGCGCTCGGATCGCAGCCTGTCGGATCATGGAGAAAACTGACGCCTAAGGAAACGCAGGAGTTACTACGACTCAGCCGTATCAGGCGCTGATTTCTCTTTTACTGTTTCGGATGTGACCTTTTTCTCTTTTGATTTTTTGCTAAAGGGCAACTCGGCGTCTTCCATCTTTTTACGGATATGTCTTTTTCGCAAGAAGGAGAATAAGAGCAATAAAGCGAGCGCGCCAGCGGCACAACAAGTGACCATAAGACCTGTTTCAAATCCAACGGGGCGAAAATACATAAAGACTTCATGTGTACCGGAATTCAGTGGAAT
>JAAZMK010000074.1 GCA_012798865.1 Clostridiaceae bacterium | reverse complement strand
TGTCGTTGATCTTGGCGGGTATGGTAGAGGTCTTAATCCCTCGTGATTTTGTTCAGAACTGGCTCTCGGCAGAAGCGTGCATCCGCGGCGTCATCATAGGTGTCTTAGGGGGCGTCATGCTTGCGATGGGTCCTTACGCGACCCTGCCCATTGTTTCATCCATTTACGTTTCAGGCGCTGGTGTGGGCACTGTTATCGCACTCATCAGCAGTTGGTCTCTCCTCGGACTGAGCAAAACACCTCACGAAGCGGCGCACTTAGGCGGAAAATACATCGCCTACAAAACGATATTAGGTCTTATCCTGAGCTTTTTAGCCGGTTGTGTTGGATTGGGTTTAGAGTATTTAGGCTTATAATCTGGCGACCTCTGTATATGTTAGTCTACTCGTCGTTCGAAGCGTCCGACCCTAGCCGATCGGCGACGAGTTCCCACAACTCTCTATCAACTGACTGCCCTTTCAATAATTCAGGTTTCTTAGTGATCGTCTCGATGAGTCGCGAGACTTCACGCTCACAATCGATGTTCGCCTGATGTCCGGAAAGGAGAACATCGGGAACTGCGCGATCACGCCAGACACGAGGGCGCGTGTACTGAGGCCACTCCAGTAAACCGTCAGAAAACGATTCAAGCTGCCACGCCTCCTCATCGGGCAGAACACCGGGGAGCAAACGCGTAATCACGTCGATCATGACAGCGGCGGCAAGCTCCCCTCCCGTCAAAACGTAATCGCCCAAAGAGACCTCATCGGCGCCGATCTCGTCGATTACGCGCGCGTCGACGCCCTCATAATGACCGCAAATAAATGCGATATGCGATTTTTTTGATAACTCGAGAGCCATCGCCTGATTAAACGTTTTTCCAGCGGGTGAAAGGAGGATGGTATGTACGGACTGACAATTATCGACGCTGTCTCCACCTTCATTGGATCGATCTTCCTTGTCGTGTGTTGCCTTCTCAATGACAGAAAGCCATGCATCATAGACGGGATCGCACATCATCACCATCCCGCGACCTCCCCCGTAGGGCGCATCGTCGACTTGTCCATAGTCATTGATCGCATAATCGCGTATCTGTACGAGTTCGAGCTCAATCAAACCTCGATCCAGGGCTCGAGCCGTCATGCTGAAGTCAAGCGCTTCGCGCACCTGCTCGGGAAAAAGTGAAAGAATCGAAAATTTCATGACTACTCTCTGTAGAGCTCGAATAGCCCCTCAGGCAATACGACTTCAATCGTATCAGTCTCGATATCGACGTACGGAACGATCGATTTTAGAAATGGAATGAGCACGTCGTTCTCGCCGGGTTTTCGGACAACGAGCACCTCTGATCCACCGGCACTGATAAAGTCGACCAACACGCCGAGATCGCCGAGCGAGCGATCGATGACGCGCGCCCCGACGAGGTCACCTGTATAAAATTCGTCGTCATCGCGAAGTTCGATCGCATCTTCCCTGTTGACGGCAAGGTAAGAGCCGCAGTAGCTCCTAGCCGTTTCACGGTCTTCACATCCGCGAAGCGCAAGCAAAAGACCTGACGGTGTCGCGCGAATGTTGGTGATCGTCACTTCGCCGTAGGGCTCGGCATCCCTATCCTTCACAAGAAGGCATCTCATACCCTCCGTAAAGCGCGCGTCGTCATCCGTAAGACTTCTCGTAAGAATTTCGCCACGGACTCCGTGCGCGCGCTGAAGGTAACCGATTAGAAGACGAACCGACTTCATGAAACGATATCAACCGATACGCGTTTGCCGTCCATAGCGCCCTTTGCCTTCATGACGGCACGGATGGCGTGCGCCCGTCGACCGCCGCGCCCGATTACGCGACCGATATCCTCCGCATGGGCATGGACGATCAGGACGACTTCCCTACCCCTAGTCTCCTCTTCAATCACGAGGTCCTCCGGATGCCGGATAAGAGGCTCAATTACAGTTTTCAACAAATCTTTCATGACTTACTCCAAAATACCGTTGTACTTCAACAGTTTTTTGACTGTTTCCGTCGGCTGCGCACCCTTCGAAATCCAATCCTTGACCTTGTCGGCGTCAACTTTGAAAGTAGACGGATCGGTGTGCGGATCGTACGTGCCGATTTGCTCGATAAATCGACCGTCACGCGGTGAACGCGAATCGGCGACGACAACGCGGTAATAAGGTTGCTTTTTCTTTCCGACTCTCTTGAGACGAATTTTTACTGCCATATTTTCCTCCAATATGTATGATCGTATTTATATTCACAGTGACCTTGTCACTGCAAAAATCTATATTTTCAGCGGCATTCGAAATTTTAAAAGCCTAAGCCGCCAAACGGCAGACGCTTACGCCGTCCCTTCTTTCCGCCGAGCATGCCGAACTGTTTCATCAACTTCAGCATGTCGTCGTATTGACGCACAACGCGATTGACGTCCTGTACCGTCATGCCGCTCCCAGCGGCGATGCGACGACGGCGCGACGCATTAAGCAATTTTGGATTTTCACGTTCGCGCACGGTCATCGACTGAATGATGGCGCGCGTGCGTATGAGTCCCCTCTCATCGACTTCCAAATTTCCCATCCGTTGCCCCATACCGGGAATCATGGAAATCATTTCCTTCATCGAGCCCATATCCTGAATCTGCTCAAGCTGTTCAAGCATATCCTGCATTGTAAAGGTGTTCGCTTTGAGGCGATCCATCGTCTTTTGCGCCTGTTTCTCGTCGAACGCGTCCGAAGCCTTTTCAATCAGCGTCAGCACGTCGCCCATGCCGAGTATGCGTGAGGCGAGTCTGTCGGGATAAAAGACTTCAAGGTCGCGCAGCTTCTCGCCCGTACCGACCATTTTGATCGGCTTGCCCGTCATACGCCGTATCGAGAGCGCGGCGCCGCCCCGCGCGTCGCCGTCCAACTTCGTCATAATAAATCCATCAAGACCGATTTGTCGGTCAAACGCCTCGGCGATTGCGACAGCCTCTTGACCGATCATCGCGTCAACGATCAAAAGTCGCTCGTCGGGTTTGACGACATCGTCGACTTCCTTG
>JAAZMK010000173.1 GCA_012798865.1 Clostridiaceae bacterium | reverse complement strand
TCGTCTATCTTTTGCGCCACACACTCCCTGCTCCCTTCTTTTTCGTACAATTTTTTGATATAAAGTGAAAAATTGCATAAGGAGAGTGAGCGAAGAGGGAGGAACAAGCGTTACTAGGTAAAGAAAAAATAGTTTTAAGTTGAAAATCTGTACATTGAGGGGGGTCGGACGGGGGTGGAGGGGGTGTTTTTGATGTTAAAGAGTTGCTTGAGCGAGGAAAAAAGGGTTCGATTTCTATGTGGTGGTACTTCGTATTGAAAGAAAAATGAACTCTCATGGCTCGGCGAGTGTGGCTAATCGAGTGATGATACGTTTTAGCCGAGTGTAAGGCGATATTTCAGTTTGATGTGCGGCAGTTGTTCAGAGCTCAAGAGATGAGGAGATTAAAGTGCTCGTATTGATCGCGCCGGGTGAATGACGCGCGCTCAAAACTCAAGTGATGAGGCAATTAAGGAGCTCGCGTTAATACCAAGGGGAGGTTGGGGTGCCGGATGAGCCTGTTCCAGGCAGCGAGGTAGATTCTATACATGGTGCGTACTCCGGGAAACCGAGGTACTTCTCGCCAGTGAATTTTGCGGAAACGTGAGCGAAGACTAAGTCCTTTCTTGAACAGCAGATCGCGCAAGGCGACGAAGTTCTCAAAATACTTTCTTGCGCGAATGTGAATGCGTTTTCGTATTAGACGGGAGAGTTGGCGCACCAGGTTCTGAAAGGCTTTGAGGTTGTTCAGTTGTTCGTAGTTCACTGAAACGACTTGATAGCCTTCCGCTTCTAGATGAGACGTACGCTCCCGATCTTTTGATAATGCCGAGGCGCTGCTGTGAAATTCCTCACTGTCGTACTCGATATCAAGCTTACAGGAAGGGACGTAGAGGTCGGCGTAATAGGTCTTATTGCTTTTCTCCAAAGTAATTTTTTCATTGAGAACGATTTCGCTAAAACCGCACCCTCCTAGCGCATTGGGTAAACGCAGAAACATGTAAAGAATTGACTCCATCGGAGACCGTGAGTTGTTGTCAAGATAGCGAATAGCTCGGAGTGCTTTTCTTCGCCCTCGATGCCCTCGCAGTTCTTCAGCGCAAGCGCGCAGTTCATCGACGGTGCATCGAGGCTGATCGCCCTCACGGTAGGAACAGATTTGGAGTCCTAGAAAAATTAATTCGAGGATGCTGTACTCCCGAGCGACTTGAAGAAATACGAGCGGGAGCGTGCACGCTCGTCCTTTGACATATTTCTTGGCGCCAGGGATACTGCACGTGTGTATGATGGCACGATCAGGACGGTAAATGGGCTTGTCTGTAAAGATAACGTACTCGTCAGGAAAGATCATGTCGACCGGCTCGATGTTGCCTCGGATTGACGGCACTCGCCAATAATCAAGTGCAGGTTTTCCGTAGATATACTTTTTGACTTTATGGCTCATGCCCGGAGTATAACGAGAGGCTTAGAATAATTGTGAGGGAATAATTGCCCTTACCTTGTGACAGCATTCATTTTGTCGAAATCGATCGCGTAAAGTGAAAAAGAGAATGCGCCTAAAATCAGAAAAAATTGAATTATTGCCGATTTTTTATTCGTCTCTTGACATTTCGCTCTAATCGGTTAGAATGGAAGCACTCTAATATATTAGAGTATTGAAATATGTATGTCAGGACGGCGGAATGAATGAAGGGAACACCAAAGGTCTTTGAAAGCGAATATCGGTTTTGTCAGATTCTGTGGGAGCACGAGCCCATCAAAAGCTCCGAGCTTGTGAAGCTGTGCGAGGAGCAGTTGGGCTGGAAACCTACGACGACGTATACCGTCATTAGGCGCCTGTCGGATCGCGGCGTCGTGCAGAACGAAGACACGATTGTCACGTCCCTCATTTCACAGGAGGAAGTGCAGGCGGCGGAGATCAACGAATTGGTAGAGAAGAAGTTTGAGGGTTCCCTGCCTGCCTTTATTGCCGCCTTCACGAAGCACCGGAAGATTTCAGAGGACGAAATCGACGAGGTGCAAAAGATGATCGATCGGTATAGGAGAGAGGCGGGAGATGAATGAGTTATTCCTGAAAATGATCAATCTGGGAGTGACCGCATCGTATCTTGCGCTTGCTGTTATTCTGATTCGGGCGATTTTTCGGAAAGCGCCGAAACGCGTCTTTCCTTTTTTGTGGGGACTGGTCGCGTTGCGGTTGCTCTTCCCCTTTTCCATTGAAAGCCCGCTGAGCCTGATTCCGAGCGCCGAGACAGTCAATCCCGAGATCCTGGTGGCGGAAGAGCCGGCGATCAGTAGCGGTATCGCTTTCGTCAACCGTGTCGTCAATCCCATTCTTAAAGAGTCATTGGCGCCCGATCCCATCACCGGTAGCCATTCTGTGCAAGCCCGAGTATCCATTGCCTTCGTTATCTGGGCGGTCGGGATCGCTGCCATGCTGGTTTACGCCTTGATCAGCTATTTGCGCCTGAAACGCGACGTAAAGACGGCGGTTCGGTTAGAACTGAGTGTATGGAAAAGCGACAGGATTGCGTCTCCTTTTGTGCTCGGTCTTATACGAC
>JAAZMK010000073.1 GCA_012798865.1 Clostridiaceae bacterium | reverse complement strand
GATCTTTCAGGTATGTCTCGGAAAACTCTTTTGCCGTGAGGCGTCTCGTAACTGATTCGCGCTGGGCGCGACGCCACATATCGGCAACAGGTTCACGGACGAAAAGAAGCAGACATACTAGAGCGGCAACCATAATTACGGAACCCATTCCGAACGTAAGCCTGCCGGACTCGTCCAGTTTCGCGAGGTAACCGCCCGCTAGGAAAGCAATAATGCTTCCGATCCCACCCATCAAATTGATGAGACCGTTCGCCTTGCTGCGCAAAGGGCGCGGCGTGACGTCCGGCATGAGTGCGATGACGGGCGAACGCCAGAGCGACATGATTAAGTTGAAGCACACAATGAAACCCATCATGAGCCAGAGCGTTTTTGCCCAGGGAATCAAGAAGAAAAAGAATGCCGAAAGCGGAATGCCGACCATGATCCACGGCATCCGTCGTCCGTGTCGCGTGAACGTTCTATCGCTCAAAGTTCCGACGAGCGGCTGAAAGATGATACCGAAGACGTTATCGATCGTCATAATGGCGCCGATGATCGTCGTAGAGAGCATGAAACGCTCTTCAAGAAGGACGGGCACCAAGCTGTTGTATAAGCTCCAAGCCAATGAGCTCGCTAAAAAGCCGAAGCCCAAGAGCAGTGTTTTCTTATAGTCGAGTTTTCCGGTTGAGTTTGACATACACACCTCCACCTATAGCGTCTTTATGTGCTCATTGTACCAAATGACGAGTGGAAGTATGGCATGAGCGAGAAGGCGGTGTCACATTCATGTAAGAACTTTGCTAATACATCGTTCAGATAAAAACAAACGAATCTCCATGTTGCGGAGAGAATGAGTCGTCAGGATTCGATTTTCGGAGGTCGGTCAGATGATTTCAACATTCCACTCTCGGATCTCGCCATCGCAATTCTCTTCAATCGTTTTGAGGATGGATTGTTCAAGTTCATGGGCTCCTGCCTCTGTCAAGACAACGCCGGCGATACCGAGGCGCAGAGTCTGTTGGGCATCTTGGCAGTCCACTTCTTTGACGGAGATGCGATGGCGACGCGTTAGTCGGTCGATCAGACCGTACCTGACTTTTCGCTTATCTTTGAGCGATGTGCTCCAAGGCAGATGGAGCGCGATTTCAATCACGAGTACATGCATGGAGTCGTCAGTCCTTGACCGGAGCGTGGCATATCTCCAGTTCATACTCCAAAGTAACGAGAAAAGCGATGGCATCGGAATCGACGATACGCCCTTCAACGGACAGTCGGTTATTGTTTTCCGGGTCGGGGATTACATAGAACACCAGTTTGTCAAAGAGTTTGGCTTCGTTTACGAACTGGATGTGGAGTTTGCGCACGACAAGTTCCTCTTTTAACGGGTCAATCGCGAGATGTGTACCTGCGGCGTCGATGGCGAGTCCTACGTAGTAAGAACTGTGTAGGTGCGTGTTCGTGTCAAGACCACCAAGCTGTACCTGGTAGCGCATCACTTCACGTTCTTTGCGGTTGTCGAGAACCGATTTCAGTCGCGGGATATTCTCCATGTTGCCGACGGCTGGATCGTTCACTGTTGCCATTTTTTCAAGATCGACGACGGACGATGGACGCATCGGTCGATGATCATTGAGCGTACACAAGATCCATTCTGAAGATGCCGCCCCGAAAAAGTTGGCTTCGTCGATAGAATTTCGGTAGTAACGATTTTCACGGAACAGTCGAACGCCGCGCGTTCCCCGCGGCCACGTGTCGACCACGAATATGTCTCCTGCCTTCGGGAGTTCTCCGGTAAAAGAGAACGTGTTAGAGAGGAGTATCCAGCAGAAACCGTGCTCGCGAATATCATCAGACTTGCCGTCGAATCGTGCGCAGCTGTGGTCGTCGCTGTCTTGCGCGAGAGCCATTAAACGGTGCAGGTGCACATGGCGTTGCGGATTGCAGTCTTGGTATAAAATTCTGTAGCGTGCGATCGTGTGACCGTTGTCTAAATGAGTCAGTTGTTCCGGTAAGTGCATAAATCGTTGAAGTCCTTTCGGATAAGTAAAATCTATCATGTTCTCGCAAGTATCGCCGTCAAAAGGCAGATCCAAGCGCATATTTCAGCGTATCATCAGATTGCGTCGCCATTGTGACGAAATGACGTTTTTTCGCCACATTAATAACTTCGTCACAATTGAGTGAGATAATATCATCTGCGCGATAAGCTTTTCCTGACAAGCGTTGACTGTGTTCGCCATTTACAGAACCGATACACGTGAAATGGCAAAGATCAATTCGATCACCGGAAAGAACGAAATGGCGGGGGAAGCTCTTCTCTGTAAGGAGGTAGAAATAATGTTTGATATAGAAAAAAGCGCTGAGGCTCTACGGAAAGATCCGGGCTATCGAACGCTTTTCAGGATGGCAGCCGAATTTGGCGAAGGTGACGTCATGGAGATGTACACCGACGGGGACGTTGTTAAGATCACATATCCTGAATTTCTCGGAATGGTCGACGAGACGACACGCCGCGTATCGACGTTTTTTGAGACGAGCGATATGAAGCGGGCAGTGGAGAGGAAAGAGCTTGAGCTCGATCCGGACGATCCCGGCAGGCGCGGATGGGTCGGCATCAAATTGCCGAACAGCCCGACGTTCGCCTCTCTGTTTTGGGCTGTGATGGCTTCCGGGCATCCCGTTGTACTTATGGACTCTCGTGCACCCGATCATTTAACGGATGTGTTGGCGAAGGAAACGGGCATCATCGCGTTGATTACGGATGAAGCTCCCACGCGTGAGACGCCTTATCCGATCGTGACGGCGGACAGGTTCGTTCCTGACTGGCGCGACCCTCAGGTGCTTCATGCTGTCAGCAGAAAGGACGGAGACACGTCGACCGATAAAGCGGAAGATCGACCGGATTGGGCAGGACACATCACGCTTTGCACGAGCGGCACGACGGGATTGTCGCGCTGTTACGTGCACGACGACAAAGGGATAGCCGAGCAGTATATGTGCCTGATACCGCTGACTCAAGAGACCAATCGCTGGGCTCGTACCGGTTTCCGCGAAAAGACGCTCGCATTCATCCCGTGGCATCACGTTTTCGGCATTATCGTCTGTTTTATTTTCCCGTTGGTGATGGGTAATATGATGGTGATTCCTTCGAAGCCGTCGCCTGAGGCCATCATACAGGCGTGTCAGGGAAGCGGCGTGACGCAACTTGTTGCTATACCTGCTGTATGGAACGGGATTGCCCGCATTGTTAAGAAACGGTTCGTCGAAGCGACCGGTAACACGGAAGAAGAGTTCGACGCCATGATTGACCTTTCTCTTTCTTACCAGCAAGCGGGAGTTGACTTGCCACCCATGGTGGCAGGTATTCTCGGCGTCATTCGCAGTCAATTATTCGGCGATACATTGTATCTCGGTGTCAGCGGCGGCGGATACATTCTTCCTGAGGCGCTTCGCACGATCAACGGACTCGGCTATTATCTAGTCAACGGCTACGGCATGACGGAAATCGGCATTTTCTCCGTTGTGAATAGTGAGGATGTCGAACTCCGTCTCGATGGCAATGTCGGTCGTCCCTTTTACCGCAATTCGCTTCAAATTGCTCCGCTGGAAGGAGAGTCCATGAATGACAATACGGACGGACACGGAGAATTGCTCGTTCGCAATGACGTCGTCTACATAGGCACATTGAGGAACGGGCGTTTCCTGAAACGCGACCGCGACGAGTGGTTCCGAACAGGAGATATCGGACGCTATCAGAACGGGAACGTTTACTTAGACGGACGCGTGAAAGACATCATACTGAAAGCAGATGGTGAGAATCTCTATCCCGATGAGCTGGAGGGAGCATACGAAACGATTCCGGGCGTACAGCGCCTTGTCATCTTCGGATTATCCGACGGTCATTACGACGAAGTGGCGCTGATGGTCGAGACCGTTCCCGGTGCCGACCCTCATACGCTGGCGGAGGTCGTGATCGACATCAACGCCAAGGTGCCGATGAGTCACCAAGTTCAGCGATTCTTTGTTTCGGATAAACCGCTTGAGCTTTCCGCTTCGGCAAAAGTACGCAGAGGTCCTATTGCCGAAGCTGTTGCGAAGGGCGAATGGCCGATGCGCGAATACCCTCTGAAGTCTCAACAAGTCGTTGCCGACGAAGAAGTGCTGACGGAAGTCGAAAAACAAGTCTCCACCTATTTCATTCCGGAACTTGCCGCTGACCCCGCCTTCTTTGAAGTGCGAAGGGCGGTCCAAGAGATGATTGCCGAGATATTGACGCTCCCCCTTGAGCGGATCAAGCCGACATCGTGGTTTGCGCAAGACTTAGGCGGCGACAGCCTGCAAAGCATTTCACTTCTCACATACGCTGAAGAAAAATATGCCTTGAGAATCGATGAGCGACTCTTTAACCGAGATTTAACGGTCAATGATATCGCGGCGCTCGTCTACAGAAGAATCGGCGGTGAGTTCGCCGATGAATCGCGCCCCGTCGATGGTGCATCGGAAGGCAAGCCTGTTCAGCGCATAAAAACCTTTGAGGAAACACCGGAATATCTGGCGTTTAAGGCGCGTCGCGATTCGCTTGCGTCGGCTGTTGAAATGTTTGGGAATCCTTATTTTGTCGCACAGGACTCATCGCTCCGCGATGTATCCTACATCGGCGACAAGAAAATGATCAATTTTGCCTCCTATAACTACGTCGGCATGTCGGGCGATCCGGAGGTAAACGAAGCGGCGATCGAAGCCGTCAAACAGTACGGGACATCCGCCAGCGGCAGCCGATTGTTGGCAGGCGAAAAAACTGTTCATCAGGAATTGGAACGCAAGCTCGCGAACTGGAAGGGAACAGAGGATGCGATCGTACTCGTTGGAGGTCATTCTACGAACGTCACATTCATCGGCAACTTCTGTTCGGAAAACGACCTCATCCTGTACGACGTGTTAATCCACAACTCGATTACGGAAGGTATCCGTATGTCGCTTGCCGATGCAAGACCCTTCCCGCACAACGACTACCGCGCCCTCGAAAACATTCTGGAGAATCGTCGCGATCGCTATGAGAAAGTTCTGATCGTCATCGAAGGCGCCTATAGCATGGACGGCGATGTCGCGCCCGTCCCCGAGTTTGTCCGAATTAAAAAAGAATACGACTGTTTTCTGATGGTCGATGAAGCGCACTCGATGCTGGTTCTCGGCGAATCGGGTCGCGGTGTGGACGAGCATTTCGGCATTGACCCGAAAGACATTGACATCCACATGGGCACGCTGTCAAAAGGGTTTGGAACGTGCGGCGGCTATCTGGCGGGAAGTCACAATCTCATCGAGTACCTCCGGTATAATTTGCCTGGCTTCGTCTTTTCTGTCGGCATCAGCCCACCGCTCGCCGCTGCCGTCGTCAAAGCGATTGAGATTATGGAGCGTGATAACAGCCGCATCGAAAGGTTGCACCGGAACATCGCTATTTTCATGCGCGAGGCGGATCGACACGGCTTTGACACCTGTCTTGCCGGCGAGACAGCCGTCACGCCGATTATGATCGGATCGGATGAACTTGCGTTCATGCTTTCGAAGCAACTCGAAGAAGACGGCATTATTGTGCCGCCCG
Source organism: Clostridiaceae bacterium (assembly GCA_012798865.1). Classification (GTDB taxonomy): domain Bacteria; phylum Bacillota; class Clostridia; order Saccharofermentanales; family DTU023; genus UBA4923. Next base: position 931 of record JAAZMK010000073.1, on the reverse strand, counting down.
CCGTGTTCCCGGCGGTGGCCCGCGGTCAAGCGAGGTTGCGCTTCTGCTTGACAAGCGAACACACGGAGGAGCAAATTGTATATGCGCTTGAAAGGCTTCAGGAACGTTTGCAGCCTTTCTTGGATCAGTAGAAGAGATATAACCATCGCTATACTGTACGACATGCCGATTGCCAAGTACGAATGGGTGGTTTGAAGGTGCGCATATCCATGTGCCATCTTGGCAACAAGCCGGTTGCCAAGTACGAGTAAGTGGTTTGAAGACTCACCGTTCGTTTTTGAGGCGGAAGTCAGGGACGGAATGGGCGAAAGTGTTTTCGTCGCAATCAGAGGCAGGTAAAAGAGAATGAAAAAAGAAGCGACCTATGCCATTTACTGGTTTTTCTCTCTCGCCCCTTTTCTGACGGCAATTCCGCTTTTCTTTCTTATGCCGGAAAAGGTGCCCGCTCGCATCCTTGCGCTTACCGTGATTGAACGACAGGGGACGCGATGGGAACTGTTCCTTATCCCGCTGAGCTGGCTTATCGCCGCTGTAATCTTAGACATCATTTTTCGTATGATTGAAAGAACATCAGGCGCCGTATTGCCGATGCGGATGGTCGTGACGCGCATTCTCATGGCGCTTATTTTCTGCACGCTCGCCATCTATATGGAACTGATTCTTTATCGCACGGTCATGATCTATATCTGAACGATATAGGCACTGAAAATCAGCTTGACAATTTGGTCAACGATCGAACCTCGGGATGGATCTTTCTGCTCGAGGTTAACGTTTCAACTGCCGTCATCCTTGATCGAGGACACAAGAAGAAACTGACGTGGGTGATTCTTTATTTCTCAGCGGGAAATGAAGTCAAATCGCGAATCACTTCAGAGGCGAGGAGAAACCCGGCGACAGGCGGGACGAAGGGGACGCTCCCGATGGTTCTGTT
>JAAZMK010000072.1 GCA_012798865.1 Clostridiaceae bacterium | reverse complement strand
TCGGTGACGGCATGAAGAATGCGGACACAGCTACTGCAGAAAACAACAAACCAAGAACCAGCACGAACGAAAGCGCTTTTCTCATATGTTTTTTCATCCTTGTACTCCTCTCCACGAAAAAACCCGCAGTTCTTCTGAACATGCGAGTTTAATGCGTACTAAATCCACTATCAATTTGATACAGTTTTGTCGATGTGTTACTCAATCTAAATCATCTCCTCAGATATCAAATGAACATCGGAAAAGGGCGGAACGCTTCCATGCCAAACAAGCAACGGAACAATCCGCCATTTATAGTAGAATTCTACATCAAGACTGTGAAGAAATGCAAGTGCGCAAAACAACTCGTTAGCGATCGCTGAAAGCGTATCTTTCTGTGCATATGAATACAAAATAATGCGGAAATAGTCAGAAATACATTGAGGAAAACGTCATGCCGTTTGCTCTCAAACACAGCCCGACGCGATCCGAACAGACCTTTAACAAATGTCGCTCAGCGGTCAGCGACGATCACGTCAGGAAATCCTCTTCTCGATCTGCCTTTAGATACAGGAAGATTGGTCGACACGTCGCCATCGCCCACATCTTCGGCGAGCAGCTCAACGAAATAATGCCAACTCATCATATCGGTCGTTCCGATCTCAGGCGATTCAAGTCGTAATATGATCTGTACGCCTGTATCTGTCTTGATAACATTGGAGACCGTTACCCGTGTCGAACCGGAACCGGCGCTCACGACGCCCGCCGCCAGAACGCGGTTCTCAAAAAAACTTGCCTTATACTTCTTGAATAATTCATCGAGACGTGCCTGATCCCACTGCCAGCCGTAACGGGTCCCGTCCACAAAACTATTAAACTGCTCAGCATTTTTGATGAGAACGGGTGCCGACGTGACGCCGACACCGGCACCCAAAGGACGTGTGGGTATCACACGGCTGCGATAGGCGATCGGTTCGCCGCTAAACAGATTCTTAAGATGGAATCTCATATACACTCTCCTGTCATGTATCACGTCGTAGAATCACGAGTCTGAGGGTCGCACCATTCATCTATTTTCTTTCTCTGTTGACCTTTGTCTCGCAATCATCAGCTTTCTCGAGTCACGACATTTATCTTTTATCTTTCTCTTTTAATCCCGTCATGCCATCCCTGGTTTTCTTCTGCTATTTTCGCAGGACGGCGATCATACCGATGACCGCCGCCATGACAGGGGTGAATCTGATGATAGAAACGAGATCAGGCGTCGTTCTATCCCATCAGCGCTTCCAACTCGTCGAGACCTCGTTCGAAGGCATCGAGAGCTCTTACGATCGTTTCGGGTGTCGTCATGTCGACGCCGGCATTTTTCAGCACATCGATCGGCCAGTCGGACGATCCAACCTTGAGGAATCCGAGATAACGATCGACGGCGGGCTGACCTTCGGTCAGGATCGCATCCGCGAAAGACGTCGCGGCGGAGAATCCCGTCGCATACTGGAAAACATAGTAGTTGTAATAGAAGTGCGGAATACGCGCCCACTCGTTGGCGATATCGGGATCGAATGTAAGCGCTTCGCCGTAGTACTTCTTGTTAAGCTCGCCGTATTTCTCGCTTAGAAAATCTGCCGTCAGTGCCTCGCCGGCTTCATCGGCAAGATGGATCATGTGCTCAAATTCGGCAAACTGTGTCTGCCGGAACACGGTTCCCTTGGCTCCGTCGAGGTAGTGGCTGATCACGGCGGCGCGCATCTCGTCACTGTCCGCTGTCTTGAGCAAATAATTCGACAACAGGATCTCGTTACACGTTGAAGCGATCTCCGCGAGGAAAATCGGGTAATGACCGTACTGGAACGGCTGCGCGTTGCGCGTGTAGTACGAGTGAATGCTGTGCCCCAATTCGTGTGCAAGCGTAAAGAGGTTATCAAATGTTCCCTGCCAGCTCATCAGAATGAACGGATTTGTAGCGTAAGTGCCGCCGGAATACGCTCCGGAACGCTTGCCCGTGTTCACCGCCCAATCGATCCAGCGCTCTTCAAACGCGCGCTTCAGCAATCCGATGTATTCTTCTCCGAGAGGTGCGAGCGCCTTGTACAGGATCTCCTTGGCTTCATCGAATGTAAAATGCAAGTCGATTTCTTTGACGAGCGAGACATACATGTCGTACGAATGGAGCTCGTCGACGCCGAGAATACGTTTGCGCATACGGACATAGCGATGCAAGAGCGGCAAGCGCTCGTTCACAGCTTCCAATAAACTGTCGTAAACAGATTCCGGCACGGCGTTTCTGAATAGAGACGCCTCGCGTCCCGTCGTAAAGCCGCGCACGTTCTTGTTAAACGTATCGACGCGGATCGCGTTCTGCAGTGTCGTCGCGCATGTGTTCCTGAACTGACCGAATGTTTTGTACATGCTCTTGAAAGCGTCACGGCGCACGCGCGGATCACGGCTCTCAAGATACACGCCGAGATGCGAATGAGACATCGGAACCGTCTCGCCCTTTTCGTTGACGATGGGATCAAATGTCATGTCGGCATTCGATAAAATGCCGAAAATCTCATCGGGCGCTCCTAAGATCTGGGACGCCTTGGCCAAGAGGACTTCTTCCGCCTGCGAAAGCTTGTATTTCTTCTCTCGGAGAATCATCTCGAAGGCATGGCGGTACTCGGCAAGTTCAGGCTTTTCCTCGATGAAACGTTCCAATGTTTCCGGCGGAATCTCGATCACCTCAGGCTCGAACCAAGCATCGTCGCCCATAGCGGACGCGATCACCGCGCCGAGGCGCCCCTTCATCGCGAGAAAGGTGGTATCCGACGTGTCTTCATCTGCGCGATGGAAAGCGTATGCACCGATTTTCATGAGTTCAATCATGAACTCTTGGCGTGTGCAAATGGCCTTGTACAGCGTGTCTGCCGACTCGGTCAGCCGCCCTCTGTACTCTGTCAATAATTCTCGTTTAGGCAAGAGTTCCGCGAAAGCTTCCTCCCATGCCTCCACGGATGGGAAAACAGTCGTCATGTCCCATGTCTGTTCGACCGGCACTTCGGAGCGATGGAGCTGCTTAACCGAACTCGATTCTTCTGCTTCTCGTTGTTCTTGTTCAAATAGTTGAGTGTCTATCCACATGGATAATCTCTCCCCCGTTTCTATTATTCTTTTTCTGATTCCATCTTATTCGTATGACTCTAAACTGACAAGCGTTTTTGTCGCTTGGCGCGCTTGCACGTTAACTCCTTCACGAATCAGTTTCAGCAGCGTCCTCTTAAGAGGGCTCCACGAGAGTTGGTCGAAAAACACAATCTCAGTCTCAGCAGTGTCCTCTTAGGAAAGCTCTACGAGAGTTGGTCGAAAAACACAATCTCAGTTTCAGGAGCGTCCTCTTAGGAAAGCTCCTCTTCGTCTGCACTCTCTTCCAAATCATCGACATACGCTTCGTCGTTCAGGTCATCCGGCGCGGTGCCGTTGACAGTTTCATGTTCACACTCCTCATCGGGCGAGACGACAGACATATCGACGACCAGCCCTTCACGGACTTTCATCAGCGTGACGCCTGACGTGATGCGCCCCATAATGGGGATCTCACTCGCACGGAAACGGATGATGATACCGTGATCGTTGATAAGAAGAACATCGTCTTCGTCTGTCACCTCTGCGACACCGATCAGTTTTCCCGTGCGTCTTGTCGTCCTATAAGTGATAAGCCCCACGCCGTGGCGGTTTTGAACGCGGTATTCCGAGAGAGAAGTACGCTTGCCGAATCCGTTTTCAGTGACGACGAGAAGCGTCCCGTCGCCGTCTGTCGTGATCATGCCGATCACCTGATCGTCTTCGCTCAGTTTGATGCCGTTGACACCCATCGTATTTCTTCCCGTCGCGCGGACGGACGATTCATTGAAACGGATCGACAACCCATTGCGCGTGACGAGCAGAATATCATCTTCATCGTCGGACAGTCGTACATTGACGAGTCTGTCGCCCTCGCGCATCTTGATCGCGATTAGACCGCCCTTGTGAATATTTCTGTAGTCGGATAGCAACGTCTTCTTGACGAGACCGTCCGCCGTCGCCATGACGAGATTGCCGCCCTGGTCGTATGAGTCGATACGAATTAATGTGCGGACTTTTTCTTCCGGGTCAAGATGCAGCAGGTTAACAATCGCGATCCCGCGCGCCGTCCGACTGAACTCAGGCACTTGATATCCCTTGAGTTCGTAGACTTTCCCAAAGTCGGTAAAGAATAACAGCGTCTGGTGCGTCGACGTGATGATGATCGTATCGACGAAGTCGTCCTCTCGCGTCTGCATCGCCGTGATTCCGCGCCCGCCTCGGTGCTGAGCGCTGTACACATCGACAGGCATCCGCTTGATGTAGCCGGCTTTCGACATGGCAATAACGACTTGCTCCTCTTCGATCAATTCCTCGTCATCGATCTCGTATTCTCCGGCAGGCAGTATTTCTGTTCGCCTGTCATCGCCGTACTTGTCCGCGATCGCCTGCAGCTCTTTTTTCATCTCTACATGAAGGAGCGATTCATCGCCAAGGATCAACTTGAACCCTTTGATCTTGTCCGTTAAATCGACGTTCTCCGCCAACAGCTTCTCGCGTTCAAGACCGGAGAGTCGACCGAGACGCATGTCGACGACGTGTTGCGACTGCTTCTCGGACAATCCGAAACGTTCGCAGAGACGCGCTTTCGCCGTCTCCTCGTCGGCGGACTGACGGATGATCGTGATGACCTCGTCGATGTAATCAATCGCGAGCTGCAATCCTTCGACAAGATGGAGCCTCGCCTCCGCGCGCGCCAAATCAAAGCTGATGCGGCGCGTGATGACCTCCGCCTGATGCTTGATGAAATGCTCGAGCATATCTTTCAGGCTGAGAAGCACCGGTACATACTTGCCGTCCTCGGACACAAGTGCGAGCATGGTCGCGCCGAACGTATCCTGCAATTGCGTATGCCGGTAAAGCTGATTCAATACGACCATCGGGGTCGCATCGCGCCGCAGCTCCACAACAATACGGATATCGTCGTGACGATCCGACTCATCGCGCACGTCGGAAATACCCTCAATGCGCTTATCCTTGACCAAGTCCGCGATCCTTTCGATCAGGCGCGCTTTATTGACCATATAGGGAAGCGACTTGATGACGATGCGATAACGGTTGTTGGCGATTTCCTCAATCTCCGCGTGACCGCGTACGACGATGCGTCCGCGACCGCGCCTGTAAGCAGCACGCGTTCCCGAGACGCCCATGATCTGAGCGCCCGTCGGAAAGTCGGGCGCCGGGATGAACTCCATCAAATCATCAACCGTCGCGTCGGGATTGTCGATCAGAAAAATCGTACCCGCGATCACTTCGCGCAGATTGTGCGGTGGGATATTCGTCACCATCCCGACAGCGATGCCCGTAGAACCTGACACAAGCAGGTTAGGAAATCCCGCCGGCAAGACGGTCGGCTCCTCAAAGCGATCGTCATAGTTCGGTTTAAAATCGACCGTATCCTTGTTCAAGTCGGACATCATCTCGCCTGCGAGACGTGTCAGACGCGCTTCCGTATAACGATAGGCAGCAGGCGGGTCGCCGTCTCTCGATCCGAAGTTGCCATGACCGTCGACGAGCGGGTAACGCATCGAGAAATCTTGCGCTAATCGAACGAGCGCATCGTAGACACTCTGGTCGCCATGCGGATGAAAACGCCCGAGCACGTCACCGATCGTCGTCGCGCTTTTGCGATGTGGTTTGTCCGCGGTAAACCCTTGCGTATACATGGAGTATAGGATTCTCCGGTGTACGGGCTTGAGTCCGTCGCGCACATCGGGAAGCGCACGGTCCGAGATAACGCTCATGGCATAATCGATAAAGGACTTTTTCATTTCCTGGTCGAGATCGACCGGTATAACGACATTATCCGGGTTCTGAAATGCCGCGTCGACAGCTTCTTCGCGCTGCTGATAATCGTTTTTGATGTTTGGCTCCGATGCCATAAATTCCTCCCTTTTCTTCATGGAAAATAGTTTTAAAAAGAGAACATTTTCGAGTTTTTATGTCATATATATTTTACCATAGACGACGGTAAAACACCTGTAAAAAAGTGCGCAAAAATGCTTAATATCAGCCTCTAAAACGCGCTATGAGCCGTGCATCAGCGCGTTGTTTAAGGATGAATCAAAGGGAACTTTTTTTGATGGCTGCCATTCGCCTAGGATAACGTAAAGGTGTGGGGAAAAGTTTTTTTACGATGACGAGTGAACGCGCATGATCGGTGTCGGGAAGCTCGTAACGGACGACTTTTTCAATTCTTCCCCTTAGCTCTTCGAGAGCTCGTTTCGATGCCGCCGTTTCATCGTCTCGACCTTTCATGGCGATGAATAGACCGCCCGGTCTGACGAGCGGGAGCGATAGTTCCAGCAGTGTCGGCAATGCCGTGACGGCTCGCGCGACGGCGACGTCGAATCGATCACGGTACAAACGATCTCTGCCGAGCTCTTCCGCACGACCGTGAATCGCGCGAACTTGGTCGAGGTCGAGAAGTTCAACCGCGTTATCAAGGAAGTCAGTTTTCTTACGAACGGAGTCGAGCAACGTGACATCGAGGTCGGGACGAACGATCTTGAGCGCAAGACCGGGAAAACCCGCTCCGGAGCTGACGTCAATCAGCGTCGAGCCTTTTGGTATATAGGAACAGAGCATCCAGCTATCTTGGAGATGACGCGTCCCGATCGATTCGTCATCCGTGATCGCCGTCAGATTAATTTTTTCGTTGACTTTCTTCAAATGCTCAACGAAAAGTGCAGTACGCCGAACGACTTCAGGCGATGCGGCGATATCCGCACGCTCAAGCGCTTTGACGATAATGCCCTCGTCCATGATCGGCTCTACCCGTTCCACTGCTCCATATAGACGAGCAACACTTGAATATCGGCAGGAGAGACGCCCGAGATGCGGCTCGCCTGACCGATCGATTGAGGTCGGCGCTCGCTGAGTTTCTGTCGCGCTTCGAGGCGAAGACCTCTGATGCGTTCGTAATCGATCTCGCTCGGGAGGCGCTTGTGCTCCAGCTTCTTAAATCTCTCCACGCGATCTCGCTCCATCCTGAGATAACCCTCGTACCGAATCTGTATCTCGACCGATTCCTGTACTGACGGCGGCAATTCCTGACGCTCAGGATCGAGCGGCGCCAACATCTCGTAATTGAGCTCAGGTCGCTTGAGGAGATCGTACAGTCGAGTCGTCGCCTTGAGAGGCGTGCTCCCGGCGTCCTGCAAAATACGATCCGACAGCTTGGACTTGCGGACACGCACCTCGCTCAAGCGCTCCTTCTCGCCATCGATCATCCGCTGTTTTTCAAGAAAGCGCTGCCAACGCTCTTCCGAGAGCAGACCGACCTCGTATCCGATCGGCGACAATCTGGCATCCGCATTATCTTGGCGTAAAAGCAAGCGATATTCCGCGCGCGAGGTCATCAGGCGATACGGCTCGTTCGTGCCCTTCGTCACGAGGTCATCGATCAGAACGCCGATATAACCTTCCGAACGGTCAATGATGAGAGGCTCCTCTCCTTGTTGCTTCCTGACGGCATTTATGCCTGCTATAAGCCCTTGTGCCGCCGCCTCCTCGTATCCCGACGATCCGTTGATTTGACCAGCGAGAAACAGACCCTCGATCCCTTTCACTTCAAGAGATAATTCCAAGACGGTCGGATCGACACAGAGATACTCAATGGCGTAGGCGGGACGCATGATCTCGGCATTTTCCATCCCCGGGACTGTTTTGAGCATCGCGCGCTGAATCTCCTCAGGCATGGACGTTGAGAGACCGGAAGCGTACATCTCTTGCGTATCTAAACCTGTCGGTTCAAGAAAAACATGATGGCGTGAATGGTTGGGGAATTTAACGATTTTATCTTCAATGGATGGGCAGTACCGCGGTCCGACCCCCTCGATCACTCCGGAATATAGAGGTGAACGGTCCATGTTGTCGGAAAGAAGCTGTTTCGTCGCATCCGTTGTCCACGTAATATAGCAGGCGAGTTCCGCCGCGGGGCGCCACGACGGGTCGTCCTCATGCTCAAAAGAGAAAGGTCTCGCATTGCGGTCGGCTGCTTGAAGCTCCATCTGTTCAAGGTCGACACTGCGCTTGTGAAATCTTCCGGGCGTCCCCGTCTTGAAACGTCGAGTCGGCAATCCGAGCGCCGTCAAAGCGTCACCCAGCCCGGAAGCCGGAGCAAGCTGATCAGGACCGGAGCTGCGCACCGAGTCGCCGATAATGACGCGCGCATCGAGAAAGGTACCGGGACAGAGAATCACATCGCTCGCCACGTAAAGCGAACCGGTCGCCGCAACAACACCCTCAATTTTTCTTTTACCCTTCTCGCCTGCCACAAGAAGCCCCGTGATCTCCTGCTGAATCAACGAGAGAAGGGGTTCCGATTCGAGCACTTCTTTCATCCCGCGTTGGTAGCCCGTACGATCCATCTGCGCGCGAGGCGACATGACGGCAGGACCTTTTGTCGCGTTCAGCATACGGTACTGGATCATATGGCGATCCGCCAATCGCCCCATCTCGCCGCCGAGGGCGTCGATCTCCCTGACCATTTGACCTTTTGCCGTGCCGCCGATGTTGGGATTGCATGGCAGGTTGGCAAGGCTGTCGAGCGTCATCGTAAACAGCAGAACGCGGCGCCCGAGACGTGCCGCCGCAAGCGCCGCCTCACAACCGGCGTGACCGGCGCCAACAACAATGATGTCGGCTTCTCCGGCAACAAAGGCGTTTTCTTGATTGCGTGCTTCAGCGAGTGACAACATCGTTATTTACCGATACAGAACCGACTGAATATCTGCTCGATTAAGGTCTCGGAGACGTCTTCGCCCGTAATGGTCGAGAGTTCCGTCAGCGCTTCTTTTAATGAAATGGCGACCAGATCGAACGAAAGACCGGCCTGAAGATCAGCTCTCGCACGACCGACAAGCTCAACGGCGCGGTCGACGGCAACCTTGTGGCGCGCATGCGTCAGCATACTGTGACTTTGTCCTTCACCGTGCGATTTCACTTGTTCGTGACGGGTGACGGAGGGAGTTTCCTCCGCAGAGTTGAGGCTGCCGCCTTCAATAAATCGCACCAACATCTCCCTAAGGCGTTGTAAATCATCCTCGGAGCGATCCGACCATGTCAGCGTCGGCAAATCCGGGAAACGTTCGGCAGCATAAAGCGCAGGATCTTCCTCTGCAGGAAGTGACGGACGCAAGTCATCCTTGCCCAATATAAGGAGAAGCTCCTTACCCTCCTCGAGACATCTCTCAATCCGAGTTTCTTCCTGCCGGCGTTCATCCTCGGGAAGCAAAGGCGGCGACAAAACCCACAAAACGAGGTCCGCCGCGCGGAGCGCGCTTTCCGCGCGCATGATTCCCTCGCGCTCAATGGGATCCTGACTGTCAATCGCAAGCCCTGCCGTGTCGGTCAGATGAACTAGGTATCCGTTCAGCGTGAGATCGATCTCGACCGTATCGCGCGTCGTGCCGGGGATATTGCTGACAATCGCACGGTCATGTCCTGAAAGAGCGTTGAGGATCGATGATTTGCCGACATTGGGACTGCCCGCGATCACGACGGCGAGTCCTTCACGTATGATGCGTCCGCCGGCGAAACTGTCTGCCAAGAGACGTAACTCGCGCTCCGAGTGCTCCAATTCATGCACGAGCAGTTCACGATCCTCCGGGCGTTCCTCCTCTTCATCCCAATCCAATAACATTTCAAGCCGGGCGAGCGCTCCGTAGAGATGATCGGTCCTTTCGTGTATGACACGCGACACGCCGCCCGTTAATTGCCGATACGCCGCCTGCGCTTGTTTTTCGGCTTGAGCGCCGATCATATCCATCACGGCTTCCGCTGCCGTGAGATCCATCTTCCCGTTGAAAAACGCGCGACGGCTAAACTCTCCGGGACCTGCAGCGCGGGCGCCGGCAGCGAGCACGCTGTCGAGAACAGCTTGGCGAATTGCCTGTCCGCCATGGCACGAAATTTCGTAGACGTCTTCACCTGTGTACGAATAAGGCGCTCGAAAACAGGCGAGCACCACCTCGTCGATTGCGCCCCAATAGCCGTGGGCAAGCGTATAACCTTCCATATCGGACGGTTTTTTGAATCGCGAGGATGAGGGCACAAACAGACAATCGCATATCGAAGCCGCAAAAGAACCTGAAATGCGAAGCACCGCCAGGCCGCTTTCGCCCGGCGGTGTCGAAAATGCCGCGATCGTATCAAGATCCATATTAGTCATGGTGTCAGTCAATAATCTCCAAACCTGCCGTCGGTGCGATAACGACATAGCGGCGCGGATCGACGCCTTCACTGTACGTCGTAATACCGTCCATGTCGCGAAGTGCTATATGGACGATACGCCTCTCTGCAGGCGACATCGGTTTCATCTTCGATGCTCGCCCCCTGTCAAGAACGCGGTCAGCGATCTTTCTGGCTGTCTGCTGCAGCCGCTGTTCGCGGCGGCGGCGGTAATCGCCGACATCGACGACGACTCTTAAATACTCATCGATCCACCGATTCGCAACGATATTCGTCAGATACTGAATCGCGTCAAGCGTCTCACCGTGACGACCGATCGCAACGCCGCCGTCGTTGCTGATAATGTCGATATGAAGCGTGTTGTCACCTCCGAGGTACGATTCAATGCGCCCGTGGATGCCGATCCCGGACAACATATCCTGCACGTAATCGAGTGCGGCATTCTCGGCGGGAATAAGACCTCGCTGATCTTCCGGCACGCGCCAGCCGTTCTCATCGGATGACTCCATATCGAAATCCTCATCATCGAGATCGACGCGTTCGTAATCGTCTTCGTCGTCATCATCTTCAAACGTTTCGTCGTCATCCTCATAATTCATATCGTCATCGAGTATCGTCACACGCACACATGCCGGACGGCGCCCGAAACCAAGCAAACCGCCTGTCTCCCCTTCATCCAACACCTCGATCAGCACCTTGTCTTCGCTGACGGATAATTCATTTAATGCCTGCTTGACAGCTTGATCGACTGTCTTGCCTGTTGTTTCAATGGTGCGTTCCATTCGGGTATCCTCCTCACGCACATCGCAAAGCTTTTCGCAACATCGACACACCTGCTAAAACCACTTGGATCGTGCGTCTCGATGTCTCACGTCGCTTTCGTTTATTTTTCCGCGTCGCCGACGCGCTTTATTTAAAGAATCACCCCTGCTTTTCGCGATTCTTAAACTTCGATACGAGGTTTTTGAAAAAACCGTCCTTTTCTCCATCAGCGGATGAATCCGCACTTCTCCCACGTGAGCGATCGAATGATGCTTGCTCTTCTGCATATGCGAGACGCAGGGGCGTCACATAAAACTTGTAACCGAGTAACGATTGAATCAAATACATGATGTTCTGGAAAAGCCAGTACAGGCACATCGCTGAAGGCATGCTGAACATGGTAAACAGCATAACGATCGGCATGAAAATATTCATTGTCTTCATCATGCCGGCAGCTTGGTCGGGATTCTGACCGCGCTTGGCAGGGTTCGCCTTTTCACGCGCTTTCTCTTCTTTTGTTTTCTCGGGGCGAGCCGTACTCATCCGCATGACGCGCATCTGCAACCAGTACGTAAACATCGTAATCAAGATCAGCAAAACGAGCGGCAGTTGGACGCGCCAGTCGGCACCGAACCATTCCCACGGCTTGAAAGATGGCGTCATCCCGAGATCGATGCCGAGAAAATTCGTATTGATCACCTGCGGCAGCTGAATCCACCCCTCCTGAACAGATTGCTGGAGCGCAGAACCGGAATCACGCAGCCCGTTCAGAATCGGAATATCCATGACGGCGAGATTCTTGACTTGAGCCGCTGTCATCAATCCCTGTGCCTCCAGCACTTCGCCTATCTTTGTCACGTTATAGAAGGGGACATTCGTAATGAAACGTAGAGGCGCACGGAAAATGTAAATAATCGGCCAAATAATCGCCAACTGGAGAATCGAGGGCAAGCACCCCGATGTCATCGAAATGCCGTTTTCCTTGTAAAGTTTCTGCGTGAGCTCCTGAACTTTCTGCGCATTGTCAGGATAACGGCGCTTGATCTCGTTGATCTCGGATTGCAGCGTCTGTTGACGCAGCGTACCCCGCTGACTTCTGAGACCGAGCGGCAACAGGAGTGCGCGAATGATCACGGTGAAAAGGATAATAACGAGTCCGTAATTGTTCAACCACGAATAAAGTGCACCCAGAACCCACCCGAACAGCGAGTATAGCGGATCCAACAAACCGAGTTGAACCGAAATAAATGATGTCATGTCGCCTCTTTTCTTGCCTTCCGCCCTCTACCGTCAAACCTGTCAGACGTTCTTTGCGCGGAATGGTCATTTGATTTTTTGTCGGGAACGGGATCGTATCCTCCCCGGCAAAATGGATTGCATCGCAGGATTCGCCATATCGCAAGACCCCCACCTTTAAGCGCCCCATGTCGACGAATTGCCTCAGCGGCATAGACGGAGCAGGTGGGATCGAACCGACAGCATCCCGGGGTTCCCACAGATATAAAACGTTGATAAAAACTGATCAGATACAGCAAGCAGGAAACCGCAACAGACGGCTTTCGCATTTGATCGCGTGTCAACACCGACACATCCGCGCCGGAGTCATCTGTTCTGTGATTGTGTACGCTATTTCGCATCGATCAGCAACCTCCGGACTCAGCGAGTCACACCGGCGGTCTGCCGACGCCCGATTCAATCAGGAGTCGATCCATCTCTTCGATTAAAGCGCTCAATGCCGGTTCCACCGCGTGTTTCCAACGATTCGTCACAATAAGATCAAAACCCGGTATCAAGTCGACATGTCTAAGGCGAAAAGATTCACGCAGCAATCGCTTGACTCTGTTCCGTTGAACGGCCCCGCGAACGGAGCGACTCACTGCAAATCCGACACGCGGATTCGCAATCGACTGAGCCCCACGCCTCTTATTGACATGAAGACTGAGCCAACGACCTCTGTAACATTTTCCATATCGATAAACACGGGAAAAATCACGGTTGTGCTTTAAACGATCAGCGCTCGCCGTCTTCGATAACATCAATTACAGCGAGATTCTGCTGCGACCCTTAAGCCTGCGTCTTTTCAATATGTTGCGTCCGGCTTTTGTTCGCATTCTTTTTCTGAAACCGTGTTCACGCGAGCGTTGCTTGCGCTTCGGTTGATAGGTGCGCTTCATATATTCCCCCTAAACTAGGTTAATTTATTATTTAATGGACAATGATCCGTTTGTATGTAGGCATAACGTTAAAATTATACTGAAAGAACAACCTCTGCGTCAACATAACTCCGAACTACGCCGTGGAAGCCCTTTCAGCAGCCTCGACAACGTGCTGCATCAGGATCGTCGTCGTCACAGACCCGACTCCGCGCGGCACCGGCGTAATGTTTTCCACGATGGGTTCCACCTCATCGAATGCGACATCGCCGACGAGGCGCCCGTCATCCGTGAAATTGATCCCGACATCGATGATGGTCTGACCCGGCTTCACGTGCTCAGCCGTCACCATCTCCGCCACACCCGCACAGGCAATGATGATGTCGCCTTCTCGCGTCACGCCGGGCAAGTCCACGGTGCGCGTATGGCATGTGGTCACTGTTGCGTTCTCCTTGAGGAGCATCATCGCGACGGGTTTCCCGATCACAAGACTGCGCCCGATCACGATGGCTCGCGCTCCTTTAATCGGAATGTCATTATGCTTCAATACCGCCATCGCCGCCTCCGCCGTGCAAGGCGCAAAACCGGTGTCGACTCCCATAAAGATGCCCGCCATCGAGGCCGACGTGATGCCGTCGACGTCTTTCTCGGGACGAAGAGTATCGCAGACCTTCTTCTCGTTGAGATGTTTCGGCAGAGGACGGAAAAGAAGACACCCGTGAATCGATGCGTCATAGTTAATCATTTCGAGTTCTTTCTCAATAGCGGCTTGAGAAATATCGATCGGCAGAACACGAACATCCACCTTGACGCCCACTCTCTCCGCTCTTTTTAAAGCGCCACGCTCATAAGAGAGATCGTCTTCATTCTCTCCAACACGAACGATCGCCAAAGTCGGCTCAATACCTTTTGCCTTCAGCTTCTCCACACGCTCAATCAGCAACTCGGTCGCCTTATCCGCGACGTCTTTACCAAGCAAAATATTCGCCATGTCTTTCTCCTTGTGTCGTAATCCAATTCAAGTGTTGACTTTATCTTAGCATGAATCTTGAAGCATTGACGACAAACTACTCGCCGCAAATGATATCTGCGACTTCAAGAAACGGACACGTAGCAAGTGAATAGGGGCACGGATCATCATCGCGGGTCGGCATTTGATCCGGTTCACATTTTATGCATTGAAGCTGTCTTTCCTCCGTGACCGGTTTCAACGAACAATCGCGCAGTGCATCGCGCCTCACCACCGGATCATCAGACAGGCAGCATCGCAATCTCTCGGAAAATGGCAGGTCAAGTTTGCATAAAGCTCCCCTTATTGAGGAATGAGTCAATGTCTTCGCCGATTCATCGCACCAAACGGAAAGGATTGACTTGGCAAGCGCATACAAGTCACTTTCAGGCAAAAGATCGCCCAGAAAGATTTCCGGCGCCGCATAACCTTCCTTGTAAATACGTGATGCCTCGGGCGCTCGGGCACAGCCATCGAGCACGCGCGCGCCGGAAAAATCAATCAGCAAGGCATCGCCCGACTGCGCGATGACGATGTTATCCGGCGAAATATCGAGATGGGCAATCGGGTTGCCGGCACATCGGCTGAGCCACGCCAGACCGTCAAGGATATCGTCGAACCATTTTTCTAATCGTGTCGACGACAATGCACTTTTTTCGATATCGCGCATCGTTTGTCCGTCAACCCATTCAAAAACAATTGAAGGCACAGCGGGCGATGGATAGCATTCTAGAAAAGGCAGCGGTTCGCGCCCCTCTAAAAAGCGAGTATCTAGACACTCTTGCACAGAGAATATCGAGTTCCTTTCGCCCCTCCAAACGACGCCATCTCCTCTCTCGGGAGATGTCAGGCCGAGACATCTCGGCAAAAAGGGCGAACGTACGTCGTAAAGCAGTCTAGCGATGCGCGGATCGGCACATTCATACTCTGGCTTCACGGCTACACGCCGTCCATCACCCAAAACGGTCATCCTGTGCTCTTTGCCACCTACACACCATTCATCCCCAAGTGCCGCCACGACCATATTTCCTTCGTTTTCTGCTCCCACGATTGTTGCCCTCTGTCATAGACTGATAACGACAACATCGTATGTTCCGCGACGAAGGAAAAAGCCGGTGATTCTCCGGCTTTTTTCGTCAATAACAGTCAAAGCGGGCGTTATATATCGCTTTATGCATTGCTGACCTCGCGTTTTTCCGCCTGCTCGACGCGATGCACAAGAATCGGTCGCTCTTCACCTTTCACACTCGCCTTCGTTACGATCACTTGTTGGACATCGCCACAAGAGGGAACATCATACATGATATCGAGCATTAAGCGCTCGAGAATGGTTCTCAATCCCCTCGCGCCTGTCTTCAGCGCGATCGCCTCCTTGGCGATTTCCTGAACGGCGTCGTCATGAAAAATGAGTTCCACATCATCGAAACGCATCAGTTTTTTGTACTGTTTCAGCAACGCATTTTTCGGCTCCTGCAAGATACGCACAAGCGCCTGTTGGTCGAGGTCTTCCAGCGCAACGACTACGGGAACGCGACCGATAAATTCGGGAATCAGTCCGAACTTCAGTAAATCTTCCGGCAACAAATGCGAGAAAAGCTCTTTGTTTTCCATCTTGTTTGTGCCTTCGATCTCCGCGCCGAAACCGATCGATTTTTGACCTATTCGATCGCGTACGATCTTATCGATACCGTCAAAAGCTCCGCCTAAAATGAACAGAATATTCGTCGTATCGATCTGAATAAATTCCTGATGCGGATGCTTACGTCCGCCCTGTGGAGGCACGTTCGCCACCGTTCCCTCGAGAATCTTCAGCAACGCCTGTTGGACACCTTCTCCGCTGACATCGCGCGTGATCGACGGATTGTCGGAGCGACGCGTGATCTTATCAATTTCATCGATATAGATGATGCCCTGTTCTGCGAGAGCAATGTCATAATCAGCATTCTGTATGAGACGCAGGAGAATATTCTCGACATCCTCACCGACATATCCGGCTTCCGTGAGAGCCGTCGCATCGGCAATGGCGAAAGGAACGTGCAAGATCCGCGCGAGCGTCTGCGCCAAAAGTGTTTTGCCTGAACCTGTCGGTCCCAAAAACATAATGTTGCTCTTCGCCAAATCCACACCGTCATCTTCATCTTCGATGTAGTCGGCGTAGACGCGCTTATAATGGTTATAGACGGAGACGGCGAGCGTTTTCTTCGCGTCGTCCTGACCAATCACGTACTCATCGAGTTTTTCCTTGATCTGCTGCGGTGTCAACAAGTTCATCTCCTCCGACCGATCGCCTTTCGGATTCGAATGGCGGAACATCGGAGTTTCATTGAGCATCGCGTCGCAGAGCATGACACATTCATTGCAGATGCAGACACCGGGACCCGTGATCAGCTGCTCCACTTGATCCTCTGTTTTGCCGCAAAAGGAGCAGTACAAGGTACCGGACCTGTCATTATCTTTTCTATCAGACATTCAACTTTCCTCCGAGAAATCGCAATGGTCGCCTGCGTTCACGTATTACTCACGCTTGCTCATAATCTTGTCGATCAAGCCGTATTCGATTGCCTGCTCCGCCGAAAGCCATGTGTCGCGATCCGTATCGCGTTCGATCACCTCGATCGGTTGTCCCGTGTGCTCGGCGAGAATGCGATTGAGTCTCTGCTTCAGCTTGAGAATATACTCGGCGGCAATGGTAATGTCCGTCGCCTGTCCTTGGGCGCCGCCCGACGGCTGATGAATCATCAAATCAGCGTTGGGAAGCGCAAATCGCTTGCCTTTCGCTCCTGCCGCCACGAGAAAAGCGCCCATGCTTGCCGCCATACCCATGCAAATCGTCTGCACATCCGGCTTGATGTACTGCATCGTGTCATAAATCATGAGCCCTGCCGACACTTCGCCGCCGGGACTGTTGATGTAGAACTGAATATCCTTATTCGGATCCTCCGCCTCAAGAAATAGAAGCTGAGCAACGATGAGATTCGCCGTCACGTTGTTGACAGAATCGCTTAAAATCACGATGCGTTCTTTCAACAGCCTCGAAAAAATATCGTACGAACGCTCTCCGCGGTTTGTCTGCTCGATGACCATCGGAACGAGATTCATATCCACGTGATTGTTTTTTTCAAAAGTATTCATTCTATTGTGACCTCCGATATCAAAAGTAGTCATATCCTCTTTCTTTACGGTGTTCCATTCTCTCTTCGGTCTCCAGCAAAACATATCGTTCAGCGGAAACGCTTAAGGCATGGACTTAAGCGAGATTGCTGCCTTCCTCTTCTTCCGCCAAATCTTCCGTTTCTTCCGGTTCTTCGTCAGGCTCGGGCTCGACATCGGTCACCACGCTGACTTCGCGCAACCAGCTGAGCAGTTTTTTCATCTCCAGTTCATGCCGGAATCGATCACGGTCGTAATCAGTTTTGAGGTATTGCCCCTCATAGAGTTCTTCAGTGATGCCGGCGTCTTCCGCTGCCTCCCTGACGCTCTCTTCAAACTCTTCGTCGGACACTTCGATCCGCTCATGCTCGCGCTCGCGCACGGCGTTCAAGACCCATGAACTCTCAAGCATGCGCCGCACATTTGCCGACTGCGAGTTTTTGTAGTCCTCGATCGTCTGTCCGGAGTACCGCAAAAAGTCCGTGAAATTAATCCCGTACATAGAAAACTGTCTCTGTTGCTGTTCAATCCTGCTTTCGACTTCATCGTCGACCATAAGATCCGACAGTTCGACCTTTGAACTTTTAACGATAGCGCCGATGATTCCGTCGTCATAGACGCGGTCTGCTTCCTCTGCTTTCTTATTCTCAAGTTGTTGTCTGATCTCCTCACGATACTCTTCGACCGTATCGCTCTTCTCGCTGACATCATGGACAAAATCGTCATTGAGCTCCGGGATCTCCCGTTCAAGCGCTTCATGAATCGTAACGGAAAAGATGACATCTTCGCCTGCGAGTTCTTCCGCGTGGTATTCTTCGGGAAACGTAAGCGGTAGATCGAGTGTACCGCCCACCATGCGTCCGACCAATCCTTCCTCAAATCCCGGAATGAAAGAGCCGGAACCGATCTCCAATTTATGCCCTGTCGCCGTTCCTCCGTCAAAGGGCACATCGTCTTTCAAACCCGTGTAATCGATGGTGACGTGGTCACCTTCTTGGATCGGTCGATCTTTGATCGGCACGAGGCGCGCCACGCGCATGCGAGCGGTTTCAATCTCTTGATCGATTTCCTCGTCGTCGATCTCGATGGGGGGTCGGTACGCCTCGAGTCCCTCATACTCGCCGAGCTCGATCACCGGTTTAAGGGCGACGCTGATGTCAAGCTTTAACCCGACACTTCCGCCAATTTCACGGATATTGAATCTCGGATCCGAATATGGCTCTATCTCATGCTGAGCGAGCAGCTCTTCGTAAACTTTCGGCAACGCTTCTTCAAGCGCGTCGTCATAGAGAACGCTCTCGCCATAATGATTGACCACGATCGGATAAGGAACCTTGCCCTTGCGAAACCCCGGGACTTGGAAATGCTTAGCCAGTTTCCGATGGGCGGCTTGGAGCGATTTTTTAAATTCATCCGCCGGTACTTCGACCGCGAACTTGATCGTTCTATTCTCTTCTTGAACCTTCTGTGACGTCATATTCGTCCTCCTACGGTAAAATCCTGTATGCGTTAAAGCTAAAGTATTCTACCACACTTACCCTCTCTCCCGTCTCGAGCTGACGAAACCGGATTCAACTATTCTAGACAGTTAATCAATCAGTTTAAATTAAAGTTCAGTCGGCACGATAGAAACAGCGACCTTCAATATACGTAGCCTCGACATGAAGCGCATCATCCCAAAGTACGAAATCAGCTTTGGCACCGGGAACAAGGCGTCCGAGATCGGGGCGACCGATGACGTCAGCGGGGTTGCGAGTTCCCATGCGCAGCGCGTCATGCAGGGGAATGTCCGCCTCTTCGACAAGAAGACGAAGACCCCGATCCATTGTGAGCGTGCTTCCCGCCAACCGTTCACCTTTCCGCGCGATGCCGTCTTGCACGGAGACCGCCCCATTGCCAAGGCGGTAAATGCCGTCCCGCATTCCGGCTGCTTCCATGGAATCCGTACAGTAGAAACAACCTTCCGCACCCTTGGCAAGGTAGATCAGTTTCACGATAAGAGGATGTATATGAACCATATCCGCGACGAATTCCGCTTTGAGATCGGGATGGGTCAGAGCGACACCGAGAACGCCGGGCTGTCGGTGATGGAGCGCGGGCATGGCGTTAAATGTGTGTGTCGTCGTACTCACGCCGAGCCTGACAGCCTCCGCCGTTTCGTCGGCAGTGGCAGCCGAGTGTCCGATCGACACGGTAATTCCCTGATCGGCAAGAAAACGCACCAACTCCATACCGCCATTTTTTTCAGGTGCGAGCGTAACGCGAACGATCAGGTCTTCGTAACCTTCAACGAGCGCGCGGTAATCGGAAACGGACGGCTCCTTCAGGAAGCGCTCGTCGTGGACACCGCGTAAATCATGATCGAGATAAGGTCCTTCCAAATATGCGCCCAAGACGCGCGCGCCCTGCGCTGATTCCATCGCTTGGCGTACATTTTCCAGAAAAACGCGTGTTTGCTCGTCCGAATCGGTGACGGAGGTCGGGCAAAAGGATGTGACGCCGAATTGCGGCTGTGTGGTCGCGATGCGCGTCGTCCCGCCCGGACGCATGTTATCTTCGCCCATTTGACCGTGCATATGAAGATCGATCAATCCGGGAGAGAGCAGACGTCCGCCCATATCGATGCCGTCCGTCATAGTGCCGAGCGCCGTGATCGTACCGTTGTCAAAAGAGATCGCCGTCTCATCAAGAAAACGCGTACCGTCAAAGAGTCTGAGATTCGATAAGACCGTCATAGTGATTTGCTTCCCTTCCGATCGGTGCTTATTTTTGTTGCTCGCGTTTATATTAATGTAAATATAAGGTGCAGCCCTTTATTATGTTACCAAAAGAAACTTGACTATCGACCTCTATTTCTTGTGGTCTTTCAAAGAACTGAAAATAATTGAAATGATTTGTTCACTCCTGAAACTCATGATATAATAAATTATCTCAAAAAACGCTTGAAATACTGTCTCTTTTGGGCGTTTTGATACTCTTTTCAATGAAAGGAAAATCACCGGGACAATGGTCGATGCGTTAACGATCGTTTGGATGAGATTTGTGCGTACTTTCCTAATTGGGAGCAGAATAATCACACCCGACTCAGATACATGGCGACAACATCCTGATAATCATTGATTTTCCGATGAGGAGGCAAAATGAATAAAGTAACTGCGCAAGAAATCGCCGACATGATTGATGTCTCTTTACTCAACCCGACGTTTACATTGGATACGATCGAAAAAGGATGCGAAACGGCTATGACGTATCGTTGCGTATCCGTTTGTCTTCGCCCGGCGGATGTCCGATTCGCCGCGAATATCCTCAAGGGAAGTGACGTTAAATTGACGACAGTGGTCGGTTTTCCTCACGGATCCAACGATACGGAGACGAAAGTCTTTGAGACGCAAAAAGCCATCGATGACGGCTGTGTGGAAGTCGATGTCGTCTTGAACATCGGACGGCTTCTTTCCGACAACTTAGACTATGTGCGTAAGGATTTGCGTGCCGTTGTGGACGCCGCACACGCTTCCGATGCTTTGGTCAAGGTTATTTTTGAGAACGCCTATTTGACTGACGAGCAAAAACTGTTGGCATGCCGTATTTGTACAGACGTCGGTGCCGATTTTACGAAGACGTCGACCGGCTATGCGCCCGGCGGCGCGACCGTCCATGATCTGAAACTGATGCGCGCCAATACGCCGTCTTCCATGCGTGTCAAAGCTGCCGGCGGCGTACGAACTCTCGACGACGCACTGATCGTCTGTGCCGTCGGCGTATCGCGATTCGGCTGCACACGAACCGAGACGATTATGAACGACGCGTACCGAAGAGAGGCGGAAGGCACATTGGTTCTTCCCAAAATCACCGATAATACGGAGCTTGCCTCCGTAATCGCCGCGCGAGAGGCGAAATAAGCATCGTATATACAGACTCTTGAAAGGAGAATCTACCCGATGAACGTTATTGAGCAACGGTTGGTTGAGGCGACTCGATATGAACCGCCTCAAAGAAAGGACTGGCGGATCGGTTGTATCGGCGCCGGTTTCATCATGGCGGACTGTCATCTCGTCGCATATCGCAATGCGGGGCTTCAACCGGCGGCGATCGCGTCGCGCACGCCGTCACACGCCGAGACAGTCGCCCAACGTCATGCGATCCCGAATGTGTACGACACATGGCGAGAGCTATTGGATGACGAGTCGATTGAGATACTTGATATCGCCTACCCGCCTGATCAACAGCTTGACATCGTCCGCGAGGCGGTGAAACGCGACCACATCAAGGGCATCCTTTGTCAGAAACCGGTTGCGATGACGTTGGAAGATGCAAAAGAGATTGCGAGTCTTGGCGACGAAAGTGACAAGAAAATTGCCGTCAATTCCAATATGCGCTGTGATCAGTCGATGCGCGCTCTAAAGTATTTGCTCGACGAAGGCATTCTCGGCGAGCCTGTGCTCGCCACGATTGAAATGCGTGCGATCCCGCACTGGCAACCCTTTTTAGAGGAGTATGACCGACTGGAAATCTTCAGCATGGGCATCCACCACGTTGACATATTTCGTTTCCTATTTGGCGATCCCGAAGAGATTACTTGTGTTTGCCGCCCTGATCCGAGAACTCGTTTCCCGCACGTAGACGGCATAACGCAATTCACGTTCAAGTATCCGAGCGATCTATTGGCGACGTCACTTGACGACGTGTGGGCATGGCCGGAAGAACCGTGCGAAAAGGATATTTACATAAAATGGCGTGTCGAGGGAATGGACGGCATGGTCAAAGGCACGATCGGTTGGCCTGATTACCCTATGCGCGCTCCGTCAACATTGCAATTCACGTCTAAACATTATCCGCACCAATGGATCGCCCCAGTCTGGGATACGGTCTGGTTTCCCGATGCCTTCGAAGGCACGATGACGAGCCTTCTCAGAGCCGTTGAACAGGATGATGAGCCAGAGATCTCCGCACGCGACAATGTTCGGACCATCGCGTGCGTGGAAGGATGCTACCGATCCATTGAAGAGAAACGAACGGTACGCTTTGACGAGTTCGGTTTTTAAAGTATAGAGAGGAGACATTATGATTAGCATTGGCATTTTTACCGGGTACTATCCTTACACAATGGCGGAGGTCATTCGCCGCATCAAAGCGTCCGGCTTCAATTGTGTCCAGCTGGACGTCACGTTTAAGGATTTCGATGCGGCAAAGGAGCCGCTCACAAAAAAGAAGGCGAATGAAATACGTGACGCTTTCCGAGAAGCCGACCTTCCCATCGTCGCGGTATCCGCTTACACAAATTTCATTCATCCCGATCCGGATGTCCGCAAGAAGAATATCGATTACCTCAAGATGATGATGCGCTACGCCCGCGACCTCGGATGTCCTTATGTCGCCAGCGAAACCGGCACGTACAATCGAGAAAGCGATTGGGTATGGCATGACAAAAATGCAAGCCCCGAAGTATTTGAAGAAACCATTGAGATTATTCGAGATCTGGTCGCGTACGCAAAAGAGTGGGGCGCGACATTCATCGTCGAAAATTACGTCAATAACGTGATCGGCTCGGTCGAACAGGTCGAGCGGATGTTCAAAGAAGTGGGATGCGATCATCTCGGACTCATTTGCGATCCGACGAACTATTTTGACGAAAACACGATCAAAGATATCGATGGTACTTTAAACCATATCTTCGACCGCTTAAGCGACCACATGGTCATCGCCCACGCCAAAGATATCAATCTGACGGAGGATTTAGGCGAAAAACATGCCGATATCGATGCGGACGCATCACACACATTCCGCGGATCAGGCGCCGTTGAGCTGCCAGCCGCCGGACTGGGCATTCTTAACTACGATTTATACGTGAAGCGCCTTGCCGAAAAAAATCCCAACATCCCGCTCATCATCGAGCACTTGGATGAGGGGGATATCGACCGAGCCAAACGTTTCATCGTCGATACGTTGAAACGCGTCGGTGTGTAGTCGAGAGCGGTTCAAAGGAAAGAAAGTTAAAGTCATCTTCTCAGAAGAAGCACAAAGAATAAAAGATCATTGATAACGAGGTGACAACATGCAGTATCGGATCGGAATTGATCTAGGCGGCACCGCCATCAAGGTCGGTATCGTGGATGAAACGTATCAAGTCATTTGCAGCCATCAGCAGCCGACAGTGGAAGGATTCGAGCTTGTCGTTGCCGATATGGCGGAAACGGCGCGCATAGCGGCAGAGAAAGCAGGACTACGCTTGGAAGACTTCCCTTCGGTCGGCGTCGGTTCGCCCAGCTGTATCAATCCCTACACGGGACTTCTCGTTTTTTCAAATAATACAAATTGGCGGAACATGCCGCTGAAGCAAGAACTTGAGAAACATATCCCCGTGCCGGTCTTTATCGAAAACGACGCCAACTGCGCCGTCGTCGGAGAGATGCTCGCCGGCGCGGCGAAAGGTTATCGCCATGTACTGATGCTGACGTTGGGCACAGGCGTAGGCGGCGGCTTGATCATTAACGGACGTCTTTTCAGCGGAGGTGACGGTATGGGTGCGGAACTCGGTCACACACCTCTTGTCGCAGAAGGAGAACCGTGTACGTGTGGCATCGATGGATGCCTCGAAGCCTACGCGTCCGTGACGGCGCTGATCCGTCAGACGGAAGAAGCCATGTCGAAAAACCCCGAATCGCGGATGCACGCGCACGCCGCGGCACATGGCGGCGTCTCAGGTCGCACGGCTTTCGATTGTGCACGTAAAGGCGATGTCGTCGCTATGCGAGTCGTCGATCAATACTGCACCTATCTTGCAGCAGGAATCGGTGGCTTCATCAATATATTCCGTCCGGAAATTGTGCTGTTAGGAGGCGGGTTGTCGGGAGCAGGCGACACGCTTTTGGAGCCGGTTCGCAAGAAAGTCGAACAATTCGTCTTTGCCCACGACATCATCGGGGCGCCGCCCATCGAGAAAGCCGCATTGGGCAATGCGGCGGGCACGATTGGCGCGGCTTATCTAGGCGATATATAGAAATATTGAGGAAAATAAACATGATTGCATCCGCGAGACGACTCTACATCATCAAAAGACTGAACGAGTTGGGCATTATCGATTACAAGAGCATCGCCCGCGAACTTGACGTGTCGGAAGCGACCGTTCGCCGTGATTTCATAAAACTTGAAAATCAAGGATCTCTTCGACGCGTACAAGGCGGCGCCATTCGCTCGGAGGAAGATCTCGAGAATAACTATCAGGTAGAACTGTCGATGCAGTCAAAGCACACGGTGAATACGGAAGCCAAACAAATGGTCGCCCGTGCCGCTGCGGAGGTTGTACAACCCGGTGAATGTGTTTTCCTGGATATGGGTACGAGTATCGCACCGTTGGCGCCGATACTGCTCGCCATGCCGATTCGTATCGTAACATGCAATACGATGGTTTTGCGTCAAATGAAACCGAATGCGCGAGCGGAAGTTTTCGTCGTGGGCGGTCGATACATGCCCGCCGATCAAATGATTGTCGGATCCCTCGCGGAGTGTGCACTGAAAAAATTCGGTTTGCATCATGCTTTCATCGGCTGTATGGGGCTTGATATCCACAATAACACCGTTTATGCAACCGATATGGACGTGACCGCCATCAAACAGATCGCGCTTCAAAATGCCACCGATGCATATCTTCTTGCCGATCGCTCCAAACTGTCTAAAGTAGGTCTTTGTAGAATTGCAGGCTTAGATTCATTTACAACTGTTTATCTTGACGGACCGCCGCCGGAAGAAGAATTCCCGTCAAACGTCGTGTTCGTTGAAGAAAAGACATGACATCTGATTTGTGACGCTTTCTTAAGCATAACGCACTAAAACACTTTCACAGTGGTGTAGGACAATCACAACACCGCGTTTAATATTTGCGCGTTTTTGCAAATAAATGATTGACTTTGCAAACACAAAGTACTACACTCATATTATGAACAAATTAGCAGGAGCAACTGTATGAAAACGAATGATCCGCGAAAGAGAGCGTTAATCGAATCGCTAAAAAACGGTCTCATTGTGTCCTGTCAAGTACAGGACGACGATCCGATCAGCACGCCGGATATGCATGTCAAGATGGCGGAGGCTGCGGCGTGGGGCGGCGCGGTAGGCATCCGTGCGAACTCGCCAAGCCAGATTCGCGACATCAAGGCTGCCGTCGATCTTCCCGTGATCGGTCTTTACAAACAGTGGCATGAGGGATCCAACGTCTTTATTACGCCCACGTTTGACGCCGTACGCGAAGTCTACGAGGCTGGAGCGGAAATCATCGCACTTGACTGCACCGATCAGCTTACGGCGGAGGGACGTCCCGCTTGGGAACTATTGCCCAAGGCAATCAAGGCGTTTCCGGATGCCATTTTTTTCGCGGACATTTCAAATTACGAAGAGGCGGCGCGCGCGATCGAACTGGGTGCCGACATGGTGGCGCCCACTCTTTACGGTTATACCCAAGAGACGTGGGATATCGAGCACTTTAACGCACGCGAGTTCGCCCGCATGTGTCGAGATTTCGGCGATGACACGTACATGATTATGGAGGGACATGTCTACACGCCTGAAGACGCGATCAAGTGCCTCTATCTAGGCGCGCACGCCGTGGTCGTAGGAAGCGCCATTACGAGACCGCATCTTACGGCGAAACGGTTTACCGATTTGATGAACGGTTTCCGAACGAACTGGCGCGATGCGGAAAGGAGTGCGCACTGATGCCGAAGTTCAGCGTTGAAACTCCGCAAAATGTCGCTGTTTCCATCAAAATACCTCCGGAAATGTCGCCGATGGATCAACTGGAGCTCATGGAGCGCTATACGGCAACACATCGCGCCTACGAGGGAAAATCGCGAGAGGAACGAGAGATCGCCTGTCTTCGCGTCCTGTATCCGGCGCTTTTTCGCTCAATTGAACCTGACGATCTCTTTGCGGGCAGACTGGATTTTCTGCCGATCGGTTTCGGCTGCGTGACCTCCATCGGCGGCGTAGGTCACTATTGCGTGTTTAACAAGCTGACCGCTTTTAAAGATCTCCTCCCCCCTGACGAACACGAACGCGTCGATGCGCTTTACGATTACTGGCTTGAACACGATCTGAAAACGAAGTATTGCAGACAGGCCTTAAAGGATGACGTAGTCGGCATGTTCATCGATTGTGAGTACCCTCTTATCGTGACGGCACGGCTCTCCGGCATGATGCTCAATTACCACATGCTCATGGAACTCGGTATCGACGGTCTTCGAAAACGCATTCGCGAACAACAAGAAAAACTGGAAGACAACGACTTTTACCGGGCGTCCCTGGCTTCCTTGGATTTATTCTCTTCGTGCTGCGACCACCTCGCCGACAAGACCCGCACCGCCATGGAGGGCTCGACGCCTAAGCGGCGGGAAGAACTTCTGCGCATGGAGGCGGCACTCCTTCATATTCGAAACGATCGACCGGAAACCTTCGTGGAAGCCTTACAACTCTTTTGGCTTTATGCGCTCCTCGCCGGCGTTATCAATTACGGTCGCATGGACGATGTCCTCGGTCCATTTCTCGCGCGCGATTTGCGTATGGGGCGTCTTACGGAAGACGAGGCTTTCTCTCTCCTTCAATCGCTTTGGACGATGATCGAAAACCGCCGCACGACGGTGAACGGTCGCATTATCGTAGGCGGTCGAGGTCGCCGAGATCCTGAATCTGCCGACATCTTCACTAGAATCGCGATGGATGTCGCTCATTCATGCCGGTATGTCGAGCCGCAATTCACATTGCGGTTCGATCGGGAAACGCCTGAAGACATCATCGACGCCGCACTTGACGCGATCGGAAGCGGAGCGACGTACCCGACACTTTACAACGACGATGTCCATGTCCCCGCCGTCATGCGCGCGATGCGTGTCGATGAAAAAACGGCGGAACAGTACGTGCCGTTCGGGTGCGGAGAATTTGTCATTCAGGGACAGAGCGTCGGCACGCCGAATATTTGCATCAATCTATTAAAAATACTTCAAATAGCGCTGAATAACGGCGTCGATCCGATGGACGGCATCGACAAAAGCGACGGTGTACCGCTTCTTCCCGCGGAAGAGATTGGGTCTTTCGATGTGCTGTTTTCTCAATACAAGAGACTCCTCGACCATTACTTTGATCTCTCGATTGAAAGTCAATTGCTCTCCTACGAGGTTATGAATCAGGAAGTCTCATTCCTATTCACAAGCATCTTGATGGACGATTGCATTGAACGCGGCAAAGCCGTGTTGGACGGGGGTATCAGGTATCTGGGCGGAACAGTTGAAACGTACGGCAACATCAACGTGTCTGACTCCCTCACGGCGATAAAAAAGGTTGTGTTCGAAGATCAACGGGTCACACTTTCGGCGTTGCGAGACGCTGTCAACCGCGATTTTGACGGCAACATGCTGCTTCGCCGACATCTCTGGGAAGCGCCGAAATACGGGAACGACAACGACGAAGCCGACACCATGGCAAACGAAGTATTTGAATTTGTCGCAAACGGCATTCGCGATCGAGGCATCAACGCGGGCATGACGTATTTTCTGATCGTCATCAGCAATAACCAGTTGAATACTGAGTGGGGACGGCGCACGGCGGCATCCTACGATGGACGCAGAAAAGGGCAGTTTATGAATCCCGCGAACAATCCGCAAGGAGGCGCCAACACGAGCGGTCCCACCGCCATGCTCAATTCTCTGACGCGTTTTGATGCGGGACTTCACGGCGGCAGTCTCCAGAACATCAAGTTCACACCTGATTTTTTCAACGGTCACCGCGATTTGGTCAAGAAAATGTTCCGCGTCTATTTCGACCGCGGCGGATGCCAGTTAATGGTCACGATCGTGAATCGAGGGGAACTTGAGAAAGCGGTGAAGAATCCCGATGCTTACCGCGATCTGCTTGTCCGCGTATCGGGGTTCTCAGCGGTGTTCGTCAACCTCGAAACTGATATCCAGGAAGAGCTGATGAGTCGAGTGCTCTATGGATAATCCCAAGTTTTTTGTCACCAGCATTGAACGCGGCGCCTATCATGACGGTCCGGGACTGCGCACGGTCGTCTTTTTCCAAGGGTGCCCTTTGCACTGCGCTTGGTGTTGCAATCCCGAAACGCAACCTTTTCGCCCCGTCCTCTTGCACGATGGCAGGCGATGTGTCGCTTGCGGTAACTGTGTGCCGCATTGCCCCCAACAGGCGCTTTCCTTACGTGAAGGACGACTCCATGTGGATCGCTCGCGATGTATTTCGTGCGGGCGCTGTGTACCGGTCTGTCCCGGTGGGGCGTATTCCCTTTCCTCAGAGATTATGTCGTCCGAAGAGATTCTCGCCGTCGTGATGAAAGATGCCGATTATTATCGCGCGACGGGCGGCGGTCTGACACTTTCGGGGGGAGAGCCCTTTTGTCAGCAAGGGGTGGAGGTGTTGCTTTCCCAAGCGAAACAGGCGGGTCTTACAACATGCGTGGAAACGACGGCAGCACTTTCCTACAAAGTGTTGGAAAGCGTGTTGCCGTACGTTGACTTTTTTTACATCGATTTGAAACACTCGGATCGCGACGTTCTTTTGCGCGAAACGGGCGCCGACCTTGATCTTGTCACTTCGAATATCGGCAAGTTAATGGATGACGGCGCCAACGTGACGCTTCGCACCGCGGTCATCCCCGGGTACAACGACGACCTTCCTACATTGCGGAGCATCTTTCACCTTGCCCTTGCGTTGGGTGTGACAACGTATGTATTGCTGCCATTCCACCAACTTGGACGCGCCAAGTATGCGAAGCTTGGTCAGCCGTATACGCTGGAGCACCTGAAGACCCTGACACCGGAAGATATGAGCGAGGCGGCGGCTCTCGGTCGCCGGATGGGGCTGGACATTCGGATCGGAGGCTGACATGCTATCTTTGCGACCCTCTCTTAAAGACGCGATTTGGGGCGGCTTCCGGCTCTTTGAGCGATATCGCAAGGGTTCGGGAGAACGGCTCGCCGAGAGCTGGGAGCTTTCCACTCACGCGGACGGTCATTCACGCCTTTCCGACGGGCGTACCCTTCAGGATCGTCTGTCAATGGAGCCGTGGTTGGCGGGCGGTTCGGCACATCAGGACGGCACGATTCCGATTTTGGCGAAACTAATCGACGCGCGCTTGCCGCTCTCCGTACAAGTCCATCCCGACGAGGACAGTGCGCGCCGCCATGGCGAATTATCGGGAAAAACAGAATGCTGGTATATTCTCGACGCGGATCCCGATGCTTGGATTTACCATGGTCTTCGTAAATCATTGACGCGAACGGAATTGGAACAGCATGTGCGAGAAGGCACGATTGAATCGGTACTCCGAAAGGTGCCCGTCCATGCAGGCGACGTTTTTTTTATTCCAGCAGGCACTCTGCATGCTCTCGGCGGAGGCATTCTCTGTTTTGAGCTGCAACAGAGCTCAAACGTGACGTACCGCGTTTTCGACTATGATCGACGCGACCATGCGGGAAAGCCGCGGAGGCTCCATTTACAAGAGGCACTTGACGTCGCGACTCTTACGCCCACGCCGCGAGAGATTCCCGGTCTTGGACAGCCGAGGACGATAAAAGGTCTGACGCGTCGCATGATAGTCTGTTGCGACCAATTTGCCATGGAAGAACTCACACTGAACGGCGAAGGCGTCGTGGATGTGCCGAGACGACAATTCGCCGGACTATTCCTCGTTAAAGGTCAGTGCCGTGCCGTTTCGTGGCGCCCTCAAAGCAGACAAACAGGAGAAGACGAACTCCTGCTCACACCGGGGCAGACAGCCTTTCTCGCCTCACAGGAATCTATTTTGCTGCGGGGCAAGGCGAGGGCGTTTCTATTTTCTCCTTAGATTAAGTTTCATACTTTAATCCGCTATATGAACACAAATATAAAACGCGTGCGTGTTTGCTGTAAATTCGCAGTTGAATTTCACAGCAAACCGACCTATACTACACATAAAGGAGTTGAGAATTATGCCAAACATTAAACCTATTTCCGATCTCCGCAATTATTCTGAGGTGCTGCGCGAAGTAGATGTCGGCGCTCCCGTCTTTCTAACGAAGAATGGACGAGGCAGATACGCCATTGTAGATATACATGACTACGAAAAGACGCAGGCAATCATTACACTGATGAACGAACTTGTCAAAGGGCGTACATCCGGCGAGGAAAAAGGATGGTTGACTTTGGAGGCCGTAGAAGAACATCTCGGAATCGTGCATGAATAACCTGCATCTATCTCCAAACGCGGAGAAAGATCTCTATGAAATCAAAGACTATATTGAAAAAATTTTGGAAAACCCGCAGGCTGCGCTCTCCACAGTTGCAAAAATCACAAAAACCATCCGCAGACTGCGTGAACACGCGCTGATTGGCGCGCCTTTTTCCGCTATCGCTAAGGTCAACAGCGAATACCGTTATCTTGTCAGCGGCAACTATCTTGTATTTTACCGAGTAGTCGATAAAGACGTTTTCATCGACCGGATACTATACGGTCGCAGAGACTATCTGCGTATCCTGTTCACAGAAGCATCACAAAACACATAATACTTGTACGCCTTTTATGCGACATTTCAGGGACTCGAACGAGTCACGATCACCGCGCCACATACCATTATATTTTTAAATATAATACCCTTTATACAGTTGCAAATCTTTCTCAGATACATTTTCTTCGGTCGCGTTTTTGCAAAATTATGGGAGATGTCACATAATAAAACTCGAATCCTTTTGAGGCACCGGAATGGAGAACGAAGAGCGTGGTCGACGTTGAACATCTAGTCAAATATTACGGCGAAAAGAAAGTCCTCGATGACATCAGCTTTTCGATTGCGGATCGCCAGGTTGTCGGACTCTTAGGTCTTAACGGCGCAGGAAAATCGACGATCATGAACATTTTGACCGGTTACCTTGCCGCGACGTCCGGAACGGTGCGTATCGCCGGCTATGACATCCTCGCCGATGCCACTAACGCAAAAAAACACATCGGCTATTTACCGGAGCTTTTTTCCTTCTATCCTGAAATGCGTGTCAATGACTTCCTCTCATTCGTCTGTGATTTGAAGGGCGTGATGCGTAATCACAAGGAGAGAGAGGACCATCTTTCTGACATCTGTGAGCGAGTCGGTCTTGCCGATGAACGTCGTCGTATGATTCGCAATCTTTCCAAAGGGTATCGGCAGCGTGTAGGTTTTGCGCAGGCTCTCATCGGCGACCCTTCGCTTCTCGTACTCGATGAACCGACAGCAAGCCTTGACCCGTCGCAAGTCGTCGATATGCGCGAGCTGATTCGCGAGGCGGGCAAAAAAAGTGCCGTCATTGTTTCGTCGCATATCCTGCACGAAATTCAGCTCATGTGCGACCGCGTGATCCTGATTCACCAAGGCAAAATCGCCGCGGACGATACGCCCGAAGGACTTTCTCGAAAGATGATGTCCACCCATCGCATGGTCGCGCGTATTAAAGGAGCGAAAGACGATGTCTTGAACGCGCTTCAAGCTGTGCCGTCCGTTCAGCATGTCGAAGCCCTCCTAGAGAAGGAGCCGGGCGCGTTCGACTATCGGATCGAAGGAGTCTCCGGAACCGATATCCGCGAAGCCGTTTTTCATGCTCTGGCTCATGCGGATCTTCCGCTCCTCCAAACGACTCGACGCGAGCAGTCTTTGGAAGACGTTTTCCTCCATGTCACAGGAACAGATCAGGATACAACGCCCATCTCGGAAAGTGAGGAACTCCGATGATCGCTGTTTTCAAACGTGAGTTTCACGCATATTTTCACTCACCGCTCGGCTACGTTTTTATTGCCGTCATGTATTTTTTCACAGCCTACTACTTCTTCATGGGCAATCTCGTCAAAAATACGACAGACATGTCGTTTCTCTTCAACCAGTTGTTTACCGTCGTCTTGTTTTTAGTGCCCATCTTGACGATGCGGCTCATGAGCGAGGATCAGCGTGCAGGCACGAATCAAATACTCTTTACATCGCCCGTGTCACGCTTAGGCATCGTTTGCGGAAAATATTTCGCCGCGCTCGCCGTGTACCTGATGTCCATCTCGGGATCGCTCATCATGGCGCTGATCGTCGAATACTTCTCAAAGACGGATTGGCCCGTCGTCATCGGTCACTTAATCGGACTGATGTTGCTGGGGGCGTCGCTCATCGCCATCTGCCTTTTCCTTTCCGGTTTGACTGAAAGCCAAGTCATCGCCGCTGTCAGCGGCTTCGCGGCAAGTCTGTCGCTCGTCCTGATCGATGCGTTGGTAAGTGTCGTTTCAGGAAAGACGTTTAAGACTCTTTTTATGTATATGTCGTTCAATAACCGTTATCACGGCTTCACCATCGGCATCATCGATTTTTCCAACGTGGTGTTTTTCTTAAGCATCGCCGCACTTTTTGTGCTCTTGACCGGCGCAGGTCTTGAAAAGCGCCGGTGGAGCTGAAAGGAGGGGCGGCATGAAGAAAACAACTAATACGACCGGTCGGCGCATGAACGCGCTTTTCGCGGTATCGATCACGCTTCTTGTGGTAGTGTTCATTCTCCTCAACGCGGTGGCGCTCGTATTATCCAACCGATTCCCGCTTTCCTTGGACCTTACTGCCAACGCGGCATACAACATCGGCGAAGAGACTAAAACGATGCTCGATCATTTCGTAAAACCGGTCACCATCGATATCCTCGCCCCTGAACAGATGTTTACGGGCGATGCGTATCTCGTTCAGACAATGAAAATCCTGGAACAATACGAACGCCATTCTTCGCGCGTAACGGTTCACTACATCGACTATGCAGCCGATCCGAGTTACGCGGCAACCCGACCCGATCTCAAGCTTTCCGAAGGCGATCTGATCGTTTCCTCGGGCGACCGCGTCAAACAGATACCTCTTTCGTCTCTGTTCAACTACACTCCTACCGCCTCAGGCTCGATCATAATTGAATCGTCGCGTGCTGAAGAGGCGATCACGAGCGCGATCATGAACGTTTTGAGCGGGGATGATGTGCGATGCGGTGTACTTGTAGGAAACGGAGGTCCGGAAGCGGAAGCGTTCACAACGCTGCTCGTCAACAACTATTACGTTTTGGAAAACGCTGTGCCGGCAACCGATGATCTTTCCATCTACGATGTCCTATTCCTTTTCGCGCCGCAGAATGACCTCTCCGCTGATGATATCCGTGCGCTGGACGCCTTTCTTTACAATGACGGAAACTACGGCAAAACGTTGTTCTATACGGCTTCTGTGACTCAGGCGTCCCTTCCCATGATCGAATCGTTTCTTGCCGAATGGGGCGTTTCTGTCGGCGAAGGCTCCGTGTTTGAGACGACACCGGAACGAACTTATCAGCGTCAGCCGTTTTACGCCATTGCCGACTTCGCGGAAACTCATTACCGCGATATGCTTGTCGACCCAAACGCACCGATGCTGATGCCTTTGGCGCGACCCTTAGAGACAATATTCACTGTTCGCGATCATCAGTTTACGGAGACGCTGCTGACGTTTGGAGAAACTGCGGCAGTTAGACCGCCAAACGCGTCGGATGAATTCACCGCCGATGACGCTACGGAGCGGGGACCGTTCCCGGCACTCGTATTAGCCTCACGCCGTTTCTATGAAGACGGATTATTAGCGCGTCAATCTTCGATCGTCGTCTCGAGTTCACATCATATGCTGGAACCGATCGCGCTTCACAACACCTCTCTCTCAAACAGCGCCTACCTGCTCAATATGATGAACGACTTGGCAGGGCGCGAAGAGGGACCCGCCATCACACCGAAATCTCTTGCAGGAAAAACACTCGGCGCGACATCATCACAAGTGACGAGACTGGGCGTCGTTCTGGGCGGCATTATTCCGCTCGCTATCTTGCTGACAGGTATAGGCGTTTGGCTTTACCGGAGGTACCAGTGATGCGAAGGCTTATGCAGTTTACAACGGGGCTTGCCATACTTGCTGTCGTACTTGCTGTAACATTGCTGCTGCTCCTTCGGAGCACACAAAAGACCGAAGAACTGACGCTAACCCTTTCGGACAGGAAAGTGACTGACGTGCGTGCGGTACATCTCACCAATGCGTCCGGCACGTGGAAAGTCGGTATGGCGGAAGGAGGCTATGTCATCGAAGATCTCCCTTCCGAGTACGTCGATATCGAACATTTCATTGACTTTCTAGGCGCTTGCGCCGACATTCGCCATCTTCCCCTCGTCGTAAAAAAGCCGGACAACTTAGCAGTGTACGGACTTGACACCCCCGAGGCGACGCTCAATGTAGAATACATGGACGGCGCGACAATTTCGCTTTCCCTCGGCATGCAAGAACCGATCTCCGGCGACCGCTATTGTACCGCGGAAGGTCACGACGGCATATATCTGATCGAAAGCGAACAGGCGGATTTCTTCCTTTTAGCTAAGAATGACTTGCTTTCCCTTTGGGTGACGCCTAAGCTTGCCTTGTCGAGCGCGCTTTCGGCACTGCAGGACGTGACGTTTGTATTTAAGGAACGACCTTCGCCAATCGTCATCCTCTCCGTGCAAGCGGGTAACGACGCTCTCAAATCGGCGGCAATCTCATTCGGAGCGCCAACGCACCTCGTGGTGTCGGCAGGTCTGTATGAGCTTGACGCGACGTACGGTTTGGAAGTTTTGGCACCTCTCTGCGGAATGCGAGGAGCAACGATTACGGAACAGCACCTCACGTCAGAACTTGAAAGAGAATACGGCTTTGACGACCCGTGGCTCAATGTCTCCTTTGGCTATCGCAACAGTGCTGATGAGGTCATGCGCTATATATTGAGATTTCAGCCTGTCGGCGACGACGGCTCCTTGTTTTATGTAAACGCAGAAGGCAGCCCCCTCGTGTATACGATAAAACGTCAGCCGTTCATGGACATCGAGTTCGAGAAGTTGTTGTTGCGTTGGTTTTTGTCGCCGTTGCTCATGGATGTAAGCGCCATTGAGATCGAGATGCCGGAAGGTCATCGGACATTCGCGCTTGATCAGGAGAATCCGCGCGAACCGTCCGTAACGATGGACGGCGAACCGCTCGACATCGACCGGTTCCGACTGCTCTTCCGTTTGCTTGGAAGTGCCGCGTCGGACGGTCGTCTGCTTCCCGCGAAGGAACAACCGGACGAAGTCCCGCTTATGAGGATCACATACCGGTATCCCGGGGAAAAACATGACGACGTCATGGCGCTCTACCACGAGGAGGACCGACGTGTGCGCGTTTATATCAACGGCATTTCCGAGTTCTCGATGAAAGAGTCCTTTGTGACTCGAGTATCAGAAGCACTTGAAGCGTTGGATAAAGACGAAGACTTCGATATCACTTGGTAAAGTGCGTCACGACGTGATACAACGTCACGCATGTCTATAAACATAAACAAAATCATAGAAATGGTGGTGGACCAATGGATACTAACAGTCGTCTAAAGGTTGCGATCATCGGATGCGGCATGATCGCCAATACGGCGCATATCCCGGCTTATCTCAATTTGGGTGAACGCGTGCATTTATGTGCCGTTTCAGATCTAAGAGCGGATTCCGCGCGCGAAACGGCTGAGCGTTTTTCTATTCCGCGCTGGTATACCGAAGCCGAGGACATGCTTATCAAGGAAAAACCGGATATCGTCTCCGTGTGTACGTCAAACGCCAGCCATAAGGCGATGGCGATGTTGGCGATGAGGCACGGCGCGCATGTCGCCTGCGAAAAGCCCGTCGCGTTAAACTACGACGACACGCGTGAATTGTACGCATACGCACGCGAGCGAGGCTTGGTGTTGTTTGCTTGTCAGGTACTGCGTTACAACACCGAATACCAACTCGCGCACGAATGGGCTCACGAAGGACGACTAGGCGATATCTATTTCAGCGAGTCGGTGCTGATCCGTCGTCGCGGCATTCCAAAGTGGGGCGCTTTCCATAAGAAAGAAACGAACGGCGGCGGCGTATTCTGTGACCTCGGTGTGCATCTTGTCGACGCCGCTCTTTGGGTTATGGGCGGTCCAAAATTCACTTCTGTGTCGGGCGTAACGTCTTCGGTCATCGCCCGGAGCGGCGAGGAGATTCTCACGAGCGTGCCGGAATCCGGCGCACCTGCCGGCGTACCGAACATGCCGCCTTATTCAGCGAAAGAATTCGATGTGGACGAATTCGCCGCCGGCATGATTCGCCTCGACAACG
Source organism: Clostridiaceae bacterium (assembly GCA_012798865.1). GTDB lineage: Bacteria > Bacillota > Clostridia > Saccharofermentanales > DTU023 > UBA4923. The sequence continues at coordinate 19,276 of JAAZMK010000072.1, read as the reverse complement.
GCGCATCCATTCATTTCAAGACATCTTGGGCGATCAACCTCCCGAACGAATACGGCATGACCTTTGCGGGCAGTCTGGGCGGTCTCGTGCTCCCCGAGATGACATTACTGACATCGATGGGTCGTTATCAGGCTGATGTCCGACCGCGCGTATTTTCTGAAGAGAGACCTTATGCGAACGAAGTCTTCCCCGGTCACTTTTTCCTGATGGAAAATGCGGTCGATCACTTGCAAAAAGGGACGCCTCTCATGGTTCAACCCGAGGAAACGCTGAATGTCACCGCAATCATTGACGGCTTTTATCGTTCCGCCGAGCTTGGACGCGAAGTTTTTGCCGATGAGATTGTCGGCAAGTGACACTAACAAATGGAGGTAAACATATGAAAGTCGGATTATACTCGATCTCCTGTTCGGGCGTCTGGTTCAATGACAGACCGCCCTTAACAGTTGAAGAGTTTATCGATACGGCTGCGAAATTCGGTTACGACGGTGTAGAACTTGACCTGAAACGCCCGCATGGCTCACCTTTGGATCTTGATGAGCGGCGCTGTCTTGAAATCAAGACCTACGCCGAAAGCAAGGGTCTTGAGATCGCCGCCGTCGCGGCGAACAACAATTTCGCTTCGGTGGTGCCTGAACACATTGAAAATGAACTTCTCATGGTCCGCGAGCAGATTCGTGTCGCGCGCCAACTTGGCGCGCCTGTACTGCGCGTGTTCGCGGCGTGGCGCGGTGTCGTCATGAGAAACGGCATTGCGACGTACGAGGTTCCTGAAGCGTATCATACCTACTATGGCGCCCTCGATTACGAATTGCGTCAAAACATCGTCGAATGTCTCAAAGAATGTGCGGTATGGGCAGAAGACGCCGGCGTCGTGCTTGCTCTCCAAAATCATCACCCCATTATTGAGGATTATCGTGACATGCTCGACTTTGTACGATGGGTCGATTCGCCATGGGTGCAGTGCTGCCTTGACGCACCCTGTCTCGGCTGGACGGAAGAACGTCAAAGCGATGCCTATGTGGCGCAGGCTGTCAAAGACGTCGGCAAACGACAGGTGCTGTCACACGCCAACGGCGAGTTCGTAGAAGAGGCAAACGGCGATATTCGCATGATCTCGTTCGACCCGCATATTCAGCCCGTACTTACAAATTATCCCGCTTTTATCAAGGCTCTGAAAGAAGAGGGGTACGACGGCTATATTAATTACGAGTTCTGCCATATGCCGTTTCACGACGGTCGCGTACTCGGCTATAACGACTTCATTGAAGACCAAATTCGGATCGCTGAGAAGTACTTGCGTTCATTGATTGAAGATAATGTGATGGCAATTTGAAAGAAATTGCAAAAAGAATTGCAAATCACGTCTTTAGTATGGTATTCTATTGGCGTTATTAGCAATAAATTTTCAAATTGTAAAAGAAATCGTCATTTGAAAGGAAAGCGTTGCGCGAGCATGTGCGACATTTGTATAATTCTCCCATACGACGTTAATCCGTTTGTTCAATATGCTAGTTAAGGGGAATTCCCCTTGATGATAGAAAAACAGGAGGAAAAGAAATGAAAAAATATCTAGTGATCCTTTTGGCCCTCATGATGGTTCTAGTCGCCGTTGCTTGTGGTCCTAAAGATCCCGATACCACCGGCACCGAACCGCCAGGGGGTGATGTGAAGGTAGTTAAACTGGCCTCTCACAATGCGATTATCGAAGGAAACCCCTACCGGGTGCGCTATGAGGCAGACATCCAAGAGGCCGCAGCAGCCGCTGCCAGCCATGGACTGGACGTCAAATACGCGTCTTTCGTCTCGAACTGGGATGCCGCCACTGAGTCGCAGCAAATCGAGAACAGCATTAATGAAGGCTACGACGTGATTCTGGTCAACCCCGTCTCTCCGACAGGTCTTGACCCGATCATCGAGAAAGCACAGAAAGCCGGCATCGTCTACATCAACGCGGACTGCGAGTACACCTCGACCGACGTCAACGTGTTGAATGTCAGCACCGACCAGTACTACCTCGGTTATAAGACCGGCACCTACGCGGGAGAAGTCCTCGGCGCGGGTAAGAAGATTATCATGATCGCGGCACTTGACGGCAACCAGGCCAACACTGACCGTCAGGCGGGCTTCGAGAAAGCTTTCGATGAGAAAGGACTCGTTGTCGTCGGCGGACAGTACAACCACGACTGGGACGCGGTAAAAGCGCAACAGATCATGACAGAAATCCTGAACTCCGGCTTGGAATTTGACGCTGTGTTGACATCGCAGTGTGCGGAAGCCATCCTGGCTGCCTACGATGCGGCGGGCAAACCGTATCCTGAATTCGTCGGATTCAATGACACAGGTGAGTTCATGCAGCGCGTGCTTGAGATCAACAAGGACGGGAGAAAGATGGACTTCATGGTTCTCTCGAATCCTCCAGGTGTCGGCGCCAGCGCATTGAACTTCGGTTTGAATATGCTTCTTGGCAAAGAGTTGAAGGACAATATTTACACTGTTCCTGAAATTCACGCCATCCGTCTGCCTTCGAAGCTCAGCTTCACCTATGACGACATCGAAAATGAGGAGTTCCTCAACTACGCAAATACGATGAAGCCCGGTGACGCGCTTACGTATTGGCTGACCATCGACGAAGTGGCACAAGCCTACTTCAAATAAGCCGCTTTACATTAAAGCGAATTAGCCCATGAAATACTGACCGGCGCAAAATCCGCCGGTCAGGTTTTATGAGAAAGGAAGAGTCGGGTTTGATTCCGCTCTTCCGACAAACGAAACGTCTCTGCAGCGCGCGGGCATGCGATATGCGGAAGCATCCGGTTTTCGTCGCGCTGCAGAACTATGTTATCTACGGGATGTCAACACATGTTTGAATTACGCGGAGTCGACAAAAGATTTGACGCAGTCGTCGCGCTCAACAATGCTTCCTTAAGTGTAGAACCGGGTGAAGTACATGCGCTTCTCGGATCAAACGGATCCGGAAAATCCACAATGATCAAGATTCTGGCAGGTCTGGTCAACCCGAATGCCGGCGAGATTCTGATCGATGGAAACCCGGTTGAAATACGCAATGGGTACGATTCACGCAAGTTGGGGATCGCGACAGCTTTCCAAGATTTAAGTCTCATACCGACCATGAGTGTTCGGGACAATATCCTTTTAGGCAATGAGCCGAGAAATGCACTGGGGTTCGTCGATCAGAAGGCCAGCGATGAGATCATTAACCGCCTTCTTGAACGTTTCCAGATCGACTGCGATCCGGACGATTACGTCCAAACCTTGATGCCATCTACTCAGACGATGCTTGAAGTGGCGAAAGCCGTCGCTTTGAAGCCGCGTCTTTTGCTTCTGGACGAGGTAACGGCCGCGTTGCACTACGACGAGATACAGGTCCTTTTTTCCGTCATGCGCGAGTTAAAGGAAGAGGGCATCGCGATGGTCTACGTGACGCACCGTATGAACGAGGTCTTTGAAGTATGCGACAGGACGACCATCATGAGAAGCGGTGAATCGGTGATCACGGGACCGATGGACGACTTCAGCCTCGATGACATCGTTTATTACATGACGGGACAGCGTCCGGACAAAAGCAAAAAGGATGTAGTGCACATGCACTCGGATGAGGGACGCGAGATCGTACTCGATGTCAAGAATCTTTCTATTTTCCCGAAAGTGCATGATATTTCGCTTCGCGCTCACAAAGGCGAAATCGTCGGTATTGGCGGTCTGCAAGGACAGGGACAGCCGGAATTGATACGCGCCATTCTAGGCGCCATCCGTTATGAAGAGGGAGAAATTATCTACGACGGCGAGCCTTCTACTTTAAAATCACCCTCGAAAGCCGTAAAAAACGGTATGGGCTTTATCTCGGGTGAACGCAACCGGGAAGCCATTTTCCCTGCACGTACCGTGTTGGAAAACATACTCGCCGGCAAAGTCGCCAAAGGTAAGACTTTCGCCTATATGCCCGCTAAAGCGAATCGCGCATTTGCGCAACGTGCCGTCGATAAATACAATATTGTGATCGGTTCTCTGAATCACCCCGCAAGCTCGCTGTCCGGAGGCAACCAACAGAAACTCGTCGTCGCACGATGGATCGCGATGCAGCCTAAGCTCTTGCTTTTGGACGATCCGACGCGAGGTGTCGATATTCATTCACGTCTCGAAATCCATGAAATACTTAAAGAATGTGCGAACGAGGGAATGACCATTTTGATTTCTTCAAGCGAATCGGAAGAATTGTTAAGTCTATGCGATGTCATTTATGTCTTTTACGAAGGATGTGTCAGCGCGCAATTGACCGGTGAAAATAAAACGCCCGAGAAACTCGTGGCTGCGATGATGGGGATGTCGGAAGATCAAGAGATCGTCTCGACGATGGAGGCAAAGGCATGATCGATACTTTGAAAAATAGTTTCACACGGTTAAGACGCTCATCATTTTTTGCCGGTTTCGTTTTATTCATCATCGCTTTGGTACTCAATGCGGCTTTACAAGGACCGGCATCCTTCTTCAGCGTTAAAAGCATCAATACGCTCTTTGCAAAAAATGCCGCGTTCATTCTGGTCGCGATCGGTCAGAGTTTGTTATTGATCGCGGGCACAATGGATGTCTCTTGCGGGATTCAACTTGCCTTGGTCAACGTTGTCACCATCATGACCCATCAGGTATGGGGCATTCCATTTGCTCTCTCCTGTCTCTTGGGTATCGGCGCGGCGGTCCTCGCCTCGATCGCGGTCTGGGTCTGCTGTTCCGTATTCCGATTACCGGCTCTCCTTGCAAGTTATGCCATGACGTATGTCATTCGAGGGGTTAACGTCATGATCATGAGCGTTCCGCAAGGCAAAGTGCCGAAAGAGTGGTATATGGCGTACGACAGTCAGCTTTTCGGACTGATTCCCGTTTCCTTTTTCGCGGTCCTCGGTGTGCTTTTGATCTGTCGTTTCGCCCGCAAAACTCCTTTCGGGTCGCACATCTACGCTGTCGGCGGCAATCCGAGAAATGCATTCGCCGCGGGCATCAGTCCCGTTAAAGTTCAGTTGAAAGCATTTCTTCTTAAGGGAGTCATCGTAGGTATTGCCGGTCTTTGCCTGACGTTGATGATCGCTGCAGGCAATCCGCTTCAGGCGGAAGATTACGGTATTCGCTCGCTTTCGGCTTGCATCCTCGGCGGTCTCGGCTTTGGCGGTTGGGGTTCGGTGGCCAGCGCCGTCTTCGGAAGCGGGTTTTTTGTTCTGATTCAGAACTCCGTTTACTACTTCTTCTCTCTCTTGGTGCGTCTGATCCCCGGCTTCTCCGTATCCAGCTACTGGCAGAACTTCGTATCCGATGTCATCATCTTCCTCGGTCTCTTGATGACCATCGTCACCGCAAAGGGAAGGCAAGAAGTCCTGAGAGAAGGCATTGTCAGGCAGTTTAAGCGCATTGACTACCGAAAGAGTCCGAAGGAATCAGAGGGAAAGGAGGTAACGACGCATGAGTAGCACTAAATCCACCTTGACACTGGGTCAGCGTTCAAAGCTCTTCATGCAGAAGAGTCCGGCGCGGATGGCGTTCCTCATCGCACTAGTTTTGTATGCCATAACGGTCATGATCTCGCCTGGCTCACTCAATGCGAGCGCCATCGGATCCATCGTCATGCTTACGTTGCTTCTGAGTATTGCCTCTGCAGGTCAAACGATCGTCTTGATCGGGGGCGGCATGGATTTCGGAGTTGGCGCTGTCATGTCGTCGGCAGCTATTTTGACGACGACCATCATGAACAGTCAGGATGGTCGCTTTTTCCCTTTGCTTTTCGCGGCACTTGCCATGGGAGCGACTGTCGGTCTTTTGAACGGCATTTGTACTGTTAAAATCGGACTTCCGCCGCTCATCGTCACGATGGCTATCTCAAACGTGATCACGCGCATGCAGTACGTGTTGACACAGGGAAGCCCCATGGGATATGCTTCACCGTCGTTCATTAAATCCGTGACATCCAAGCTGTTCGGTCTGCAATTCTTGCCGTCGATTATCTTATATGGGCTGATCATCATACCGCTGGTCTTCTACCTTTTGAACCATTCGCGTTTCGGGAAACAAGTTTACCTCCTTGGAAATAACCCCGTTGCCGCTCGACTGAACGGAGTGAATATCAATCGCATACAGATTCTGACGTACGTATTTTCGGGGATGTTTGCCGCTTTTGCCGGTATGCTGGGCGCAGCCTATATGAACGCCGCGCGTTGCCAGATCTTCGATGAATACGCTTACAACTCGCTGATCGCTGTCATTATCGGCGGCACATCATTCTCCGGCGGCGTCGGAACGTATACGGGAAGCATCGCCGGTTCGCTTGTCATGGTCGTGCTCAGCAACTTGCTGACGGCGATGGGTCTAGCACAACCGACACGCAACGTATTCATGGGTCTAATCATGATCGTGCTGTTGATCTTCTATAACCGCGAAAAGAAAGTTCGCCAGTAATTCATACGATAATTCGACCAATCAAAAAGGGGTGTCCTGCACGCCGATCTCCGGTAAAGGACGCCCCCTTTCTTTTCTTAATGTTTTGACTTCTAGCGCCAGTTATCCACGGGACGCTCCGCCGTTGAGTTGTATGGCAAAGTAATTTTACGTCCTTCGCGGGCGGACGCATAGGCGGCGTGAATAACCGCTATGACAGCGCGCCCCAACTGACCATCGGTAAGAGGCTTCTTACCGTTTCGCACACAGTCCACAAAGTGAGCGAGTTCCTGCGGGTAGCCTTGGTTGAACGCTTCCTCAAAGATGGGGAAAGTCCATCCTGTCGTCGCGCCCGCTTTCTCGCTCGCGTAGTCGTAGCCCCGCAAGCTGTAAAGCTGGGATGAATTGCCTTGGAATAGATCGGAATAACAGACGCCCTCATCGCCGTAAACCTCAATGGCATCCTGCATGCCGCCGTGTTTGACCCAACTGTCCTCAGCGACACAGATGATCGTACGACCGTCCTTCTCAAATTCCAATTGTGTGAGCGCATGATCCTCAGCATCCGTATCGTGATAAACGCGCATGTAGTGTCCATACACGCTGACGGGGTTGTAGTCTTTGAGCATCCACATAAACCAAGCGATCGCATGACAACCCATGTCCATCATCACGCCTCCGCCCGAATGCTTCGATTCATAGAACCAACGACTGTGCGGACCGGAATGTTTTTCGCTCTGTTTGAGCATGTAAATCTGTCCGAGCGCACCGCTTTCGACGATGGCGCGGACGCGCTCGTATTTCGGCGCGAAACACAATTCCTCCGCGTACATGAGCAACACGTTATTCTCTTTTGCCGCCTCGATCATCTCGTCCGCTTCACGCAGGGAGAGGCAGAACGGCTTTTCGATGATGACGTGCTTCCCCGCATTTACGGCTTGGATGCAGGCAGGATGATGCAGGTCGTTGGGAAGGCAGATGTCGACAATGTCGATATCGCTCTTATCCAAAAGCTCTTGTATATCGTCGTACGCTTCCGGTATGCCATGCGCATCGGCAAAAGCCCGCGCCTTATCGATGTTCCGCGAATAGACGGCGGTCACTTCCGCGTCCGGTACAAAGCGCCGAAACGATTCCGCATGGATATCGGCGATGAATCCGCTTCCTAATAGCGCAACTTTTGTTCTGACCATTGTGATCCTCCTTACTTTTACTTCTTCCGCAACGCCTAAATGAACTGGCGGAGGAAACGATAGCTCTGTTCTATGCCAGCACGCACATCCTCGACGGAATTCTCATAAGCTTTATCTTCAACTTCGAGACAGGCGGGACCTGTGTATCGGATGTCGTTGAGCGCCGAGATAAAAGCGCCGAAGTCCACACCGCCCATTCCGGGGAGCTTCGGTGAATGCCAGAGCGAGGGATAGGCAAAATAACCGTATTCATCAAGTTTATCCTGGTAAATCTTGATGTCCTTGAAATGAATGTGGAAGATGCGGTCCTTAAATTCATAGAGAGGCTTCGTATAGCTCGCCCCGATCAGATAGGGGTGCGAAGGGTCGAAGTTCAGACCCAATGCCTTTGACGGAATGCGTCGGAACATTTCACGCCAGATATAAGGAGCGTGCGCCAGGTTGTTCCCGCCGGGCCATTCGTCCTTCGTGTAGAGCATCGGACAGTTCTCAATGCCGATTCTGACCCCTTTCGACTCGGCGTAGGCAACGATCGGTGTCCAGACAACCTCGAATTTATCGAGATTTTCTTCGACCGTTTTCGTTTTGTCACGCCCGATGAACGTAGTAATCATGTTGACGTCCATCAGGGCGGAGGCGTCGATCATTTTGTAAAGATGCTGCACCGCTACATCAGCCGCTTCCTGATTCACATCCATGGGGTTCGGGTAGTAGCCAAGAGATGAAATCTCAATACCGCGGTCTTCGGCGTATTTTTTGTACGCCAGCAATTGTTTCTCATCGCATTCGTCAAGGTCGAAGTGTGTCACACCGGCATATCGGCGGACGGCTTTGCCTTTGGGCCAACAACATACCTCCACACATTCAAATCCGACGCTTGCGGCGTAGTCAATAACTTCTTCAAACGTATAGTCCGGCAAAATCGCGGACAACAAACCGAGCTTCATCATGTTTCGATATCCTCCTTGTGTCGTCGTGTCCATTAGGGACGCGATGTTAGTTTTATAGTTGTTCTATACACTCTTTCAAGAATTGCACAGCCATGCGTATGTCTTCCGAGCCATTGACGACTTCGCGCTCAATGGTCAGGTAACCGTTATATCCGATATCCTGTAGTGCGCGCAGATACGGCAGCCAACGGACACTCCCTTCGCCAAGAGGCGTTTCCTCCGAGCAGCCTGATTGAGCCGCCCATTCCAGACCGCCTTCGGCAAACTGATGGTAAAAATCTTCAGGGTCGATCTGTTTGAGAGATCGTCCGTCTTTGGCATGGGTATGAACGATGGCGGAGCCGGCGATTCTGACGCCTTCAACCTCATCGTCGGCACCCACCATGACCAGATTAGCGGGGTCGTAGTTGATGGCAGCCCCCGGACCGCACTCGTCAACAAATGCCCGCAAAATCGTCATCGATTCCGGTCCTGTCTCGACAGCGACATAGGAGCCAAGGCGGTTTGCGAAATACGCCAATTCGCCCAGCGCGTTGAGCATCACCTCGTAGCGCGGATGTGAACGGTCTTTAGGCACAACACCGATGTGTGTCGTGACGATACGACAGTCCAACCGATCTGCGAGGATCAACACTTGTTTGAGGTAATCGATCTTCTCGGCGTTGTCTTGATGCTTTTCTAAACCATAACCGCCGAGTTCACCGCAAAGCGCCGTGATCGTCTGACCCGACGCGCGTGCGACGGATATAACTTCTTTGACGACGGAATCTGTCGCGGTCGATCGCGGATCGAATTCACCCGCCGCATAAATCTGGACGCCCGTGGCGCCACATCGCGACGATTCTCGAATGCCCTCAAGCAATCCAAGACCGAACCAATCGGCAAGAGTACCTATTTTGAACATGGAGATCAGCCCTCCACTCGGACCCAGCGGTCCTCTTTCGCGCTTCTTACAATCGCATCACAAAGCTGCATCTCCCTCAGACCGTCTTCAAACGTCGCAAAAAGGTGTTGACCGGTATCGCCTTTTTCGATGGCTGCATAGATGGCTTTAAAGTTTTGCTTAAACGTATCGGGGAAGCCTTCAACATGTCCGCCTGGATAGCCGATGATCGAACCGGCAAGCGGACTTAGCGTAGAGGGGTCTTTCGTGGCGGTCTGATTGAACGTATCTCGTCTGCCGATCCAAAGATCGTTGCTGTGTTCGCTGTCCCAATGCAAGGCGCACCGGCTGCCGCCGATATCCACGAGCATCTGATTCTTTCTTCCCGCAAAGACCTGACTGATGGTACACGTGCCGCGCGCTCCGCTATCAAATTTAAAGAGTACGGTGCAGTAATCTTCCGTATCGATGTGTTTCTCTTCGTAGTCCTCAGGGCGGAGCGTCATGCCTGAATACGTATCAATGGCCTTCAAAGGTTTCTTACGTATTTTATGGAATGTTTCAAAATCGGCGAATACTTCCACGGCTCGGAGACCGGAAATGAATTCCACCGCGTCGATCCAGTGAGATCCTATATCGGCAAACGCGCGAGATTCGCCGCTGATATCCGGCTCAAGGCGCCAACTGTAATCAGTCTCATAGAAAAGCCAGTCCTGCAAATAGCCTCCATGGATGGTGTAAATGTCGCCTACTTCGCCGGAATCAACCATCGCCTTCGCCTGCATAATTTGCGGGTACATGCGGTAGTTAAAGTTGACCCCTGTTACGATATCTTTTTGTTTCGCGTAGTCGGCAAGACGTTTGGCTTCATCGACTGTTTTAGTCATTGGCTTTTCGCAGACGACCGCTATGCCGCGCTCCATCGCGTACATCGCCATGTCATAGTGGTCCACATTGGGCGTGCAGATGTGTACGACGTCCGGCTTCTCCCGGTCGATCATCTCTCGATAATCCTCGTAACCTTTGGGGACGCCGTGTGCCGCCGCTTTTGCCTCCGGATCAACCACGTCGGACAGTGCGACAACATCGACATATCCGAGGCGGCGGAGCGCTTCAATATGAGCGGCGCCGATAAAACCGACGCCGATGACACATGTTTTGAACTGTTTCACAAGAGAACCTCCTTAAGTTTGGAAAGCATTAGGCTAAGGTGGAAATAGATGGTTAAATTATAACGTACGGTGAAAATGAATGCAATGAAATGCGTTTCTTTATGGCATATTGTTTCAAATTTTTTCATTTTGGAACGTGCTGAGCGTGTTCATCCGGACCTGCCCTTTTAGAATATTTTTTAAGTTGGTCACTCAGCTTCAAACACATTTAGAAGCTGAATAATCAGCCTCGATTCTTATAGTAATAGACCGCCAACTGCGTACGGTCACGCAAGTCCAGTTTTTCCAATATCGTCGAAATATAGTTGCGCACCGTTCCTTCGCTGAAGTGTAAAGCCTCGGCGATTTCTTTGTTGTTTTTTCCTTCGGCGACCTGTTCAACGAGACTGATTTCCTGAGGTGTCAAAACAGCGGACAGGCGGTCGACCGCATCCCCGCCCGCGGACGCGCTCTTCCATGGTCACCAGTCCGATGCCGGTTGTTTCGTCAGGACGGGGATCTTTGGGCTTGCCGTTGTCGGTGACGATCATGTGGTACTGACGGGCTACTTCGGTGAGTGACACCGTGACCAAGGTGGCGTCGGAATGTTTTATGGTGTTGGTCAGTGCTTCCCGCACAATGGCAAGCAGTGTGTAGTGAACTTTTGCATCGGGCTCCTGTTCAATCGCTACGTTTGAGGTCATGCGGCAGAAGGCAAAATTCTCCTGAATTTGCTGCAATTCCCGGCGAATATCCAACGAGTCGCGATGGATATCATGGACGCTGTCACGGATTTGCTGCATGGCGTCGCTCAGAGTCTGCTGCAGGCTTTTGATATAGGGTCGTTCGGATTCGCTCGCGATGGTTTCCAAGGCGCCGACTTGGAGGATAGAGGAAGAAAGCAGGTGACCGACGTTGTCGTGGATTTCGGTGGAAATACGATTTCGTTCCCGGAGTCTCGCATTTGACATCTCCAGTTCGCGGTTGGCGATAAGCTCGCGATTCTGTCGGTGAAGATCGCGCACCCGTCGCCTCTGGTCATCGACGGTCTCGAAGTGTCTGCGGGTAAAGCCGAGTTCGCGGCGGGTGCGATAAGAGAGAATGAAGGTCAGTACGGAGGTCAGAACTAGAAGGGCAGCAGCGTGGATAGGAGGCGGTTGCATGATCCAGAATAACGGGACGGCAAGAAACGCGTACAAGTAAGGTGCGCAGTCGATAGAACCGATGAGGAGCGGGATAAAGTATAAAAAAGCCGGCTTCCACCACGAGAGCAGAACGAGCAGCAGGATAAACAGGGCGGCGCAGGCGTTGGTGAAACGGTGCCACTTCGGGTCTTTGGCAGTCCTTATCAAGTGCGGAATAGCCGCCAAAATCAGAGAGGAAAAGAACTCGACGATCGGAAGAACGTCTGGCTGCGAGAGCGTCGCGCCCAAAGTCGAGAGGGCAGTAATTAAAATGGAATTGATGAGCAAATCCACACATTTTCCTCCCGCATGTTTTTTTAATTATACAGCTTGGCAGTTTCAAACGGCACCGTCCGATTGAGAGAAATGACAATTGTCACTTGCGATTGGTGACATCCTTCACTTCTCCGTGCGTCTACCGGACATTAAACTGAGGTTGAAATCACGAAATAATCGGAAGGGCGGGAAGTCGTCCTGCGAAGGAGGAGTCATATGCAAACAGAAGTTCGTGTACGCAATCTGGTCAAGCGCTACAAGGACCTAGTCGCCGTCGATCATCTGGATTTAGAGATTCAGAAAGGGGAAATTTACGGGTTATTGGGTCCGAATGGGTCGGGCAAAACTACGTTGATCAACTGTATTCTTTCTCTCTTACGCTACGAAAAGGGTGAGGTTGAGATTTTCGGCGAACCGATGAGACCGGACGCCCACCACCTCAAACAGAACATCGGGGTGGTCTCCCAGGAGCCGGCGGTTTACGATGAGCTGTCGGTTTACGAAAACATCGATTACTTTTGCGGTCTTTACGTACCCGATAAAGCCGTCCGGAGAAAATTGGTGGAGGAGGTCATTGAATTTGTTCAGTTGGACGAGTTTCGCAAATTTCGTCCGAAAAAGCTGTCTGGCGGTCTCTTGCGAAGGCTTAATCTGGCATGTGGGATTGCCCATAAACCTCGCCTAATCTTCTTGGACGAACCGACGGTAGCCGTGGATCCGCAGTCACGAAACAGGATTTTGGAGGGTATCCTCCAACTCCGGGACGAAGGTTCGACCATTGTGTACACCACCCACTACATGGAAGAGGTGGAGTTTCTTTGTGACCGCATTTCCATTATGGATCGCGGCAAAATCCTGATCACGGGCACTTCGGATGAAATTAAAGCTATCAGCCGCTCGGGCGAGACGGTCAGGGTCGAGACCTTTGATCTGGATGAATCTCATTTGAAAGCCATCGAGGCGTTGCCCACGGTGGAGTCACTGGAATACGAACAGGCTGAACTCGTTCTCAAGATGAAAGCCAAAACCAACGGGCTCTTGGACATCCTGAACTATTTCGAACACCATAATATTCCCATGACGAAAATCAGCTCCAAGCAGCCGACCCTGAACGATGTCTTCTTGGAAATTACGGGAAAGGAGTTGAGAGACGATGTTTAGGCACATCACCAAATACAAGACACTGGCTCTGGTTAAAGATCACTCCTCGCTGTTCTGGACTCTCTTTTTCCCGCTCGTCTTGGTGACTGTTTTCCACCTCGCCATGTCGGGAATGTTTTCTTCCGATACCTATCGGTTTGATCCGGTTACCGTTGCCGTCGTGACAGGGGATGCCAAGCAAGAAGAGATAAAAGCCTTCGACACCTTTCTCGACTATGTAGGCGTCCCCGGAACCCCGGACGAAAACGACGGACCGTTAAAGGTCGATACTGATCCTCAGAATGCCTACATCATCTATATAAAAGCAGAGCCGGAAGAGGCGCGTGTATTGTTGGACAAGAATCAAGTCTACGCTTTTGTCGAGGTAGGCGAGACGGTTACGATGACAGCAAAAAATATACTCAATAGCTCTAATTCGCTGAACGGCAGCGTCCTGCGCTCCCTCCTCGAACGCTATACACAGATTAAAAACACAATGAATTCCATCGAAAACTTAGTGACATCGGGCGCCATCCGACCGGGACGAGACTTCGAGGAAAGAATCCGGAAGGCGTTTGAGTCGGATACCGGACTACACGAGGAAGACCAAGGAACAAAAAAGGGAGATGTACTGATTTACTTCTTCGCTCTCTTGGGTTACCTGTCTATCTTCCCGATGGCAGGCTCAATCTCTTCGGTTGCCGAACTTGAGGCCAATCAATCGTCCCGGGCTGCCCGCTCCTGGCTGGCTCCATACCCGATGTGGAAGCGTTTCTTTGCTGAAATAACGCCAAACGTCGTCCTGTACAGCATACTGATTGTTATCATCTACTACTATCTCGGTGTCCTCGGCGTGGACTTAGGTCCTCGTACGGGTTACATCCTCGTCCTGTTGCTCCTGGGCACACTCACGGGAATCTTCATGGGTACTGCCGTCGGCTCACTATTCAAAGGCTCTACCGGCATCAAAACTGCTCTAGGTATCGGACTGCCACTGGTCTTGGGATTTTTCTCCGGCATGATGGCCTCCGAGATCCGCAAGCTGGTCAAGAATTCGATCCCGTTTTTACAAAAAATCAATCCGGTCTCTCTTGTGGCAGAGGGGTTGTACAGCCTGTACAACTACTCGACTTTGGATCGGTATTTTGACATCGTCATCCGCCTGAGCATTTTTCTTGTCATTGCCATCGTACTCACCATCATCGGTTTAAGGAGATCGAACTATGAGAGCATTTAAACTCTATTTTAAAGTGATGCGCGGCAGCCTTGCGACCATCCTGACCTATATCGGCATTTTCGTCGTCATCGCAAATTTCGTCATCAACGCGCAATTACCAAGTAAAGAAGCCGATCTGAAAATTGCAGAACCAAAGATTACCGTCTTTGATGCCGACGAATCACCGGTCTCCAAGGCATTCACCGCCTATTTGACTGAGCACGCCGAAATCGTCGAATTGGAAGATACCGAGATCGCCATCAACGACGCTCTCTTTGACGGAGAAACTTACTACGTCATTCGGATTCCGCAGGACTTCGGGAAACAGATGCTGGATCCGGAACGGAATGACGCCGAATTGAATGCACAAGGCTCGATCTATGTGCATCTTTCCATCGTTTCGGCTCAACTCGTCGAAAGGTACAATCAGACCTTTCAGGTATACAAGCAGGCCTTCGGCGGCAGCATTCCTGCAGAGCAGTTAGAGAATACATTGGATCTGATCCGAACCGATCTGCAGGCTGAGGTTTCCACTCGCGCTTTCCTATCAGGGGAAACATATAAAATCACCTTATTGGGAACCTCTTTCAACAACACGTTTTATATCCTCATCGCGTTGCTCACCTCGGTGATTGGCAGTACATTGATCGCCATGGAAAACCAGTCAGTCAAGAATCGCGATTTGGTTTCCGGCATCCCCGAACGGCAGCGAACCTTCGGTATCTTTTTGGCAACCCTGCTCTTCAGCGTCGTCCTCTGGGTTTTCCTGATCGTCTTCATGTATACCCAACTTGGTTTCGACTTGCTGACCGATACCAGGAGCCTGTGGCTGATCGGCGTGAGCTTTGTTCACATGGTCGCCGTGCTTGCCGTTGCCAATTTTTTCATCACCCTGATGCGCAACAAAGGAGCGCTGAATTTCTTCTCGACGGTTTTCAGCCTGGCGGTCTCCTTTACCTCCGGTGTTTTCGTACCCTTGGAATTAATTCAAGCGCCAGTGCAGAAGGTGGCCAGCTTCATGCCGACCGTCTGGGCGGTCAAGGCGAACAACGCCATCGTCCATATGCCCGAGCAGGCGCCCGACTATTCTTTTGTTTGGCAAGCGATGGGCATTATGACTCTGATGACAGTTGCCTTCCTGTGCCTCACCCTCGTGTTGCGAAAAAGCCGCCAACGCAGTTTCGCATAGCTTCGCGGCAAGCGTATACGCAAACACATCAATTCCTCTAGGGGCTGTCTCAAAACCGCTAAATAGCAGCGGGAGTGAAACAGCCTCTTTCCTTTTGTGGAAACGGAGAACGTAGAATCCAGAAATTCGATATTAATTGAAAAACTGCACATGGGCGTAGGCACAAAATTCAGAAATTCGATATTAATTGAAAAACTGCACATGGGCGTCGACGTAAAGTCAAAAATTCGATATTAACTGAAAAACTGCACATGGGCGTAGGCACAAAATTCAGAAATTCGATATTAACTGAAAAACTGCACATGGGCGTAGGCACAAAATTCAGAAATTCGATATTAATTGAAAAATTGCACATGGGCGTCGACGTAAAGTCAAAAATTCGATATTAACTGAAAAACTCACCGGTATGCCCCGCTCAGAGTGTAAAATGAATCGTGCGATATTTCTTCGGATAACATGACACGCGGGATGTTCTCCTCATCCTTATCGGGTTCATGTAAGAAGGAGAGAACATGAGGAAGAAAATTGTCGTTGTTTCAGGCATCATCATGGTCATTCTGGCGATCGCCCTGACCGCTTTTTTCTTTCTGCGTGGCAATGGGAGCAAAGATGATTTCTGTCTTTATCTCAAAGAAGGCGAACTGTTTTATACAGATTTTTCCAAAGAAGGCATCGTCAAAATTTCGCCTCGACCGTTATATGACACTACGTCTCCCCCGCCGTATGACATGAAGGCTCAACCGGCTCAACCGCTGTATGACGCTGATGTCATCTACCCCGGCATAGCGATGATCGCTTCCAACTTCGGTTCTCACATCACCTTCAGCGATGACGGCAACCGCGTCTTCTTCTTCGACGGGTTTAATAATCCCTTTGACGGCGGGACTTTATACTACCGCGATATCGACAAGAAAGATGAAGACGCTAAAGAAATCGATTCTAAGGTGACAACGTATGCCATCAATAGCGAGGGAACTCGCGTCGCCTATATCGTCAACAACTTAGAATATACGTATTCGGCGCAACCCGGATCGGAGATTAACTTTCCTTCGGGAGCGGACAATGAATTGTTTCTCCACGACCTGACCGACAAAGAGAAAATCGCCGAGAACGTCCTATACTTTGACGTGACCGCTGACCTCAATAAAATCGGTTATTTGAATTATATGGGCGACTACTATCTGTGGCGTGCGAACGGGGGCACCGTTACGTTGGCGAACGAGGTTGACTACATTGCCTATGTCGCGGAAGACCTGTCAGTGTTTTATTACATGAAGGGCAATTCTCTTTTCAGGCAAACCGAAGACGGCGAACACGAGACAATGATCGCGTCGGATGTTTCCAGAGTCATCGCCATCTATAATTCCGGCGAAATCTATTACACCAAGGTTGAACAGGCGGGGAAAACGCTCATGGACTATGTGACCGATGATGTGGCATCCGCCGACGCGTCTATGACGGAACCTGTTCACCCCGGGTATCCCGATGAGCCCACATGTCCGTCTCGGATTGACTATGACACCGAAGCGGAATACGAGGCGGTATGGGACCAGTACGAGATTGATATCGCAGCGTACATAGCTGCCTGCCAGCAAATAGATGGGGTAAACAATGCCAAACTGGGCAACTATTACTCAAAACTCAAAAGAGATCGGCTTCGTGAAGAATTGAAAAGTGAAACAATCATCACCGACTATGCGCTGTATTATTTCGATGGCACTGAGGCGACCGTCGTTGCCGACGGCGTAAACGGCGAGAGCCATGTTTTTTGGGCGAATGAGAAGCCTGTCATCGTTTTCAGCGCATGTAACGAACCCGTCGATTTGAAAATAAAACTTTCGGAAATCAGCGCCGCTTTTGAGGTGCGAGACCCGGTGTGGGAAGCGCTTGAGGCTTCCTCCGATCGATACATCGCTGCCGGTTCCAAGTTGTCCGTCATCGAACAGACCAACGCCTCATATTTTTGTATTTCCTCCGATGGAAGCGCCGTTTTTTTCCTCGATAACATGTCCGAAAAGGGCGACAGCGATCTTTACAAGATTAATATCACCGACGATCAGATAGGAGAACGCGAACTCTACGCCAGCGATGTCAGTGACCATTCGATTTTCTTTGACGACGATCATATCGTCTACTACAAGAGTGTACGCGATGACGAAAACATGGGCGATCTCTTTGTCGACGGGGAGGAAATTGATTTTGCCGTAGATATCAGGTTCCGTCCCCGATTAGAGAATGGCGCTGTATTCTATTTCACCTATTGGAATGAAAAAATGAATTGCGGCACGTTGAAGATGTTTAAGAACGGGAATAGAACGAGGGTATCGGATGTTTTATATGATTACACCGTCACACGGAACGGCGACATTCTCTACCTCCACAACTACGACATCAGTTCTTATGCCGGCACCCTCACACTGTATAACGACGGCAACCCGAAGCTGATCGATGATGATGTTTTCGCTCTGATTGCTGTCAATGAATATGGAATCAGAAGGCGTTTCCATTACGTGATAACCCGCTGACAGGCAGGATCATCCTTTCCCGGAATACTTATAATATCCTTAACATTTTTTCTTTCCAAGGTCAGTCTTTTGTCCAATGTTCGCAATGCAAGGAAATGGCGTTCAGGCTATACTGTTTAGAAGAGTCTTTTAGCGGGCTCTCACTCTTAAGAAAGTCAACTGTCAGAGGCAAGTTTGTTTTGATTGTAAACGCTCTAATATTCATAGGTATCATTGTTTTGGTCAGCGTCTTCCTAAGCGAAGTATCGGATAAGTTCGGCATTCCCATGCTGCTCTTTTTTATCGTGTTCGGTATCGCAGTCGGCAGCTCGGGGCTTTTGGAATCGTTCGACAATTTCGAACTTGCTAACGAGGTTTGTTCGATCGCGCTGATTTTCATCATGTTTTACGGCGGATTCGGGACGAGATGGAGCGCGGCGAAACCGGTCGCGGGCAGAGCGCTCGTACTCGCCTCATTCGGTGTTTTTACCACGGCCGCCATCACGGGGATCTTTGTCCATTTTGTGCTTGGATTTCCGCTTTTGGAAGCCATGCTACTCGGAAGTGTTATTGGCTCGACGGATGCCGCATCCGTTTTCTCTATCTTGAGAAGACGCAAATTGTCTCTCAGAGACAATACCGACTCACTGCTCGAACTTGAATCGGGCTCGAACGACCCTTTTTCTTATATTCTCACCGTCGTCTGCTTGTCGTTGATGCTCGAAGGCATTAAAGCGGGACAAGCTTTCTTGATGCTTTTTTTACAGGTCGCCGTCGGTGTCGCCGTCGGTGGGGCTACGGCTGTCCTCTTCGTCTTTTTGCTCCGCAAAAATATCGCGTTCAAAGGTGGCGGCAATGAAGTATTCACGACTGCCATCGCGCTGCTCGGATACGCCGTCGCTGAGATCTTGGGCGGGAACGGTTATTTGAGTGTCTACGTGATCGGGATCGTGCTCGGAAATCAGGAATTCCCTTCAAAGCGTGCCCTTGTAGCGTACTTCGACGGAATCAATATGCTCGCGCAGATTCTGATCTTCTTCATCTTGGGATTGTTATCCAATGTACAGGGAATCGTCAAGGCGTTCCCCTACGCGCTCGCCATTATGCTCTTTATGACTTTTGTCTCGAGACCCGTCAGTGTCTTCGGTC
>JAAZMK010000153.1 GCA_012798865.1 Clostridiaceae bacterium | reverse complement strand
GCATTCCAAGGCATGTCATCGGCTCCCGTCTCAACTCCCATTAGCCGCAGATACTCTGCTGTAAGCGCCTTGAGGAACATCAGACCTCCGACGCCATCGGTCAGAACGTGAAAAAATTCTACGCTGATGCGGTTGTTGTAATAAAGCACGCGGAATGATTGCGAACCGCTGAGAGCGACTTTCATTGCTTGGCATGGAATGCCCCGCTCCTGTTCCACGCTAAAACGACGTTTGGTCGTGTCGAGATAATGCCAAAAAAAGCCCTTTTTCAACGTCGTCGTGAAGCTTGGAAAACGCTTGATCGTGAAATTCAAAGCCATTTGCAGAAGTTCGGGAACGACTGACTGCTTGAGATAGACTGACAGACGGAAGATGGACATATAGCCGTGTTCCATCGACAAGGGATAAATCTTCGCAGCATCGTCAAGCGGAAACCATAAGACAGGCGTTCTTGCGTAAAAACCGCCAAGATTCCTGATATCCAACAGCGCCAAAGCTTCGTCGAGCGATACCCCGGCGTTTATGTAATGTAAAATCGCCCGTTCAAAATCTGTTTGAAGCTCTTTCTTGTCTTTTTTCGCGATCAAACAGTGGGCGCTGAAGTTCGCAAAGAAATCTCTCAACATTTCCGCTTTGTCGGCGGGCAACCCTTCTGCGAACACCTTGAATGGGCTCGGCGGAGCGTGTTTTTTCTTGGCGGGTCGCTTTAAGCTTTTTGGTTTTTCTTTGCGCTTGTCTTTCATTCTTTTGTCGGATTTACTTCCTCTCCTTTACAAAGATACCAGGTTTATTTCTTACATGGTGAGGGAGGTCGATGCAGATGAGTTGCTAGCTCTCCTCCTTGCAAGAACCGCATCAATGATCAGGACCGTAGAATTTGTCTTCCCAAGAGAATACTTTTTGCTTAACGTAGAGTTGCATATCAACGATTCCTTCCAAGGGCTAGTTTATCAGTTATTAATAGACACTGCGGGCAGAAAGGTCGCTCATGATGAAATACTCATTACAATGGAGTGTAGCGAACTCAACTTAGGCGCAATAAAAACCCCCTGATACCGAATAAGGAACAGGGGGTTCTTCCTTTTTTTATCACAGACTCATTTGTCTTGTACGAGTTTGCGTTTTGTAATAACCAGTACGGCTCCCAAGAAGATGAATGACGTTGCAAGGATCAGACTCATTGCGGATTCGCCTGTTGTGGGGACAGAATCTGCCTCATCCTCCTTCTTGGGTGGTGTCGTAGGATCTGTAGGTATTTCACCCACTGGCTTGTAGGAGGCGACAAAATAGTAATACCGATACGTCGTGTTGTTTAACACGGTGTCTTCCGATAACACCAGACTCCACTTATCAAAAGTATACGCCGGATCAACGGGTGTTGCTGTCGGAACCATCAAGCCGTTCGCCAAAGCGTCTGACCAAGTGAGACCTTTCCAAACGTCGAATGCGATTGCTACACTTGGAGAGAATGTCGGATTGTATTGTAGCCAACCTGCGCCCGTCGGATCAAAGTACACTCGGACATAGTTCTCGGGAACCTCACTATCGATGTCTGAGCCAAGCGGAATGACTTTATCAAAAGCATCCATGTCGGGAACGTCCGGCAGTTTCACGGCTGTCGATACGATGTCGGTCGGGGTCTGAATGGCTGTTCCCGCCGTGACCGACCACGTGATGGGCTCCTTGTAGCCGTCGATGACTTCCACGGTCGGATAGTGTTCTG
>JAAZMK010000169.1 GCA_012798865.1 Clostridiaceae bacterium | reverse complement strand
GAGAGGCATATACCTGATTTTTGTTAAATGGTGAGTTCAACTTAATGGTGTTCCTCTTGGAATAGCATATGACGCTTTTCACTTTGCTCCATTCCGAGAACATGGACTGCTTGCTTCCCGCCAACAGTCCGCTGCCGACAACACCGGGTTTTCCGGATGCTAAACCTAAAAGAACTGTCATTGTTGATAGTGCCTTTGTTTTATTAAATTGCTTCGGAAGCTGCGTATGTTTAATTCCCCTCTCGTCCATCTCAAACAACACACAATATTTCCCGCCCATGACCGCAGCATACAATAGATACGCGATAATCCCGAGAACCAGTATGCCCGCAAGGATCAGAAGAAAAACTTTTGTTTCACTCCAGAAGCCCTTCCACCAGAACTCACGATCACCCAAGGATAGCAGAGTTACGAAAACCCATACTCCGCCGAGAGAGATCGCTAAGATTTTCCACACCAAAAGCAAAATGACCGGATTTTTAAGAAGATTGACTTCATAAATCCATCGATACACACCATCATCACCGCGTATGATTTTATTATCTTCAGTTAAGTTTTCGTCTTTTCCCATCATATTGCACCTTCCGGGTAAATCCTGCAGAAGCTAGCTATTCCGCGTATAGGCAGCGTATTCTGCAGAGATTCTTCTACGAAACCTTATGCTTCTTTTCCAAAGCTAACTTGTTCACTGTTATCTAAATTCTACTCGTGAGAGTATCTGCTTACAATCCCATATTCCAAAATGTTCGTTCTCTATACGGTGATAATATGGCTGCCATTGACATTCAGACAAATGACCTCAATTCAAAGAATAAAAGGAAACTTTTTAACTAGCTACATAAAACTAGCGCTTCAAAATTCTGACTTTTGGGTAGGGGTTTTTAATGATTTCTGGTACGACAAACTAGGATTTTCAGCTCATTATTTCCACGGGCGATTTTTATCTAGCCACCTTTTTTCTTGCCAATTTGTAGCCGCGATTGCTTTGCCATATTTATAAATCTTAGCAACTCCCCAAAAAAACAAGCTGTCCGCCATCGCTTTATTTGCAGATTTCATACCTGCTCCCGCCGCAGCAGCCACACATACCCTTGCTTTGAAAACATTGATTTATCCGGTCTATGCGCCATCCAACAGTATCCATCATGATCTAAAGACGCCTTCATTAATCCCGTTGTATGCATTACATATACCGGACTAGCAAGAATAATCTCATCAGCACTATCTATCGCCTCAGTAATAGGGTTAAGCTTATCAAAGTGCGGACACTTCTTTTCCGTTTCTTAAAAACACTTTGTGCAACCGATGCAAAACTCTCCAAAATCCTTCGGTAAAGTTTGGAACCGCTGTCAGCGTGTTCCGCATACTCGGTGGTGTGAGAGTCCCCCGGTCAACTAATGACCGGAGGACTACTCGATTAAATTGCATCTCGATGCAGTTATCTGAGATCTAATCGCTTTGCTTCGATGTTCTCTTCTTGCGGTTTAAGAAGATTAATCCGACTGCTAATAAGAGTACTATTAACGCTAATAACACTAACCATAAGTGATATCCGCTACTCCCTTCTGTTTTCTGCAGAGTATTACTTGGTTGAGTAGCCGGTCCGGTTGGCTGAACAGTTTGGGCTTCGTGTTGCCCGTCGGAGCTCTTCGAACTTGGATATTCATTTGGTGACGGATTCGTTTCCATTTCCGCAGGCTCGACGTTCGTGATATAACCGTCTCTGTCGATTTCCACCGCATAGATGTTCGACCATTCGCTTCCTAGACTCGAATCTAATAAGTAAACATACCTGGCTGCCACATATACTATCCCATTTATCATGTTGCGGAGAGACTCTGTAAACTCTATACTCATCTCGTTCTCCGCATTGTCAGTAAAGTCATCCCATATGGAACTCATCATATCAGGGGTAGACGACAGCCTCCACTCGTGAATCCAGTCTTCTGACGGGTCACCGCTACATCCCATAAAAAGGTGGCTCGAATCCATCGCAGTCGCCCCAAAAATCGGCGGAGGCGGCGGTGTCGGATTCTCCTCCGCATGAACCTCGTTCGTCATACCCGATAAAGGCAGTAACAGCGAAAGCATGAGCAGCCATACCAATATCCTTTTCTTCGTATCCTTTTTCATCTTCTAAATCTCCTGACTTGTTACATCCCTCTGCTAATAAGTGTTTTCCTAATATACGTATACACGTGTCCTTGTACTGACGGTGATTATGCCTCTTCATAGTAATCACACATCACTTATTTCAGATACATTTTTATACTATCTGGCATGGCATCGTTGATTCAATATTTTCGTCGTATTCGGTCGTCTTTTGTCGTGTTCGGTTATCAAGTGTCTTGAGTATCTTCGTTTGCTCACTGAGTGCGACCAACCATCTATACGAAACTCTGACTTTCGTGTAGTCGGTTTCAAACTAAAAACCTGCATCCGATAACTGGGCTGATTTTGAGCACAATAATGCTCTTCGGCAGTACAGTCTGCGACCTATTGATGACGGATGAAGGACTGGATTCTGTGCAACGAAAGACATTGTTTTTATCACGATTTCGTGATAAAATGCAGGTGAAGAACAACAAGGAAGGTGTCAATTATGCCGGTATTAGCAAGGAGTTGATATCATGTTTCATAAGGTAAAAGCGATTACTCCTCTCCAGGATTTGCGCCTAGGTGTTCAATTTGCAGAGGGCGTTAGCAAAATTTATGATATAAAGCCTTTGTTTAACAAATGGCCTCAATTCAAGGAATTGGAGGAATCACCCTTGCTCTTCTATGATGTAGAG
>JAAZMK010000071.1 GCA_012798865.1 Clostridiaceae bacterium | reverse complement strand
TGAGAAGTATTTCTCGACACTGAGCGCAAGACCAGAAATTCTGTATGAGGATGCTCTCAAAGTCGAATTCGGGACGTACGCTCGTGATCTGAGGGGACGCCTGATCGTCTTCGGCAATTTGCCTTACTATCTGACGACCGATCTGATCCTGCACGCGGTGCGCCAAATGCCTAACATGGCTCATGCGCTTTTTATGATCGAACAAGATGTACTTGAACGTCTTAAGGCGTCTCCCGGTTCTAAAAGGTACGGTGTTCTTACGATCGTAACAGGGCTTTTCGGACATTGGCGGTTGGAACGGACCGTCTCTCGTCATGCCTTCACGCCTAAACCGCACGTAACTTCGGCTTTAGTCTCGCTTATCCCATCCGACGATGATCTTCATAAAATGCGAGCAGCCAATCCCGCGTTTCATCGTTTTCTTACGGATATTTTCAGGTATAGGAGAAAAACGCTCGCCAACGCGCTCAAATCGTCGTACGATTGCGACATCGGATCGGAAATATTGGAGCGTTTTTTGTCCGATCGCGGACTTCGCCGCGACATTCGCGCCGAGCAACTGACGCCGATCCAATTTAAAGAATTATACGAGTCGCTCGAGCAGGTCATTTGTCACTTGAACGGGAATTCAGTATCATAATAAGAATTGGAGGAGGTAGTAACCGTGAATGCGCCTATTGAACAGATTCATGCCCGCATCGGGAAGATTACATACCAGCTGACGACGAGCGATGATCCGCAAAAGACGCGGGATATCGCTGCGACTGCCGATGCCATGATGAAACAGGTTGCAAAAAAATCTCCTCATTTGAACCAGACCGCGCAGGCGGTGCTTGCGCTTGTCAACGCCGTCGGCATGATGCAGGAATCGTATGAGAAATTGCAGGCGGCGCAGGCAGATACGGACCTTGCCAATCAGACGGCGGAAGCTATCAGAGCGGAACTCATCCGTCAGCGCGAACTCCATTGGCAGATAAAAAAGGAACTGCTCTACTACCGCAATCTTTGTGAAATTTACGAGACGAAACTTTCCGAGAGAGCTGAGGAAGTCGATGTCGACCCGAATAAGACGTTGCGCCGTGCGAGGCGCGGACGCAAATTGTTGTTGGGCGATCTGCAGATGACGTTTGAAGACGCATTGGAGGGTTCCGACGAAACAGAGCAAACCGGCGGCGAGACGGAGCCTCCCGTATCTTCCGGCGAGGATAACTTATAATAGAGCTCATCTATAGATGTAGTACATGCATATGGTAGAAAAAGACATCACTAAAATCGTTTATATAGAACTGGAAGATGGGGTCGCTTTACCGGCACGCGCTTCATCGCAAGCAGCAGGTTATGATTTATGTGCTTCGGCGAGCGCAGTTATTGAACCTGGACAGACGGTACTGATCTCGACTGGTATCAGGTTGGCGATGCCGCCCGGTTTAGAAGCGCAGGTACGTCCTCGTAGCGGCTTATCTCTGCGTACCGACCTCCGTATCACGAATTCGCCCGGTACGATCGACGCCGATTACAGGGGACTCGTATCCGTCATTTGCGAGAATACGGCTCCTTTGTTCGACCCGATCCCTTATCTTTTGAAGCACCCTGAGGAACTCACTGATTTTAACAAGCGGTACAAGGCGATCCCCGCTGCGACATATTTCAAGAATCGGACAGGGCGAACTTTGCCATTCGGATTACACGACCCGACGATTTATGTCGACGCAAACGGTCATCCGCTCGGAAGTCTCTACATCGAGAAGGGTGATCGAATCGCGCAGCTGATTTTTTCAAAAACAGAAGTCCCTGAATTTGTCGTCGTCGACGAGGTGGCAAGTATCGGAAGTGATCGGGGTGGCGGGTTCGGCTCGACAGGTACGCGTTAGAGAAATACTCTGTACAGATAGCTAAGCATCCGATAAAAAAGACGCCATGCAATGTGACGTCTTTTATCAACCTAAGTTGACGTGTCGTGTTAGACGACCGAGTGTTCGAAGACGAGTTCCCGGCGCTCAAAGCGCCCGACATCGAGATTGGAGACATCGATCGTCAGCGGCTCTCCGAGTATCATCTCAGAGACGAGTTGAGCAGTCGCTGGAGCGAGCATGAAGCCGTGTCCGCTGAAGCCGCAGGCGAGGTACATGCCCTCCACACCCGGTGTCGGTCCGTATATCGGCTGGGCGTCTTCTGTCATGCAGTAGTGCCCCGCCCACTGTCTAAGGACGTTGGCAGTTTTCAAAGCGGGGAGAAGCTTGCTGCACGTCTTCGTCATTTCCTCGACGAACTTCCAACCCGAAGTCGTTCTGAAATCGAGAGGCTCCGTATTATCGCTGCGCCCCATGATAATCGATCCGTGAGGCACCTGCTGGATGTAGATGTTGTAGGAGAAACCCATCACCATAGGGTTGAGAATCGGCTCTAAAGGCTCCGTGACCATGATTTGGTGGCGTTGCACGTATGTGGGGATATCGACCCCTGTCATGGCGCCGATCGCCTTGGACCACCCGCCCGCCGCGTTGACGACGATGTTCGTCGCGATGCGTCCGCGCGTCGTCTCAACGCTCTCGATACGTCTGTTTTTGACTTCAATGCCGATGACTTCCGTGTGCTTGAAGATTTTGACACCTAATCGCTCTGCCGCCTTGGCATAAGCATCGGTCGTGTGAAACGGGTTCAGGTGCCCGTCTTTTTGGCAAAAGGTGGCAGCGACGAATTGCGAGGTGTCGATTAGAGGAACAATCTCGCGCGCCTCTTCCGGGGTCAAGTAGACGGAAGGGATTCCCAGACTGTTCTGCAATTTGACATTCTTTTTGAACTGCTCCGCTTCTTTCTCGTTGGCGGCGACGATAAGGTAGCCGGACTGCTCAAACTCGATGTCGCGTTCATAGCCGAGAATCTCGTTGCCGTTCTCGAAAAAATTGACAGAGTACTGTGCGAGGCGGCAATTCTTTTCGGCAGCCCATTGCATGCGGATACCCGCGCCGCAACGCCCCGTCGAACCGTTTGCGAGCGTATCCTTTTCGAGTAAGACGATATCTTTGATGCCTCGGTTGGCAAGATTCCAAGCGATCGCGCATCCTGAAACGCCCCCTCCGATGATGACGATGGATGCAGATTTCGGCACGCTCATTCTGAATCACCTCCTAAGAAAAACTCGATCGGCATCGGTTTGACCGGCGCCCGATGTGCTGACGGCTGAATCTCACTGATCGGTTGTCCCGTCATGCGCGCGATCTCGGCGGCGATAAGAGGACCGCACGTTCTCGCCTGGCAAGCTCCCATGCCTGCCCTGCTGATGCGCTTGATCTCGTCGACCGTCGTATACCCTTCGCGGATCAAGTCGCGTATCGTGCGCAATGTGATGCCCTCACAACGGCAGAGAATGATCTCGTCGTCATCTGACGCGCAAGCGGAATCGACCGTAATTGGCTCTTCCTTTCTCTTTAACGATGTTGCGTCGCTGACTGCCTTATCATCGATCAAGTTGAAAAAACGCACTTCATGTACAAGCCCATCCGACACGCGGATAGTGACGAGCGGAGTTTTCGTTTTTTTGGATAAGAGAACTCGCGTTACGATTGCATCGCCGATGACGCAGCCCTCTCGGTTAACGGCGCGCACCGTCTCGCCTTTTTCGGGCAAAGGTCGAAACTCGTAAGGGATCGTAACGCTAGCCGTTCCGTCTCCTACGCTCTCGTCAATGATGAAGATGGCAAGCCCGGGACAGACGCTTGCACAGACGCCACAGCCGGTGCAGCGATCGTGATCGATCATAGGGATTTCATTGATATCTCCCATGGGCAAAATAGCGTCGAACGGGCATGACGTGCTGCAAGGATTGCATGGGATTTCTTGGAAGCATTCGACCATCGCGTAAGGACCGCGCGCCCTTCGTTCCGGGGAGGGGAGCCGCCGTTCTATTTGTTCACGAGTCGGAACTCCTGTATTGATAAGCATTGTGACTCCTTTCCGTCCTATAGGCACTCGGCACAGGCGAGTCCAGTGCGAATCTTCTCGGCTGTCGGACCGGACCGAAGCGCCGCCAACTGCTCCATGCAGTCTTTTCGCTCCTCGCTGTAACGGTCGCCCTTAAAGCCGAGTGAGGCTGCAGCTTCGAGTCCCGCGAGATGTCCTTCGACCATGGCGGCGCTCGCCTCTTCGATGCCAGTGACGTCTCCGGCGACGTAGACGCCTTTGACCGTCGTTTCGAGGCAATTATTGCGGAGAGGGACGCTTCCGCCGAGAGAAGGTATGTAACGCATCTCGCACCCCGCTTGCCAGAGAAGCTCGGCAAGAGGCGTCAACCCGACGGATATACAAATAACATCGCACTCGATCGTCTTCTCCGTTCCCGGTATCGCGTTCCAAGTCCGGTCAATACGTGCGATCGTCGCGCGTTCAACTGACTCTTTACCGTCAGCGCGCAAAATCGTATGTGACGTCAAGATCGGAACGCCTGCGCGGCGCACTTTCCCGGCGTGTACGGCGTAGCCGCCGATTTGCGGGAGACCTTCCACGATGGCAGCAACGGAGACGCCGGCTTGCATGAGCTGGTAGCTGACGATCAGTCCGATATTGCCAGCGCCTATCATGAGGACGCGGTGCCCCGGTCGAATGCCGTAAACGTTCATCATCGTTTGAACCGCGCCGGCTCCGTAAATGCCGGGGAGGTCGTTATTCGGGAATGACAGGAATTTTTCGGAGGCTCCAGTCGCAACGACGACGCGCTTCGGTTTTACTTTTTTATAGATGCCGTCGTGGTCGACCGTGATGACTCCGTCTTCATAGAATCCGATCGCCGTCGCGTTTTTCCAGACGGTCGCGCGCTCACCGAAAGAGTCGAGTCTGTCGCCGAGCATCGTCGAGATGTCGATGCCTCGCACTGAGGCGTGCTGCTTCTCAGACCCGAAAAACTTATGTGTCTGTTTGACGAGCTGACCGCCGAGATGTCCATCGCGCTCGAGGAGCAGAACTTCTGCACCTGCTTCGGTCGCCGTATTGGCAGCCATCAGCCCGGCAGGTCCGCCGCCGATGACAACGAGGTCAATGTCATACATCATCAGGCACCCCGCGATCCAATTGCTTCTCGACGACCATACCGGGCAGCAAGGGCTCCGTGCATGTGCGTACGTTCGATTTTCCGTTGACAATCATGAGACAGGCCGAGCAGTTGCCGATTGCGCAATAAAAACCGCGCGGTCGCTTTGTTTTAAAGTGATATCCCAGTACCTTGACTCCGTTGGCATGGAGTGCGGATGCGATTGTATCGCCTTCTCTGCCTTCCATCGGTTTACCGTCGAATGTGAAGTGAATGACTTCACCCTCGTCGAAGTCCAAGATCGGATGATCAGTGATCCTTCGATCTCCCATAGAACCCCCTCTTTCAAATTGTTTTTATTTGC
The DNA here is from genome assembly GCA_012798865.1 of Clostridiaceae bacterium. Lineage (GTDB taxonomy): Bacteria > Bacillota > Clostridia > Saccharofermentanales > DTU023 > UBA4923. The sequence goes on along the minus strand of JAAZMK010000071.1, from coordinate 9,294 downwards.
ATTCGATTGACCTGGAGGAGGACGGACGTCGCTCCCTTAAGGTCAATCAAATGGCATTAAACGAAAACCTGCGTCGGATGAGCTCTATTATCGTTACCCGTCCGAAACAATAGCTTGATAGAGACAAACCTTATTCCTCAACCATGTAGGGGTATGTAATGTCGTAAATCGGCACGAAAGTTTCCTTGATTACGCGGGGACTCGTCCAGCGGATCATGTTCAAAAGCGACCCGGCCTTATCGTTTGTGCCAGAAGCGCGTGAACCGCCGAATGGCTGTTGCCCGACGACAGCGCCGGTCGGTTTGTCGTTCAGATAGAAATTGCCTGCCGCATGGCGCAAGCGATTCTCCATGTGGACGAGGACTTGGCGGTTCTTTGCAAAAACTGCCCCGGTCAGAGCGTAGGGCGATGACGAGTCGCAAAGATCGAGCGTCTCCTCGAAGCGTTCATCCTCATAGACATAGACAGTCAGAACGGGTCCGAAAATTTCTTCGCACATGCTCTCGTAGCGCGGATTTTTCGCTTCGATGACGGTCGGGTAGATGAAGTAGCCATGGCTGTCATCGTAGCCGCCGCACAGAACATCGGCTTCTTCGGAATCTTTCGCTCGATCGATATAGCCTTTAATGCGATCGAACGATTCGCGGTCGATCACGGCGGACATGAACGTCGTAAAATCAACAGGATCTCCAACTTTGAGTTCCTCAATTTCCCTCAGGAGAAGCGACTTGACCTTCGGCCAGATGCTCTTGGGGATATAAGCGCGTGAGGCGGCGGAGCATTTTTGACCCTGAAACTCGAAGGCACCGCGGACGAGTGCCGCAATCAAGGCGCCGACGTCGGCGGAATTATGGGCGAAAACGAAATCTTTTCCGCCCGTTTCTCCGACAAGGCGAGGGTACTGCTCGTAGTTCGAAATATTGCATCCGACTTCTCGCCAAATCTCGTTAAACGTCGCAGTCGAGCCCGTGAAATGAACGCCACCTAAGCGTGGGTCGCTAACGACATGTGCGCCGACATCGCGCCCGGAGGACGGAACGAAGTTGATGACGCCCGGCGGAAGACCGGCTTCGCAAAGGAGCAGGTAGAAATAGTAGCTCGCGAGCGCCGCCGTTCCTGCAGGTTTCCATACGACCGTGTTGCCCATGAGAGCCGGCGCGATCGGCAGGTTGCCTGAGATCGAAGTGAAGTTGAAAGGTGTTATCGCTAAAACAAAACCGTCGAGCGGGCGATACTCCATTCTGTTCCATACACCCTTTGCACTGTCGGGTTGTATCCTATAGATCTCGTCGGCATACGCGACGTTGAAGCGAAGAAAATCGCATAGCTCACACGCCGAATCGATCTCCGCCTGATAAACGGTTTTGCTCTGACCAAGCATCGTCGCGGCATTGATGATGTCGCGCCACGGACCGGATAACAACTCGGCAGCTTTCAGGTAAATTCCCTGTCGGTGAGCGTAGGGCATTGCCGCCCAACTCTTCTTTGCTTCGAGTGCCGCATCAATGGCGAGTTTCAATTCTTTCTCGCCTGCTTGATGGACGCGAGCGAGTACATGCTTGTGATTGTGAGGCATGACAACCGTCTTCAAGTTCCCGGTGCTGATATCTTTGCCCCCTATAATGACCGGGATGTCGAGCGTGATCTCTGACTGTCTCTTAAGCTCCGCCTTGAGTGAATCACGTGCCGGAGAGCCGGGTGAGTAATCAAGGAGAGGTTCATTTTTTGCTGTTGGAAGTGCGAAGTGTCCGTTCATCTTGTCGTCCTTTCCGCGCGAACTAAATGTTTCTATTATTCACCATTTCATTATAGTGCATAAATTCAATTTATCTACTGAGAGTTTTTCTCGGAGAAATGTCCGGTCGAGCGACAAACTTACTTCGCGGCAGGGAACCATTTTTGTAAAAAATCAAGTAAAGCCTCCGTGTAACCGTCGGGATTGTCATCGTAAGATGATAAATGTCCGGTTCCCTTCGCCTCGTAAAACGACGTCCATGTGGGGTGTAGCCGCAGGCGCTCCTCGATCATGGGACGGTACGCGGCTTCGGGCAGAATGCGATCGGTTTCATGCCCGAAGATCATGAGGGGGAGTGTCAATGTCGTGAACTCTGAGAAATAATCAGCCTTCTTGCTGTTGCCGATAGACATTCTAACAGCGTAGGGCGTTGTGTTTTTCAGCCAGAAAAGCCATCGATTGTTCTCCTGACGGACGGCGACCTTAATATAATCGTCGCTGTCCCTAGCGGGTGAATCAACGACGAGAGCACTGATTCTCTTCTTAATTTCCGAAGCGGGGAGCGTAGACGAAGACAGTGTATCGGTGTCCTGATGACCGTCGTTTTTCTCGCTGTCGATATCTTGTTGCAACTGGTCCATCATGCGGAAAATAGCCGTCGTTCCGGAACCGAAACCGTAGAGAACGATCGGGGTGTTTGACGTGTTGCGGATCGTCCACTCAAGGGCCATGCGCACGTCCTCTGCCTCCGCATAACCGAAAGACGACATTTCACCTCCCGATTCCCCGGAATGGCGCAAGTCAAAGGCGAGGATCTGAAAGCCTGCTTTGGTGAGCTGGCTGTACAGGGAAGCTGTGGCAAGTCCGTAAGGCAATCTGTTGGCGCCTTGTTGGTGCACGATGATCAAGGTCGCACGTGGAGGTGTCGTAGGCGTCTGGATGAGCCATCCTTTCAGTGGAATCTGTCCCTTGCCGGATGTAAAGCTGACCGATCGAAATGAAGTGAAACGGTTTGTCGCATAGGGAGATACAGGCTCGCCGTCTTTTTTCATCAGCCTGTCGGCTTTGACGAGACTGCTGATCACGACGAGCAAGAAGAACGCCAGAATCACCGCAAAGACCATAAAAACGGAGAATACGACGCGACGTTTAATGTTTTTTGTTTTGTATTCTAACTTTCGTCTCAACTTGCGATATTCTCACATTCAAATTACTTTTAAAAGACACTATTGCATATTGACTTCTCGATCTATGAGTTAATGATATCATTTTGGTCTGAACGACTCCAATCGCTCATGGCGGGCGTATGCTTGTTCTGTCGTTTATAACTCTGTTATTCTCAAGGCGAGAATTACGCAAAAGTAATGTTAAACATGGACGGCAACTTAGAATAGGATGAAACAGGTGAATCTAAGTAATAATAGATATCTCATATTAGGGATTGAGACGTCGTGCGACGAGACTGCCGCCGCCGTCGTAGCAAACGGCGTGACGATTCTGTCGAACGTGATCGCATCGCAGATCGACCTGCATGCGGCTTACGGCGGTGTTGTACCCGAGATCGCTTCACGTGAACACGTGAAGTCGATTTTGCCCGTCATTGATCGCGCTTTGAGTGATGCGAAAGTGGATCTCAATGACCTGACCGCCATCGCCGTCACATACGGACCGGGACTTGTGGGGGCGCTGCTCGTCGGTGTATCCGCCGCGAAGGGTTTGGTCGCCGCCACAGGGCTGCCCTTGATACCGGTGAATCACTTGGAAGGTCACATCGCTGCATCATATCTGGTCGATCGTTCACTAGAACCGCCATTTCTCTGTCTGATCGTATCGGGAGGTCACGCATCGCTTGTCGAGGTGCTCAAGCATACGCAATATCGCACGTTGGCTCGGACGAGAGATGATGCCCCGGGAGAGGCATTCGACAAGATCGCAAGGAGCATCGGACTTGGCTATCCCGGAGGTCCGCTCATTGAGCGCGCCTCTGAGGGAGGGAGGTCTGACGCTTTCCATCTTCCCGTCACGCATTTTCCCGATTCGTACGATTTTTCTTTTAGCGGCGTAAAAACGGCCGCCATTAATGTATATAGAAAGTTTGAACGCGAGGCCGATCGCGAGGGGAGAAGATGGCCATCCTCCTGCTCGGAAGCTGATTTCGCCGCGACCTTTCAAGCGTCCATTGTCGAAGCGCTTGTGACACACACGCAAACGGCGCTTATTGACACGGGTTACAAGACGCTCGTGTTGGGCGGCGGCGTGTCCGCTAACAGAAAGCTTCGTGAGTCAATGGAGGAGATGGCGACCTCCGCGGGTGTCCGACTGATCGTTCCTCCCCCCGTATACTGCACGGATAATGCTGCGATGATCGCTGCGGCAGGTTATTATGCGTGGAGAGACGGTAGACGCGCAGCTTTGGATTTGAACGCAGTTCCGATGGCGGAACTCGATGACATCATCGGTCAGCCGACAGTAAAGAGGGGGACGGAGAGATGAGTGCTGACGCAAAAAAGATAAAGCTCATTACTGAAAACAGGCGTGCACGATTCGAATACCACATTACCCGCCGTCTTGAGACTGGAATCGTCCTCACGGGAACAGAGGTGAAATCAATCCGTCAAGGTCATTTCAGTCTTGGAGAAGCTTATGTGGCGGTTCGTGACGGCGAGCTCTTCCTGATCGGTGCGCACATCCGACCGTATGAACAGGGCAACCGATTTAACCCTGATCCGACGCGCGACCGCAAGCTTCTCGCACATAAACACGAGATCCGTCAGCTCGACGTCGCCACGCAACAGCGTGGCATGACGCTCGTTCCGCTTAAGGCATATTTTGTCGACGGTCGTGTCAAGATTGAAATCGGCGTCGCGCGAGGGAAGAAGCTTTACGACAAGCGCGAAACGATTAAGGAACGTTCGCAAGAGCGCGATATCCGCCAGCGTATGAAAGAGATGAGCCGTGATTAGATTGATCAAACGGCTGATGGAAAGCGAGACGAAAAACAATGAAATCAACGTACCAACTGAATAAAGAAGATGCGGTTCTCCTCGTGATTGACCTTCAGGAGCGCCTGATGCCCGCCATGTACGACAGGGACTTCCTGCTAAAACAGGCAAGCGTGTTGCTCAACGTCGCCAAGGTATTCAATCTTCCCGTCGTCATGACGGAGCAGTATCCGAAAGGACTCGGGCACACGGTCGATTCGCTCTTGTCATTAATAGAGTCGGAAGAGCTTCCCGTAGAAGTTTTTCACAAGACCTCCTTTACGGCGTTTACGCCCGAAGTGAAAGAATGCGTTGAGCGGCACAATCGCAAACAGGTGATCGTCATCGGGGCTGAGACGCACGTCTGTGTCTTTCAAACGGTGCGCGATTTGCTTGCGGAAGGGTACAAGGTCTTTGTCCCGTTTGACGCGGTCGATTCGCGAACACAGGAGAACAAAAAGAATGCACTCGATTTGTTCAGCGAGATGGGCGCCGTTGTTACGAATACGGAGACGATCCTTTTCGATCTGCTTCAAGTTTCAGGTACGCCTGAATTCAAGAAACTATCGGCGTTGATCAAGTGATGAATTAGCCGATGGACTTCTGAACGAGGTCGTAGAAAACAGGACTTTTCACTCAAACTTGATTATGTATGTTACCATTCGTGTGTCGATCGGGAATCCGTGCTAGAATATGAATGAACTTATGGGAGCGTACTGGTTTCGACGGGGTTGTGGAGATCAGGAAAGCGGGTAGAGGATTCTCGTTGGCCTCTTTAAAAAACGAGAGAGCTTATAATTGCCAATAAACCGGCACTCGCAGCGGCGTAACCGTTGCCGTCCGACCGACTGATCTGCAGGTCGCCCTCGGACGTTAACAGTGCAGACCTTTCCTCGGTGGAGGTCAAACGAGGCTCCCGGCGGGCGAATGTCTTGACGCTCGTCGCGTATCATTAGACTACTTGACCGACAAGACTGCCTGTGATCGAGTCGGAAGAGGAATAACCAATCGCAGGCTGCACCCGGAGATGTCCTTTTTGATGCAGTTTCGGACAGGGGTTCGACTCCCCTCGCTTCCACCACAGTTTGTCCCCAAACGCCATCATACTATGCGTTTGGGGACGTTTTACGCCCGAAAAGCGCATTAAATCTAAACCCGCCCTGGAGTCATTTTCGGGACAGATTTTTCTTGTTTTCAGGGTCGCGGCGGACTATCTCAAAAGTAAAGGTTTGCTTTGTGGGATAATCGTTTGTTTTTTGGGTATAGGTTTGCTTCGTGGGGCATTCGTTTGCTTTATCCTTTATTTGTAGCCACAACAACAATTCTGACTAAAAACCATTACGTCGCAAGAGTCTCGCTACCCCTTTTCAAGTACTGCTCCCTGTTGAGTTGTTGAGCCAGAAAGATATTATGCGTGTCATGGAGATATGGCAGATGGATTACCCGGATAAAAGGGCATAAAAAAGAGCCGCCCTCTCGGACGGCGGATGTATTTGTATAAGAAAGAATGCCTCGAGAGCTTATCAGTAAAGGTCTAGCTCATTCTCATTCTCATTCTCATTCTCATAGAGTTCCGCTAACCTCCAAAATACACCATTTTGATCTTTCTGGTGCAACTTGCCTATTTTGAATTCCAAGTCAGTAAAGACAAATTCAACAGCGTTTTCTAGCCGCACACAAGAGGGCTTTGATAATCCCGCGGCTTGCCAGTATTTAATAGGATAATCGTAGTTAGGCTTTGGAGTGCGTGATGACACCGCAAGTAGTATGCAAACACAGGTACTTTGATCTGCGCTGATGACTAAAGCTGGGCGTAGTTTCGTTTGCAGAGGGTCATCCTCATATGCAAAATTCGCTGCCCATATCTCACCAACGGATGGCATATGAGTTAATTAGTCCTCAAAAACTTCTCGAGGAAGCAACGCCACACCATTCGCATTTCGTTTAGGAACTGAAACCTTCATAATGCCAGGCAACTTTTTGCTAATTCTTGGGATGTTAACGTTTTTCTTTGATTTGCAAACATCTCTAATATACTTCTCTGGAATCACAGTATGTAACACTCCTGGTTTGTAAGCTTTCTCCCAAGGAGAACCTTTGCAGTGAGATTTTTCAACCAGCAACCACGTGCTTTGTGTTTTATAATACTGATCCACATCAAAGAGCAGTGTAATTTCTTCGTTTGTAAATTTCGAATAGTCGAGATCTACTGGCTCCGTATCAATAGGGCAATCAGAATGTGGACTGTATTTAGTTTGCACAGCAGGAAATACGGGACCATATTCCCATGCTTGCATCTCTGCATCAAACAATGGCCGATCAAATGCAAGATAAGACCACAATTGAGCAAAATATATTAGTTTATGTAACCTTAGGATTGTTAACTCAGAATTTCCTCTTTTGTGGGATGCCGCGATAAAATAATCCGCAACATCGAAAACAGTAGCCATAGCACATTTCTCCTTTCTCAATATATGCACTACGCTGTTCCTAGCCGTAGTGTAACATAGAATGTGAAGATAGTTGTTACAAAAAATTGGATTTTTTATAGCTTTACCTAAAAAAGCACATAAAAACAGGTGTATTTACGGAATATCAAATACTGAAAAGCTTGATATACGGGCGTTTCAGAGTTTGCATAGTGTCGTTTGAACCCCTCGCTTCCACCAATTTCAGGGTGGCAACCGCGATTGGCTTGATACAGAGCACAAGCTAAGGCAATCGGTTGCTATCTTGGAAGAGTAACCAGGACGCAACTTATGTTGCTTCCCGGAAATAAAGTCGGAGAGATTGTTAAGGATCAATGCCTTAATTCTTCTTTCTCTCCGGCTTTTTCATATAAATATGTATGTCTTTCCCTTATTTTTTTCTAAGGGCAGCGTCCATGGTAAGTTCGACACCGACTGTCGCCACCGTCTTGTTGGCTGTCGGCACGATCCTGTGGACATTTCAGAGCGTATTGATTGCTTTCTTTATTACTAAACCGAGGAAACATGTAAAGAGACATCAAAAAGTGCAAAAAAGCGGTAAACTCGTCGAGGCAAAGATCCTATCCTATGAGAAAACGGGTGAGATGGATGGAATGCCCAAGCGGGAGCTGTTACTTAGTTTTATAAACTTAGCCGGCTATCCGACGAAGGTCAAGCTGACGGTCGTCGACAGCAAACCTCACGAAAATAGGTACGAGCTAGGTAATTACATCGATTTAAGGCTCAACCAAAATGGCTTCAAACCGCCCTTTGCCATGGCGTCTGCCAGCTACAAAGCCGATAAAAGACTGTGGGCTTGGGTTTTACTGATCTTCAATATCGCCTATGCGGTGGATCTGAGCTGCGCAGTTCCTTATTTGGGGTTCAAGTGGCAGATTTACATAATCTAAGAACAGGTGAGGTCGAAGTTCTCTATCTGCCCAACAAGAAAAATGTCATCATGCTGGACTATACGAGTGATCATTGAACGCTAAGAACATTAGACAACAGAGTGTTCTCAGACCGAGTTCGCGGTGCCCGAATCGCCCGATGTTGCGACCTGAGACGTCGATTATCAATGGTTCACCGAGTATCATCTCGGTGATGAGTTGGGCGGTTGCGGGAACGAGCATGAAGCCGTATCCTCTGAATCCGCTGTGCGGGACGAAGCTTTCCGGCATGTAACGCATCGGTGATCTCTGCTTCACGATGTCGTATCGTAAAGTCTCTTGACAAATGCACCCAATGAGTGTATTTTATTCGCAGGTAGGTGATAAAGATGATTATACGAGAAATGAGAACGGAATTAGGAGATACTCAAAGCGAGTTTGCTACAAGGTACAATATTCCCTTTCGAACAATCCAGAATTGGGAAACCGGTGTACGCAAGCCACCCGAATATATTATTGAATTGCTGGGTCAGCGTGTTCGGGCGGATCTTGCGAACCGCAGAACTATTAGTTTGCCGAAGTATGATCCTAAGAAGCAAAATCTTCCAAAGAGGAGAGATTTTCTCGGCTCTATTGCATGGCTGAAAGCTGTGCAGGCGTGCCTCGGTGAAGAGATAGTATTTGCTTTGGACGAAGCACTTATGTGTCAGGGAATCTTCGGGGGGCGGAGCGACGAGTATATTGTATGGGTCTACGGGGACGACGTTGTTACCGATTACAACGGGGTAGTTGTCCTTGGCAATTGGGTTAGCCATTACGATGTTGAAAGCAAGAATGGTCTACTGTATACGGATTTTAGCCGAACCATTTCAGATGCATTTGCCAACGAATCAATCTTGGATATGCAGGGTATCACCGAGGCTGTCAGCCGTTATTATTACGCCAACGACAAAAAGTTTGACGGCATTTCCGTGGCTCCAGAATATCAAGAAAGGTTTGAAAAGTTGGCGAGAGAAGCAATTGAATATTACGAATCATAGGAGACAGACTGGTGAACATTTCAGTGGCTTGCCATGAGATTACGATGTATTTTGTGATGAAGCCCAGAGGCACCAGAGAACTTAATAGCAAGAGCCGTACTCAGGGAGTAAAAGAAAACATGTATTGGATTTCCATTGAAGAACTCGATTACTACAGGGCATTTCCATCTTTTATGAAAG
>JAAZMK010000070.1 GCA_012798865.1 Clostridiaceae bacterium | reverse complement strand
GATATCCTCGTGTCGACGACTGTGATTGAAGTAGGCATTGATCAGCCGAATGCCACGCTTCTCATTGTCGAGAATGCCGAGCGATTTGGCTTGTCGCAGCTGCACCAGTTGCGCGGTCGCGTGGGGCGGTCGCAGATTCAGTCTTATTGCGTTTTGGTAAGTGACAGCGACGATCCGCTTGTACGCCGTCGTTTGACGGCTTTGTGTAAGAACAGCAGCGGTTTTGCAATCGCAGAAGAGGATTTATTGCTTCGCGGTCCAGGTGATGTTTTCGGTGTTCACCAACACGGCATTCCCGACTTTCGCGTCGCGAATCTTTACGAGGACAGTGAGCTGTTGAAGGAAGCTTCAAGAGCTGTTGATCAACTTTTTCGAGATGATCCTCATCTGACAAATCTGGAGAACCGTTTGATTCTCAATGAGTTCAAGGCACGATACGATGATCGATTGACGCGTCCGGGGTTATAAGGGGGTAGCAGTATGCCGAGGATCATTGCCGGAACACACAAGGGGATGAACCTTTTTGCGCCGTCCGGGAAAACGTCGAGACCTACGCCAGATCGTGCGAAAGAGGCTCTTTTTTCGATGATTGGTGACGATATCGAAGGAATGCGCGTTCTTGATGTTTTCGCAGGTTCAGGTCAAATCGCTTTTGAGGCGCTTTCGCGTGGCGCAAAGCACGCAACCCTTATTGAGCGCGATCGCGATGCCATCTCTGCGATTAACAAGAATATCGCCAAGACACATTGGGGTGACCGAGTGACTTTGATGGGCGGTGACTGCCGCCGTTACCTGGCGATGTTGAAGCGGCGCGGCGAACTGTTCGATTTTATTTATGTCGATCCGCCATGGGGAGCATCGGAAGTTTTTGCTTTACAGATTAGCCATGATATTCCACACCTCTTGTCCGATGACGGATTGCTCGTCGTTGAGAGTGAACGAAAAAAGCCTGTATTGGAACTCGAGGATGTAGGGTTAAGGCTCGTTAAAAGTTGTCAGTACGGCATCTGCGTGTTATCCTTTTACCAATTTCTGGCAGTATCTGATGTATCATGAAAGGTCGAATTATGCAGCAAAATGAATCATCCGTGCGATTCGGTTTAGCCGTCTTCTCGGGCACATTTGACCCTTTTACCGTGGGTCATCTCGATCTCGTGGAACGCGCGCAGCGCTTTTGTTCTGAATTGCGGATAGTCGTTTTTGACAACAGCTCGAAAACGCCTATCATGCCAAAAGGAGATCGAGTGACGCTGATCGGTCGTGCTGTCGATCATTTGGACAATGTGACGGTTGATGTGGGCGAAGGTCTCTTGGCTGACTACTGTATCCGGCATGGTGTTGATGTCATTATTCGCGGCGTCCGCAATGGCTATCAATTTGAGGAAGAAACCGTGATGGCGGAACTGAATAAGCGTTTAAGTTGCGGAGTCGAGACGATTTTTTTTCCAGCTGCCGAGTTGCGCCACGTGTCGTCAACGCTTGTCAGAGAGATTGCGCGTTACGGCGGCGATCTCTCTGACCTTGTTCCGCCGGAGATCAAGGAAGATATTGAAAAGGTCTATGGCTCTCAATAATTTATAGTACCCCGCATAAATGGGTTACAATGAACAAACACAAGCCTAATGAAAGGCATTTAGAGATATCCGCTTACCGGGAGGTAACAGTCATGAGTGAGTATAACGATAACCGCAACTACGAATCCGATGAATCGGCGGCGCAACGCGGAGCGGGGAAAGCGACTCGCGGCGACCGCAGTGCCGCGACACTGCTTGACCGCTTGGAAGCGGAGTTGCTTGATGCCAAGAGTGTCCCTTTTTCCGACAAGTGTATGGTCGAGAGAGAAGAGATGCTCTTTCTCGTGCGAATGATTCGCGAAAGTCTTCCGGAGGAGCTTGAGCGTGCCCGTTGGGTGCTCCAGCAGAATCGTCAACTGATCAACCAGGCGAGGCGTGAAGCTGAGACGATTATGCGCGACGCGGAAGTACAGATGGCGCGGATGATCGACGAACACGAGGTGACGCAACAGGCGATCAATAACGCTTCCGTGATGATCGAGAAGGCGAACAGACAGAGCAGTGAAATCCGCAACGGCGCAATCTCGTACACGCGTGAGATGCTGACAAATCTTGAGAATCATCTTACCGACATTCTCGTCAATATCACGAGGAACAAGAAGGAGCTCGAGTGACTGTATGACCGATAGGATCAATCTCGTCGTCTTATTTGGCGGTCAGTCAGGTGAGCACGAGGTCTCACGGACGTCCGCCTCTTATATTATCGGTACGCTTCAGACGTGTGATGAATACTGCATCTATCCTGTAGGCATCACGAAAGAAGGCAGCTGGTTTTATTACGAAGGTTGTGTATCCGCATTGCCGGACGGCAGTTGGTTCGAGAGAGGTCCTATTGCAGCTGCGACATTGGTCCCGGATGCCGGAAGGCATTTTCTCTATATGGATCGTCGAAGTCATACTGAAAAAATTCGGATCGACTGCGTTTTTCCGGTGCTCCACGGGACGAACGGTGAAGACGGAACTATTCAGGGAATGTTGGAGATGGCGGGAATACCGTTTGTCGGATGCGGAATGACGGCGAGCGCGTTGGCGATGGACAAGGCTTTCGCCAATGCGCTTTTTGACTATTACGACATTCCGCAGACAAAGTGGCGCGGCGTAGGTGAGACGGAATGGCGACGCGATCGCGCGAAGGTTACTGAGGCGGCGTTGGAGGGGATGAAGTATCCGCTCTTTGTCAAGCCTGCTCGCGGAGGGTCTTCACTCGGTATCACGCGTATCACATCGCCCGAAGAGGCGGCGCAAGCATTCGAATTGGCCTTCAAATACGATCGAAAACTCATCGTAGAAGAAGGTGTCATCGGGCGAGAGCTGGAGATTGCCGCGATCGGCGGCTATGAAACCCCCTTTTTGTCGCCGGTCGGTGAGATTATTCCCGATCGCGTTTTCTACGATTACGATTCTAAGTACGAGGAGAGCTCGACGTCCAAACTTGTCATTCCCGCGCCGTTGGCACCTGAAATTGTACATGAGATCAGGCAAATTGCCACATGCGCATACCGCGCGCTCGATTGCTACGGGCTTTGCCGGATTGACTTTTTTCTTACGGATGATGACCGCGTCTTATTGAACGAAATCAATACAATTCCCGGATTTGTCAGTATCAGCATGTATCCTCGGCTACTACGCGCCGCGGGTTTTGAAGATGCTGAGGTTTTGCGTGAATTGATTCGTCTCGCATTTGAACGTGACAAAGCTTAGTTGAAATCCGGATCAGATGAATCTTCGGAAGAGGTGATATATATGTTATTAATAGATGCTTTTGCTGTTATGAATACCTTGAACACAGCGGTCCTGGGAAAGCCCGTGTTGCTTACAGGTACAACGACGATCGTATTATTCGGTTCAGCGGTGGTCATTGCTCTCGTGATTGTCGCGCTGGTTGTCGTAAGTGTGCTTCGCAATCGAAAAGTCGTCGCCTATATGGAGGAATTGGCGGAAGATGCCATTGACGCTTTGACCCGTACCGTTCGTGAAGACGGTGAGACATCGGCGAAAGCCCTTGAGCGTGCCTTATCTTCCGCTCAAGATACGAGAATAGTCCGTTTCGGTGAATCTCTTTGCGAGGCGAGTGAAGCCCTCTATCAGGCACGTTGGATCGTCGATCCAACGGATGTATATCCGGTACACGATCTCTTTACGACTCATGCCACGCAAATGAGAACGAGACTGTTCGCATGGATTTGTTTCGCGATCGGCTCTGTCGCGGTTGCCGTGTTTGTTCCTCTTGGAGGCTTACTGGGAACAGGGATCAACTCTCTTTCGATCGGGCTTTCGTTGTTTGTCATTGGTCTCGTCGGCGGATTATTTCTTCTGATACTGAATGAGCGTAAAACTGTTCACGAGATAAAGGAGTGCGAACGGCGCGTCACGACCGCTCTCGCATCGTTTGTCCCTGTCTTTCAAGATAAAGTTGGCGTTGCCACACTGGTGAGCGAAGTGATCGGATACGGTGAAAAGATGCGCGAGGAAGTGAAATCATTCAGCGTGATAGCGGAAGAGCTCGTCAAAGGCGAGTTCGCCGAGGGGATCAAGACCGGTGTGCGTGACATCATGACGGAAGAGGTCGTACCTCCTCTTAACGAGTCTAACTACGCTCTGACTGAACTTGCCAAGTCTCTTGCGGAGAAGCAGGAGCGCGGAATGGAGCGACTTGCCGATACTTTTTCTGATTCGGTTGCACAATCATTGTCTGTCCATTTGTCGGCACTTCCCGAGAAACTCGAAGTACTTCATCGCGTCATTGAGCAGAGCGCCGTCATGATGGAAGAATCAAACCGTGCCCTTGAACAGGCGAAACAGGAGAACATGGAAGTGAATCGCGATGTCCGTGAAGTCCTTCGACTGATGGCGCTTGCCAAGGATGATATGGCAGATGAGATGGCTTTTATCAGCGACAACCTCGCTATCATAGGGTCAAGCACCGATAAGATGACAGCGCTTTACGCGGGCGAAGAGACGAATCTCGCCTCGCATATCAACCTAATGACTGAACAACTCCGCATCTATTCGGAAAAGCTCGACAGAGGAATTGGTGAGAGTGCCAAAGCCATCGACGCGTCAGTCGAAATGTCAAAAACACAAAACAAGCAATCGTCGATCTTACTCGACAGACTTGACGCGCAATTACTCGCCCTCGATGAACTCGGTAGAATGATCTCGCAAAATACAACGCACTTTACACGCGAATCGAGCGAATACGTTCTTAAGACTCTCAAGGAGTTCGACGCGAGCTTGGCGGAAGTCGTTGAGCGATTGACATTCACAACGGCGGAAATTCGCGATGCCGTCGACGCGCTTCCGCCAGCCATCAGGAGAGCGGGATTCGGAAACGATCTGTAAAAGATTCGAAAGCATGCAGGAAAACGAGAGAGACAAACTTAACACGATGCGGAAAACGGAAAGCGAGCGTATGGAAAGTCGCTCGATCCGTCCGTTTAGGTTGCCTGTCATTCCCGAGCAGCCGTTGTCTGCCGAGGACGAAAGCGTAACAGTTCGTCCCGCTGAAACAAGCGGACCTGTCAACCTGTCTCAAGTGAGTGATGAACAGACGAGCGGTGAAAGCACGCCCGAGACTCCGCGAAAGATAGAAGATGGTCCTGCAAAGGAAGCGAACGTACTCGTTAAACCACCATCGATTGATGATAAACCTTCGACGAAATCGCCCTCATCACGTGAGGCGGCGGAGGCTCGCGGAGGCTCGGTGTCATCCCCAGTCACGAGAAGACTGCGAAAATTCTGGATTAATAAAAAGATCGTGTCCGAAAAGACGGAAGATCGCGCGGAAAGGAGCGGAAAGAAATACGCTATTCCGCTCCGCTATAAGTCGCTCGAGGAAGCGATGGGCGGCTTAAGGGATTTTCATCCGTTGCCGTCGGAGCTTATTCTAAGACAAGCACCGCACCACGCGACGTGGCTTATGACGCAGCTCAAAAAGATCAACACGAAAAATGAACTCGAAGAGCTTGCTTACAGCCTCCCACATAGAGAACTCAGCCTCCTTTTTACAACTCTCTCAACTAAAAAGAAGCGGGATGAAGTTGCCCAGATTATGAATTTGATCCGTCTTCGCGCGAGTCACTATCTCTATCTATGCGGATGGCTGACGTTCCAGTACTGTTATCCGCGTTCATCTATCTCTCGTGCTCTCGCCGATCTATGTACGATCCTTGAGGATCTAGCTTATGTCAGGGAGAATCGCAGCCAGGGCAAGCGGGTTCTGCGAGAACCGCTGGCGCTCCCTGTTATTGCAATCGGGGAGGGGCGAATCATCTGGAGTCGCGTACCCTTAATTTCGCAGATTTCCCTTCCGAACAGTCGCCATTTTATCGCCGATATCGCGACGGAAATGATTGAGACAAAAGTTGATCAGGAAGCATTCTTCAGAGAATACGCCATTATCCCCGGGGAGCCGCTCGCCAACGCGATTGAAGTCCGTTACAACGAAATGGTCACGGGCGTCGCCGCTAATCCGTTGCTTTCGAGCGATTTCTTCGATCGTTTCAGGCGTTAAAGTTCACTTTTTACATCTTTTCTATGGTAGACTGTGTGGCGTGCCGACCGCTAGATCAAGGTCGTGCAATCAGCTTAAGTGTAAACGGAGGCGTACCGAAGTGGCCGTAACGGGGCGCTCTCGAAAAGCGTTTGTCGGGTGACCGACACGTGGGTTCGAATCCCACCGCCTCCGCCACAATTTGTCCCAAAACGCCGTCATACCAGG
>JAAZMK010000069.1 GCA_012798865.1 Clostridiaceae bacterium | reverse complement strand
TCTTGGAAAGGAACTTCAACGGGATTGACGGTGGTTATACTAACGACGAAAATCGTGACAGTCAGCACGAACACCACGATCGGTAGACCGTAGAAAAGATAGCGCCCGATCGATGACTTGCCAAAGCGCAGTTTTCTGAAAATCTGCAAAAAACCGCGTCGCGATTTCAAAATATCTTGCGTCGTATCGTCCGGTGAAGTCACTTTTTCAGAGGGAGACTCCGACATAATGTAATCCTTTCCAACACACAAAAACGCAGACAGACATTATCCGCTTCCCGCCATTATAACAATAGAAAGTCAGACCGGCAACTTATGCCATAAGACTAATCTATAACCCTAATCTGTAACTTTACAACGACTCTACAACGGTCAATGAATTAACAGTACGTGAGTATTTTATCAGTTAAGAGACATAACTCATGTGTCAAAAAGCTGCCGGCAAGCAGATCGGCAACGCCTCCGCAACTCAGACGAAACTCAAGAAAATGCTCAGATAGCGCCTTGAGATACGAATAAAGATCTCCTTCGGTCAGATCGAATACTGCTTGGACGAGCTTCCCGTAAGTCGGTTCATTTTTGAGACCAAGAGCCGTCAATACATGGTGACGCACATTCATGACGGCTTGCTTCCCGCCACGCTTGCCGAGCGTCGTATCCTCCGTTGACGCCAACAACGCAAGAACTGCTCTCTGTCCTGCCAGATCTTCACTCTCACCTCGCTTAAACGATCGATGCAGAATCGGCAAACCCACACTAAAGATATTCGGAAAACCGGAGACCGCCTCTTCACGAATCCCGCGAAGATGAGAATGCGACAAAGATCTCGCCGCGCGCTGTGTCGTGTACATGCAGTGGTCCGCCATGTTTCGACGGATATTTTCGAAAAGCGGCGATTCGAGCGAGTCCTCAAGTGCCCGCGCAATTAAGGAAACAGTATCGGATATTAATGTTTCAGCCTTGTTCGATCGTATCTCTGTGGGCACACCGCCCTCCGAGCATGAACGCTCACTTTCTCGCAAAACCGAAGCGAAGATCAGACCAACTGCCGCCGTCAATATTCCCGCTATGTAGATCCAGCCGCGGTGCGTATTGACGCCGCCCGTCGCCTGATACATACGTTGCTCAGCCTCCAAGCCTTTCAGCCGGAGATTGGCTATACTCATGCCGTCCTCGATGCTTTCCCAGCCGGCACAAAAGGCGTCTCTATAGTACGAGAGAATGGACGACTGACTCTTAGCAAAGGTGAACCGATCCATATCGGAGTGGGAGCCGGAATCCGAATAAGTAACGAGCCCCGGTTTTATCGACACCATGAGCTCAAAAGACGACGCCTTGCCCGCCATCGCTACGACTTCATCAACAAGCACATCAAAAACAGCTTGTTCAAGCATGTCCGTCACTTTATCCCTCAGCTCATCAGGAGAGTGCGCCCGTGAGGAACTGCAAACTGACGCTTGTCGTTCGCACAACAGACAGCGTCGCGGTACCGCGCCGATCGACGCGCGTTTTACAGGAGTACCGTCTTCATTAAGAACATCGAGGTCCAACAGACGACCGGCAATGGAACGCTCTTCCATCACCATCGCCAATTCTTTTAAAGGTCGAGAGGATAAACGCGAAACGGCGAGTATTGCCTCATCGCCGGTAGGTTCTGACAGGACGAGTTCCTCCACGATCACTGCACCCATTGCCCGCAATTGCGCCTTCAATCGCATCAACCGATCATCAAAGAAAAAAGAAGACAGTGGAGTCCGTTTCACGTTCCCCGGCATATTTAGTGTAAACGACAAGATCGGCACATGGTGCAAAGCACTCATAGACGCCTGTCGTTCAACGCGCCGATCACGCGCCGCGAGAATTTCGTCAAGTGATACTTCTTTTCGTTGTCCGAAAATCGTGCCGCCCTCCCTGCCATCCCGTATCATCCAACCTCGTACACCGGCCATTCGATCACGACCGTCAACTTCAACACGTGACTCTTCGTAGTTCAATCACTTGCCGGCGTCAAAAACTGTCCGCAATGTTTATTTGCTACTTTCAGAACCCGCAAACGACATGAGCTTAAGTGAGTTGAGCTCCGAGAGCACGATCTCCTCGGGCATATTGACGACCCCAAGAATTTGCGAGTCTCTCGTAATCCGATGTGTTAAAAATTCGTGGTACAGTTGGAAATCCTTAATCTCTCCCGTTGAGCTGACGTGCATGCGCGGACCGGTACAGTAATGTCGCTGGTCACCGATCAGAATGTGTGTATTGTCGAGATACGAGATCGGCAGATCTTGAGCAATCAATTTTTTGACGTCGGCCTCCAATTCCCTAAGATCGATTTGAGGTTTCTCGTGAAAAGAAAGGATAAAGCCGTTACGCACGTCGTAATGATCGAAGTGGTAGACGCGACGATCGATGAGACAATACTCCACGAGATCATCCGCCGTATGCGCCATGCGCCGGTTACCGATGGAAGCAAAGACAACCTCTTTGATATCGTCCGGTTCCGGTCCGAAAACACTCGGACGCGTCACTATTATTTCCTCGCCTATCCCAATCAACAAGTGCGCATTCATACCGAGATATGGGTAGATAAGATCGAAGTGTTCAATGACAACGCGCTTGCCGCGTTCGTCGGCAAGCCTGATCGCGTCGGCTAGCTCGTGCGGTTGGTAAAATGCCATCTCAAAACGTATGTCGAGATGATACGTGTGCGGTGTAAAAAACCCCGTATCGTCCTGATGCATGATCGGAAGCGGTCTGACGTTGACGCCCTCATCATCATTCGTCAGCTCAAGACCGGGAAACATACCTTTTAAAAGAATGCTCTTGCCGGATCCGCTGTCACCGATCAACCCGATCAAGCGATCAAACGGCGATAGATACTGCTGAGCGATTTGCGTCCCCTGATCAACCATGCGAGGCGCGCCTCGTGGCGAAAGCAACACACTGTACAAGTGATTTCTCTGCATTCTATCCGAATATGACATAACAGTCTCCTTCTCTATTCAAATCACAGATATCAATTAGACCACACAGATTTGGAAATGCTATTGACATTGTCTCACAATCTCCACATCACGGCTATCCTCGGTCATACAACTCTTCGCGTTGCTTTGCGCCAAATGACACAATCTCGATCCATTGTTTCACATTCTTTGCACAAAATATGGAACAGTATTTGCTAACCTAAACTAAATGGGCGGCGGACGTCGGCGATGTAATTTCTTTACGGGATGGTGAATTTCACTGACATGGAACATCTGAAATCAGACACAATCTGGCTTGTAACGGGCGCATCGGGTCACTTGGGCACCAACGTCATTCGCGCGCTCCAGGGTATGGAACAGCGTGTGCGTGCGTTTATCATCGAGCAGGATACGCCGCTCTCGCTCGAAGGTCTCGACATTGAATACGTGCGCGGCGATATCACTGATCGCGACTCAATCGAGCCCTTATTCGCCGACACGAATGATCTAGACGTCATCGTATTGCACCTCGCCGGTTACGTCACGATCTTCGGCAAGCCCGATGAACGCACATACAACATCAATGTCAACGGGACCAAGAACATGCTTCAGGTCGCCAAAACGCATCACGTCAAGCGTTTCGTGTATGCGAGCACCGTCCATGCGATTCCGGAGC
>JAAZMK010000068.1 GCA_012798865.1 Clostridiaceae bacterium | reverse complement strand
TCGGGAGCCTCGCGATCGATCACACGCCGAATCTTAGCGAGCTCGTCCATCAGATTTTTCTTCGTGTGAAGACGCCCGGCTGTATCGACGATGAGCAACTCCGTACCGCGCGCCTTAGCCGATTGAATCGCATCAAATACGACGGCGGCGGGATCGGAACCCATATCGTGCGCGATCACGGCAGTCTGCGTCCGCTCGCCCCAGACTTTTAACTGGTCGATCGCCGCTGCTCTGAACGTATCAGCGGCTGCCATCATCACGCGAAATTGTTCACGCTTGGCGCGCTGGGCGAGCTTCGCCGATGTCGTCGTCTTGCCTGTCCCGTTGACGCCGACCATCAGATAGATAGTCAATCTGCCGCGTTCAAGCGTCAGTTTCCTTTCAGTGAGCATCGATGAAAGCGTCTCGTGGAGAGCTCCTATGACACCGGCTTGCGAATCATCGCCCGTATTTCTGATATGCTCGCGGATCGCCTCGATCGATTCCGTTGAAGCGGTGATGCCGCAATCGGCCTGTATGAGGGTCATCTCAAGCTCATCGAGCATATCGTCGTCGAAATGCCCGAACTCGGCGGCAAGGCGATTGAATTGCGCCGACACAAAATCGCGCGTTTTCGTCAGCCCGCGTTTAAATTTTTCAAATACACTCATGACTTATCTCCCGTAGACAACGCCTTTAATCTCCGAACGATAACGCAGATGAGAGTTTCATCGACAGCACACGCGAAATGCCTCGCTCCTGCATCGTGACTCCGTACAAGCGGTCCGACGCTTCCATCGTTCCCTTGCGGTGCGTGACAAGGATGAATTGCATTGACCACGCATAACGGCGCACGTAGTCCGTAAATCGCTGCACATTCGCATCGTCCAATGCCGACTCGACCTCATCAAAGACGCAAAACGGCGCGGGTTTCAGCTTTAAGATTGCAAACAGCAGCGCGATGGCAGTCAGACAGCGCTCCCCGCCGGACAATAGAGACAATCTCTGAAGTCTCTTGCCCGGGGGCTGTGCGCGTATGGCGATGTCGGCAAGGAGAACATCCTCATCTCCTTCGAGCACGATCTCCGCCTGACCGCCGGAGAACAACTCGGAAAATACTTGCGAGAAATTCCTGTTGATATCTTCAAACGTTTTGCTGAACTGTTCACGCATCGACCGGTCGAGATCACGGATAACTGATTCGAGACCGCGTCCCGCCTTCTCAATATCTTCGCGCTGAACCGTCATGTATTCAATTCTCTCGCTCAATGCCTCGTATTCGGCTACGGCGTTGTGGTTGATCGGACCAAGCTGATCGATGCGGCGTTTCAACTCGGCGCGCTCCGACTGCGCCTTCGACACCGATGGTATCTCACACGCCTCGCGTTCAGCCTCAAAGCGCGTCCATCCGTGCGTCTCCCAGAGCCTGTTCAACTGATCGTCGATCTGCTCACGACCACGCGCAACTTCAGACATCTGACGCTCGTAGACCGCCGTCAGTCTGGACACTCTGTCGTTGACGTCGGTCATCTTCACAAGTAGTTGGCGCTGTTGCGCTGACTCCTCCTCGCGCTTTCCCATTAAAAGGGTGATCGTTTTCTGACTCTCCTCGCGCTCTGCTGACACCTTCTCAAGCGCCGCGCGATTGTCTTCAAGATCGCGTCGACTCTTATCGATCAGCAGGCTTTGTTCTTCCAGTTCGCGTCCAACCGATTTGAGACGCATCTCGGCATGCCCTTTCT
>JAAZMK010000067.1 GCA_012798865.1 Clostridiaceae bacterium | reverse complement strand
CTCGCGACACAGAATCCGATCGAACAGCAAGGGACCTATATACTCCCCGAAGCGCAACTCGATCGTTTTATGATGCAGATTACGCTCGGCTATCCAAGTTTTGAAGAAGAAATCAATATTTTGGATCGTTTCTCTGAAGATGAGCCGATGGAAGCATTGCAACCCGTCGCTTCTGCGGAGGACGTAATCTGGTTGCAGGAGACGGCACGCAGGATTTACGTGTCAGAACCGATCAAACAGTATATTTCTCATCTTGCGCAAAAGACGCGCTCACATCGCGACGTCGAGCTGGGTATTTCGCCACGTGCAACACTGATGCTCCTCCAAGCTGCCAAGGCACGGGCATTGCTAGAGGGTAGAGGGTTCGTCGTCCCTGATGATGTCCAACAGCTCTTCCAGCCGGTTCTGCAACACAGGCTTTTGATCCGTGCGGAAGGGCGTGTTCAGGGCATTGATTCCGCACAAATTCTCGAAGTCATTTTGCGGCAGGTGCCAGTTCCGACGCGTCAATGACCGTTTTTCTTGTCATTTGCCTTTTTCTCATTCTTCCGCTAATCGGAGGAGCGAGTTACCTCGGCTATCAAGTTTTCACGATCCTTCTGTTGACGCTGATCGTCCTAATCGTTGTCTCTTTTGTTGAGCTTCTCTACATCAGGAGACGGCTTAAAGTAGGAACTTTTAGAGTTGTGTCGGAGTTACCTCGCGATGAAATCGTTCACTTCACGCTCCCTGTTCGCCTGGAGACGCGTTGGTTACCCCTCAGGATTAAGCTGACGGCTCGATACGGCTCAGAAGACAAGACAATTCGCATTCAGAAGGATAGTTCTTTTCGCGACTTACGTGCAGGTGACGACGTCGAACTGTATTTTTCCGTCGCGGCACGCCACTCCGGCAAACTCATCCTTGATGAGGCTCGCATTGAAGTACGTACACTCTTCGGGCTTTTTAAATTCCGAAAAGTGTTCCGCCATCGTGACCATCCTATGTTGACCTACGTTCTTCCGCTGCCGGATAAAACGGAAGATACTGTAATACGAGCTTTCCAACAAGTTGAGGAGAGCGATCTCGCAAAACGTCGTGTTGAGGAAAGAAGCGACGAGATCGACACCCTGCGCACGTACCGCGAAGGAGATGACATCAGGAGAATCCACTGGCAGGTCAGCTCGCGCATGAATGAGTTTGTCGTCAAACAGTACGAGGCTCCTCTTGCGATTGAGACACACGTTCTTTTCGACGATTTTACAGGCTATTCGTTAGTCAACGATGTAGTGGCATGCGACGATGCTTTGACGCGCCGAGATCATATACTCGATCATGTTTCGGGTGCGATCGTTTGGCTCTTGGAGCACGAGATGCCCGCATCGTTCCATACATACTCCGCAGACTCTCTGAACGAGCGTATAACCATCACGAATGAACCTCTGCGATATAGGCGCTTGTTGGCGATGCTTGAGCCCGATACGTCTCCCACACTGGGAGAGTCAATCGAGAGAATAAGAGGTTACGCTTCACGTGATCGATATCTTTTGTTTTCATCGCGTATTTCAGAGGAGACGGCAGCCGCGATCATTGCACTTCAAAGGAGAGCTTACCAAGTCATCTATTTCCACTTCAGACAGGAAAGCCAATCACGGGAGGAAGAGAACGCTCTGAGAATGCTTCGGCGAGCGGAAATAGAAGTTTATGAAGTGGCTGCGCGACGTACGGTCTTGGGCGTCAACGGTTTTGAAAGTGAAGGGCGTAAACATGCATAAAAAAAGAAGACACGCCCCATCCTCTTCCGTCCTTTCCATCGGCGGACGCCAATTGGTAAACAGGCTCGATGCGCCCTTGAGGAGTGCCAGAGTTCAGCTCCTCATACAGGCATTTTTCATGATGGTGTACACATACGCTTTGACCCACATTTTGCTCTTCGCCATCGACTTGCCGGTGAAAATTCTTCCTCTTATCGCGGTAATCGTTGTGACTTTTGTCGCTTGCTTTGGTTTTCTTAGATTTAAACGCGCTTTTATCGCCTCGTTTGTCGTTCTTGCAGTGGTTGTCGTTCCGGCATTGATTTGGCCGAATGCTAAATTCTTCCACTCGATCAGCAAATCGTTCTATGCCCTCATCGAGCAAGTCAATGATTGGTTTTACACAGTTTTCTACCAAATTCAGACACCGAATATCGACTATTCAAGTGTCTCAATGCTCTTTGCCTTCCTGATCAGTATCCTCATGTTCACATGGATGAATCTCTCCGCAGCGCCGTTCGCCATGGGGCTCGTTGTTTCCGTTGCTTACGGTCTCAGCGAGTATTTCAATGAAGGAACTCATGGAATTGAGATTAAAATTCTCTATCTCTTGGCTATGTTCGTTGTGTTGCGCTTTTTGGCAGAGAGAAAGCCTGCCGGCAGTCGATACGCATCGCTCGGCGAGATGACGAATAAGAAAATGAAACTGAGTTCCGGCGAGGCATCAAGGCGCAATTGGGCGGCTTTCGTTGCATTATTGCTCATGTGCTTTATCGTTTTATCTCAGGTCGCTTTACCGACCGATTTCTTCCATAACCAATGGTTAGACGATCAGATTGCGAGTTTTGTCGGCAAGAAGCACGGTCGTGGCGATCAGCCAACCGGGTATAAGGAATTCTCTTTGAAAGAATTCGGCTATTATCCGCTCGAGAGAAGGATTGGCGGAACAGCAAGACCGACAAATACCCCTTATCTCAGAATTTATACAGACGGTCGACCTCTCTGGTTAAAAGGCACCGCTTATCAAACGTATACAGGGCAGGGCTGGATTTCCGAAGGCATGAATCCTAACTGGCGATTCGGGCATCATGCAAATCTGGAAGCACAGGGTAAATACATTGGCGTTCCCAATGTGAACGAAAACGATTTTATGAATCTTGTTTTGCGAAGAACGCGCGTATCGATCACTCCCGAACAGGATCAGCAAGTCGTTTTTCAAAGCGGCAGACCGCGTGTTTACTCACGTAACAATGACAAAAGGGCATTTAACGCATATTTTAATACTTCGGGACACTTGTATCTTGACAGTCTCATCCCGGAGAACGGTTATTCGTCAGCAGGTCAGTCGTTCAATGTGCTTCACTTGCGAACTTCTGAGGAAATTACGCGGTTTGGTGAATTATATGACATTGCATATGGTCAACCATCACAGCGATTGACAAAGGAAGATCGCGCTCTCTATCTGGCTCTTCCTGATTTGCCCGACTTGGAATCACGCGTCATGGAATTCGACGAGACCTTGCATCGTTATATTTATAAGCGCGTGAATGCGATATCGGATG
>JAAZMK010000066.1 GCA_012798865.1 Clostridiaceae bacterium | reverse complement strand
CGGCATGCGGAGCGCGCAAGACGCGGTCGAGATCGTACCCGCCGATGACGCCCGGGATCCCCGTATCGGCAATGGCTTCTCCTTCTCTGATCAGGCTTCCAAGATGATGTCCTCGCTGCGTCTCAATGACGACATGGGCATGGACGCCTGCGACAATGCGAGGACCTAGTCCGATGACGAGAGGCGCCCACGACGTATCGTAATTGGGTGGCTTTTTGGAGATGGTGGCGTCGACAAAGACATCCGGCTTGAGATAGTCGATGACCTCGCGATCGGGGATGGTCAGAACGGGGATGATCCCCGCATCGAGCGTCGACTCAATGTCGGTGAGTGTATGGATGTGTCGCGACGTTTCACCTTGAATTTCCCACTCTCCCTCATAGATTGCGTTACAAAATGAGACTGTGCGCCGCACACAGGTGGGCTTGGCGATGTCGCAGACGACAACGCGCAACCCCGCTTTTTTGAGTTTGTAGATGGATGCCGAGGCGATATCTCCGCCTCCTCGGAATAGTACAGTTTTCTGAAACATGTGACTCCTCTCCCGTTGAACAGGAAAAGCCTGTTCAACGCACCTATGCGGCAGTCTCATTGAGCATAGTCGCACTGCTTTGACGTCTTCGCCTCCGCCTATTCCGGGCTGACGCGGGAAACATCAGTCGGACAGACTATCGAAGTATCCTTGAATGAGTACGACAGGCGTGCCTTTGTCGCCGCTTCCGGATGTCAGGTCGGCAAGCGACCCGAGCAGGTCGCATAGACGTCGCGGCGTCGTGCCTTCCGCTTTTTCTTGAGCGTCTTTGTCGCGATCCTTTTCGCGAATGGCGAGCTTGATCGCTTCATCGAGCTCCCTGCCCGAAAGGGCGGCAAATTCGTTATCGGCGAGATACTTCAGTTTGAGTTCGCGAGGCGTCCCCTTGAGACCGTCCGTGTAAGCCGGCGAGACGACGGGGTCCGCCAGCTCCCAGATCTTACACACGGGGTCTTTGAACGCTCCATCGCCGTAGATCATGACTTCGATGTGTTTGCCCGTTTCCTTTAGGAATCTCGACGCAATCGCATCGACTAGCTCTTTGCCGCCGCGCGGGAAGAGCTTGATATGCTCTTCGCTCGCTTTATTGCTGCCGAGGAGTCCGTATTCGCTGTGGTAACCGCTGCCGTTGACAGGCGATGCCAAGATATCGTCGAGACCGAGCACGCGCGTAGCGCCTGCCCGCTCAAGGAGACGTCTCGTGCGGTGGCGCGAATGGACATCGGCAACAAGAACATAAGGTGTTTTCTCCAAGATGGCAACTGGATTGTTGGCGAGAATGATCTCCGCTTTGGCACCTTCAGCCTCAATGATTTCCCTGTAATGCTCGACATAATCGACGCCTGTGAACGCATGGCGATTCGTACCGAACAGTTCGCGATAACGCTCTTCCGTTAAGCAGTCAGAAAGCGGATCGACGCCCTTTTCATCCATGACATCGAGATCCATCAGACTGTTGCCGACCTCATCGGACGGATAGCTGAGTTGCAAGATGACTTTCTTTACGCCGCGCGCGATGCCTCGCAAATTCACGGCGAATCGATTGCGGCTCAGAATAGGAAACACAATGCCCACTTCGCCTTCGGGGAACAGTCGCTTGACGTCGTGCGCGATATCATCGCACGTCGCGTAGTTGTTCTCCGCGCGAGCGATGACAGACTCCGTAATAGCGATGACATCGCGGTCGTGGAGCTTGAATCCTTCGCTTTCAGATGCCAAGATGACGCTCTCGACGATGATGTCGATGAGATTATCTCCGCTTCTGATGATGGGTGTCCGAATGCCTCTGGAAGTTGTGCCTGTACGTCTGACCATGTGATGTGCGGAAAACCGCTCTCCTTTCGTGGCAGAGGACTTCCCGCAAAAGTATTGTCGGCATCGGTTCGTTTGCCGAACTCATCTTCGCGGAAAGCTCCGTCATTCCGATAAAAAGCCGACGCGCCTGCCCTCATGCCTGCAGCAAATAGAGCCGGCGCGTATCGGTGGCGGAGACATGTGAGAATCGAACTCACCTGGGAGGCTACTAACCCCCCTCAACGGTTTTGAAGACCGCGGGGCACACCAGAACCCGTCTGCCTCCATGGAGTATTCTCACTGTTTTAGAGCCTTTTGTCAACCTCGAGGAGATACCTCAGTCAAGCGGGACGGAGACGTGACGCGAGTAGCGGACGAGCCAGATAAGCGCCTCGGATACTTCGCGCTCCGTCGCTTTCGTGATGGCTTCGGCGTAATAACGTATCTGTGTCGAGTAGCGCCTCAGTATTTCGTCATCCGCCTGTTCGTACGTGTCGAACGGAAGGCGGTCTGTCTTAAAATCGACCAGGACGACCTTTTCATTCTCCTCAACAAACCAGAGGTCGATCATGCCTTGGACGAGCGTGATTTCATCGTCGGGGAACTCATCGCTTAGCTCTGATGCCGCAACCGCCATGGTGAAGGGCATTTCGCGGTAGACGCGTTCTGTCGCTTTTTCGGCGTCGAGCAGCCTCGCGGCAAGGGGGCTTTTTGCCCATGCGACGATTTGAGGCACGAAAGGCAGTGCGGCTTTTTGCTGCTCGTTTGTAATCATGTCCGCTTCCGCCATCGAGCGCAGTTGGGAGCGGCAGGTTTGTTCCGCTTCTGTCGCTTCCTGATGTGCGAACTCATCTATATCAATGAACTGAAAAATAAAGTGCATCAGGGTACCGAGAGTCGCCCCTTTGATCTGATCTGGTTCTTCTCGTTCTCGCATGGTGAGCGCCATATCGGATCGCATGATAGCATTTTTCATGGGAGTATCGTCCACACCATTCTTGTCACGACTCAAAGAGAAATGATCCTCTCCGCTTACATCATCTGTCCGGGCGACGAGCGTCAAACCCATCGGCTCAGGCGGTTCATCGGAGGAAAACGGCTGATTAAACACGTCGTCACCCAAACGCTTATTGAGTTCAGTTACGGTAATCTTTGCAGGAGTAACGGCGGTCTCTTTATGCGGGATGTTTTTCGATAGACACTCTGTGATCTTCTCGACGATATCGTCATGCGTCGTTGTATCGTTACTTGTCTCTTCAACGTGATCCGTCTCATTGTCCGTGTCGGCTTGTGTTTTACGTTTTTCTACAGCTGTCACGATCTCGGAAAATGGGGTGACGCGGGCGCTCAAATGCTTGAACTCGAAGTAGCCTTCAGTTTCTGACACAGTTGTCTTTAACGTTTCAGGCTCGCGTACGGCGAGAACCGACAGCAACAATCCCAGGTCGTTCTCTGCGTTTGCAGAAAGGCTCTCGGGGACGACGGCTCTTTCTGTCCGCTCCGTAGCACCAAGATGAGATGTGAGACGATCCGCTTCCTTGAGGATTGTCTTGACGCTACCGATCTTGTCCATCGTTTTCTTGACCGACGACAGCAAGATGAGGCGCTCTTTCGCTCGCGTCATCGCGACATAGAGTAGACGCCACGATTCTGCGCGTGCTTGCTTTTCTTCCGACAGACGATACATCTCATGGAGTCCGTTGTTGTAAACCGTCATTCCGCCGTTAACGATCGAGTAGCCCGATATTCCGTTTTGTTCCGAGTAGGATACCCAGTTTTTGCTTGAAGCGCCTCCCCCACCCGAATCAAGTCCGCCCAGCAGGACGTAATCCCACTCAAGCCCTTTGCTGCTGTGTCGCGTCAGAACGTGGACGGCTCCCTCCACGAGGGTCTTTGACGATTCCTTGTCATCTATAAATGGTTGACCAAGTGCTTTTTGGAGCTGAGCGAGCATGGAGCGCACGCCGAAGTTGTGCGGTCGGTCAGGAGACTCAAATAGCGCAACTAATTGCTCCAGTTCTTTATAATGACTCGCCCCAAGGTCGCCGCGCGAGATGTAGGGCACATAATCCGACTCGAGAAAAATGGTGTCGAGCAGCTCGCGTGCATTGAGCTCAGTCGCCAGCATTCTCCACCGTTTCATCCTCGCATCGAATAGTTTCATCTTTTTTGCAATGTCCGAAAAGGGATTGCTTTTGCAAAAGTACCGCAGACGGTCATGGAAGAAACCGGTGACTTTCCGATGTCCGCTTGTTGACGACTTGTCGTTTCCCTCTTCATCTTCGATGAAATCGAATGTCGTCTGTCCTATGCGTGCCAGCTCCTCGCTTGTGAACGGATTCGGAGCGAAAGGTCCGACCATGGTGGAGAGTAGAGGAATATCCTGTCGAGGGTTGTCAAGGACTGCGAGCAGGGCTTCTATCTGACGGCTGACGAGATTGTCCGGGAAAATTCGCCCCGAGCGGCTCGCGACGGGGATGCCGTATGCGCTTAACACTTCTTCAAATTGTCGGCAATGCTCGTTGGTGCGGAGCAGAACAGCAATCGTTTCGGGTTTTGCGCCCGCGGTCAGCAATTCGCCGATCACGCGCGCCGCAATGAAAGCTTCTCTTTCAATTTTGGACAGTTTGCCGGGCAGTTGCGAAGGGAGGGAATCAGACGAGGATTCCTCGCTCTGCGCTTGTGTACCGACGCCAGCGAGTTCGTCGCAATTTGTTGCGATTTCCCACATGACTTCGGGAAAGTGACGAGGATTCAGTTCTTCCGTTTGCTCAGCGCGGGAGCGATGGACCTCGAACATCTGCGTCTCGTCGTACTCGATCTCTCCGACCGACTCCGTCAAAAAAGCGCTGAAGAAATCATTGACAAATTCGATGATGCCGGGGCGGCTTCTAAAGTTTCGATTCATAAGAATGAGATAACCGAGCTGATTGCTTGAAAGTGGCGGAACAAAGGGTTGATCATGATCGATTACCTGAGACTTATTGACGCGTGCTGAGAACAATTGAGGATTCGCATAGCGGAAGCGGTAAATGCTCTGTTTGATATCTCCGACCATGAATACATTTTTACGGTCGATGGCGGAAATGATGGCATCCTGTATGCTGCTTGTATCTTGGTATTCGTCAATATAGATCTCATCGTACAGCTGGCTGATGCTTTCGCGGATTTCATCTTTCTCTAGGATTGCGAGCACGCTATGCTCAAAGTCGCTATAGAGGGCAGTATTTTGTTCGAACCTTTTCCTCTGGTACTCATTGTCGACGAGAAGCGTCACTTCTAGGAATCGGGCGACCGGACCAGCCCCGGCTAGGACTGATTCTGAGAATACTGTAAAAACAGAAGGATGCTGTGAGAGATATCGCTTGTTTCGATCAGTATCATGGTTGACTTTATCCGAGATGAGTGCGGCGAGAGGGAAAACTTCACTGAAAAATTGTTCCAGATAGTCATTTTTGTCTATGACTTCTCTATTTGTCGAGTTAAGATGGGTCATATTGGGGAGTATGAGCTCGGGTAATGTCTGTCCGATACGGACAATTTCGTCCCAGCGCTCTTTTGATCGCCCGGAGGCTTGCTCAAGAGCAGCGACGACACGTTCCATTTCCTCTGTCGCCTCTGCGAGATTGATCAGATGGTCTTTCTTTCCGGTCTCTCCCGCCTTCCTCCACTTTTCCAATTCATCAAATATTCTGCTGTAGTGGCTTGTGTTTTGCAGCTCTTCAAGCGCAGACGTTGCCGTTTCTAACGTCGTCTCGAAAAGTTCCCACCAGTATTGGTTCATGATGCCGTTCGGGAAGGATGCAACTTCGGTAGCGTATGTCTCGTACGCGTCTGCAATCAGGCGCCTATAATACGGCAAACTGCGCAGTTGCTCCAACATACGCACGATCGCTTCGCGAAGAGGCTTGTCGCTCAGTTTAGGGGCATAGGCGAGGGAGGTCGCTTTGAAGTCGCGCAGCCAGTCCGCGTAGGAGCAATCACGTCCTCCGAGTACGAAAGGTGTAATTCCGTCGGAAAGGTCAGGTATGCCGCGAGGGACGGTCGCGCAATAGTCGCACTCATCCTCGTCCGTGTTGCATTTTGTGCCGGGTCGACTTGAAATAGTTGAGTCGAGACTCGCGGTTCGTTGTCCGGTCTCGTGTTGCTCTAATCGGTCGAGTTCGGCATAGAGAGTTGACAGAACCGTGTCGACTGCCTCATCACAGAGATCTTGTTCTTCCGAGCCCTGCAAGACTCCATATCCGGGCTCTAGGTATGGTTTGCCCTCTTTGTCCGTGAATTCCGCCAGATAAGAAGAGAGAATGTGGTTGCAAAAGGAGTGAATCGTTGAAATTCGGGCAAGCGGGAGTTCGCGAATTAAACGATCGATGCGCTCGCGTTCGTCTGCATCTTGAGCGGAATCGCGCAATTTCCGAAAACTTGACATGATTTTAGCTTTCATGCTATTCGCCGCAAGTTCCGTAAACGTCACGACGAGGAGTCGGGAAGGTTTCACGATATTATTCAACGCACGGACTGTAATGCGCTCAGTCAAAACGGCTGTTTTCCCCGAGCCCGCCGCGGCTGAAATAAGCAACCGTTCAGGCTTGTCGAATTGAATTGCATGTTTTTGTGCATTCGTCCAATCGATAGTTGTCATGGTGTCTCGGTACTCCTCTCTTCAATTCTCCGTATGCCTAAGGGTTCATCGTGCGGGGCGGATATGCGCATTCGCAGTCTACTCACTTTTATCTTTTCTCTCATTCTACCTTGAATGTCACTGACAGTCGCGGACTCGTGATATGATTCATGCTAGATAAAATGCAAAGCGAGCATACTCGTACACAGTTCGGAAATGTGCATGTGCTTCGGGGAGGCATGAAGACAACATTGGGCGATCAACGTGATTATGCTATGATAATCAAGTGCCCATTTCTGTATATAAGGGGCGATAGAGGTGCTCGTGCACGATCGCGATCGCTGTCGCTGTCGAGCATAGGGGGGTAGTCTCTCATGCGAGAGGAAAAAGACAATATACCTGAATCAGAAGAGTTGTGTTCAGGAGATGATAGGCAACAACGCCACGAAGACGACGTCGACGCTGATTTTGACGATCGTTGGGTTCTGATTTCAAGCTTGTCAACTCATGCGGAGCATAAAGGGGAGGCATCGTCAAATAGGCAATCGAACAATTCCGATAGAAGCCTGCAAGTTCGCCGCCCGAATCTTCGCATGAACGGTGAAGCTCCTGCGGAGGCGGCACCTATGAACGGTGAAGTTCAGGCAGACACGGCGCCAAACGAAAAACCGAACGCCAAGTTCCTGCTTACGCCTTGGAAAAAGAATATTCTTAAGCGTTCCTTTCAAGGTATAGAAACTGAGAAACAAACACCGTCTGATGAAGAAGATCGGTCGAAAGCGAGCACGTTCTGGTTGGCGAAAGTATGGCTAAAGATCAAAAGTCACGCCATGAGCGAACGTTTTGCATGTATGACGAAGTTCGCCTTGCTGTTTTTCGCTCAACATTTTTTGTGTGAGTTCATTATTCGTGTTACGACGAGCTCCAATTTCTTTAGCATCGGCATTCTCCATTCGACGCTCTTTATCATTTCCAATTCTCTTTTCGCCGCCGGAATCGTCAGCCTCTTCCCGCGGCGAGGACGCGGCGTGTTCCTTGTTGTCGCGTTGTTCTTTTTGCCGTTCATTTATAGTGCGCAGCTGATTTATTACCGCTTTTTCAGGACTTTTTTCGTCTTTTATTCGATTGGACACGGCGGACAGGTCGCGCAATTCCTTGCCGACATTATGCTTAAGATTTTGCGCAATCTGCCGTGGATTCTCGTATCGTTAATACCGTTGATCGCGTATTTTGCTTATTTCCGCAAACGTTTTTTTGCTGCATGTTTAGCGTCCGCGGTTCGTATTCGCGACTCTTTGATCTGTATCGCGCTTGCGGTCGTGATGTTCGGCATCTCGATCGCGAGCATGGCATTTAACCGTACGTACAATAGTCCTTGGCAGAACTTCTTTTACGAGAATGAGATCTTGACGGGGGCGAATCAATTCGGCCTTCTGACCGCTATGGGTGTCGATGTCAGTCATCTCATTTTTCCTCGTTCAGCGCCGCTCACCCCCGATCTCTTGCCGGATCCTATTGAATCGACAGAGCCTTCCGAACTTCCCGATCCTTCATCCGATCCGTCCGAAACCGACCCGCCGATCGTCATTGAGCGCTTGCCCCAAGTCTTGCCTGTCGATTTCGAGAAAAGACTCGGTGAAAATAAGCCTGACGATGATGCGCCCGCCGTTTTATCCGGGAAGACGCGTGCCGACATGCTCCGCTATTTGGACACTGTTTTCTCGCGGACGATCCCGACGTACACGAATGAATACACAGGAAGAGGCAAAGGCTTCAATCTCATCTTTATTACAGCGGAGAGTTTTTCGCGTTATGCGATGCATCCCGAGCTCACGCCGACCCTGTGGAAAATGTGGCATGAAGGCATTCACTTCAAAAACTTCTATAACCCTGTCTGGACCGTATCGACTCTCGATGGCGAGTACGCGGGCATATGCGGTATGATTCCGAAGCAAGGTGTGTGGACTTTAACAGAGGCACATAAGAACGATCTCGCCCAGGCGCCGGGCAACTTGCTCAATCGACTCGATTACACGACGTATGCTTGGCATAATCACACGTGGACTTATTATAAGCGTCACCTTTCCCATCCTAACCTCGGCTATCTGTACAGAGGTTTGGGGAACGGTCTGACCGTGAGAAAAACGTGGCCCGAGTCCGATTTGGAAATGATGGAAAAGACGATTCCGGAATTTATCAATAAAGAGCCGTTCCACATCTATTATCTGACGGTCAGCGGTCACAGCGCCTACACGCGAATCGGCAACATGATGGCATCGCGCCATTATCACGTCTTTAAACATCTCGATCTTCCGGAAGAGGCAATCTGTTATATGGCGGCTAATTACGACTTGGAGTTGGCGTTAGAGTATCTGCTCCAACAGCTCCGAGATGCGGGCATCGCCGACAGGACTCTCATCGTCGTCAATCCCGACCATTATCCGTATGCGATGGATAAGGACAATTACGATGCCTTGGCGGGGAAAAAGCTTGATGAAACGTTCGGCGTCTATGAGAGCGCCGCGTTCTTCTACCACGACGGGATCGAACCGGAAGTGATCGAGAAATATTGCAGCAGCCTCGATTTGTTGCCGACGGTCTATAACTATATGGGGCTCCCGTACGACTCGCGTATGCTTTCCGGAAGGGATATTCTCTCGGATCATGAAGCGCTCGTGATTTTTAACGGCAGAAGTTGGATCTCAGACTACGGTAAGTACGATGCTAAGACAAATACTTTCACGCTGCATGAGGGGCAGACACTTGACGAGGATGAAGAAACATACGTCGGTCGGATCAATCGAGAAGTCAGAATCAGGTTCGAGACGGCGAAGCTCATCATCGACTCAGACTATTACCGCGACCTGATGCCAGCGGAAGTTTGGGAACAGACAAGACAACCGTACCGCGAATGGATGAAAGAGAATCCGTGGTCCACAACTGAGAAACCACATCTGCCGACGACTACCACGACGGAAAGCGAAGCCGAACAGACGACAACGACGCCGTAGCGAAGTTGGCTTTTTGATGATACGTGATCTTTCTTGAAGTTCTGTGTCGGCAACTTTATGCCGGTCTTTATGGAATCTTTAGTATTCTGTTTTGTCTGTGATTTCTTGAAGGATGTCTATCTTTATATTCTCATCGCTAATTTTAGGCAACGGCTTGTTTCGCTCGAGGCGATCATCATATCCGCATGCAGCGCGCCAATTACAGTAGTCACAGGGCGGTTTATCGGTACCGCGGATGGTCGGTCTGGCGGGAAATGCTCCTGCAAGGATATTGCCGATTGTCTCACCAGCTTTCTTTACAGCTAATTGGGCGGCTAGTTCAACGTCACCCGGTTCCCATTTCTTCTTTTGGTTTTCGAGGTGTTCTCTGACTTTGTTCTTTTCAACCGAGGTTTTGCTATATGCGTTTGAAATTTTCAAATCTGGTCTCTCAAAGCCGCAGAAATAGAGTTCGTCAACTTTTTTTTCATGGAATGCTGTCTCGAAAGCAAGCTTGTAGAGCGGGAGCTGGATATCTGTGCCGTCATAGAGATCTGCCCACGAAAAATCTTTGCTTGTTCTCTTAAAATCGAAAATACGCGCTTTGTTTGCGGGATTTTCTTCTATACGGTCGACAAATCCGCGCAGAATAAAACTATAATCGCCGACGCGCAGGAGGTACGGTCGTGCGTCGTCGTTTGGGAAGTACCACTCTGAAAAGCGCGGTGAGTACCCATCCTCTTGACCAAAATCAGCGATCGCTTGAATTGTCTCCCCGGCAAAAATCCGCAACCTTTCACCAATGCTTCCCGATGAGGACGGCAGCGCGTACCAGCCAAGACCACGGTCTTCCGTTGCGGTATTGTAGAGTCTCCGCATATAATCTGTCGATTCCACGTCCCGGCGCCAGAGAGCGGTCATTTCGTTGATCTTCTCTGTTGTGTCCGCGTGTTGTAGACGATCTTTCAGATCTCTTGTCGCAAGCTCCACAAGGCGGTGCAGCAGTGTGCCTTGCATATTCGGTCTATCTTCTGCTTTGACGCGTTCTTTCGCACCGGCGACATATTCCGCGAAGTAGAGGAAGGGGCAAGTGTTGTATCTTTGCAACAGGGATATGCTGACACCATCAACCGATAGGAGAATATCGCTGGCGAGTTCAGGCGGAAGCATGGTGTCTTCGGCTATCGTATCGGCGAGTGCCAGTAATGGACGATCAGTCTTCCCCTCTCGATCGACTGCCCGATTGACAGCCGCTCTCCAAGCCGGAGGTGCTTTCGAATTCCAGCGCATGATGCGCTGAGCCGCCTGCAAGGCATTCCACCGTACGTCGGGTACTCGACCGGGTTCCATGACGGTGCTGAGGTTTTCCGGCTTTTGATCTTTTAAGCCTTCGCCATTTTTCGACGGCATAACCTTTAGGTTGTCGAACACGTACGATTGTCCGTCTTCGCCGATCATTGGCACTGAGACGTAGAGTGTGTGCGTCGGTCGAGACAACAGCATATGGACGAGCCATGCTTGCGAGGCGGGGTCGTCTTTTTGCAGATTAGGAAATGGCTTATGAGTCTCTTCCGATAGAAGTTCACGCTCCTCATCGCGCAA
Organism: Clostridiaceae bacterium; assembly: GCA_012798865.1. Taxonomy (GTDB): domain Bacteria; phylum Bacillota; class Clostridia; order Saccharofermentanales; family DTU023; genus UBA4923. Next base: position 15,491 of record JAAZMK010000066.1, on the reverse strand, counting down.
GTAACCTTGCTGTTTGTTCTCAGGTGGAAACGCTGCTGCCGTCGCGCCCAAGATAAAGAGAACACGACACGGCCACGTCGCCATCGCTTTGAGTGAACCGACCCGCACGTGGTCGGCGCCCAGCGGTACTGCCGGGAGGACAAGCCCTTCAAGCCCGGCAAGCAAAAGTTGCGTGTAATGATCCTGTGAGATACGAGTCTTTCCCAGGAGTTCTCGACATTCCCTCAAGAGATCGACCGTCGCATTCCATGAGGAGACGAGCAGCGTGGCACTATCTTGGCGCTTCTGTTCCACAAGAGAGTCAGTTCTCCGCTTGACACGCTCTGCGGGTGAATTGTATTGTCCGCTAAATAGAAAATCGAGAAGCAAATCACTCTTGTCGTACCCGTTTCTAAGCCCGCGCATTTGTGAAGTGAAGGTAAGGAGGTGGAAGACATCCTTTAACGCTGCCCGAACGGCGCTTCGCTCATAGGCGTTTCCCTTGAATCGATTTGACAGTACGTCATCGAGCAGGGCGGGAGACGCTGCGAGTTCACGGAAATCGCGCGCTGTCGTCCAGCCGAGCGCAAGTGCCGCATTCTCGAAAGAGTCGATCACGTTATCCGAAAGTGGCGACAACCCGCTACGGTAATATTCCATCAGCTGATCGAAGGAAAAATCATAGGAACAAAGCGACAAAAATGCCGTAAAAGTGCGCGCAAAGGAACTTTGCGAGAGAGGTTTTCTCGTATCAACCCATGCGTCGACCCCGTATTCCGCAAGAGTCGTCTCTATGATATTGGGCATTGACCGATTGTCGCAGAGCGCGACACCAATATCGCGTCGTCGGAATTGTCCGCCTAACAAAAGTTCTCTAATTATCCCGGCGCAGTAGCGCGCTTCTTCGTGTACGTTGATCGCTTCGACAAGCTGGATGTCGCGCTTTACATCGGTCGTCGCTTTTACATCATTTCCCGGAAGAGATTTTGTCGTCTTCTCGATAGACCGAGAAGCGGCGCGGTCGATTCGAACACCCGGGAATACGCGCATTAGAGTGTCAATCGTCGCACGACCGTGCTGAAAGGCGAGGGCGCCTTGATTGCCGCCGGGGTAGTCGGCCGTTACTGTGAATGTTATGCCGGAGACACGCGATGCCAAACCGCGGAGAACCTTCATTTCTTGTGAAGTGAATTGGCGATCGGCTCCGAAGCCGACAACCCAGATATGCGTTTTAGCCAGAAAACCCAGCCTTTGCGGCAACGGAGAAGACATAAGCAGCGAGGCGAGATTTGTCAAGGTGCAGTCGGGATCGCCTAATCGTCGCTGTGCTATTTCCCCTTCAAGTGCATTTTTCAGAAGGGCGAAATCATGGAACTTGTCAAGTGTCGCTCGGTTTTGTGATTCGATCTGAAGCAAGTCATCCGAGGATATCTCGTACCGCTGGAAATCTCCAAGAATCCGGACGAGCTCCGCGGCATAGCGCGGCTGACCCGCCATCCGTTTGAATGTTCTGAAAGGCATCTCCGGATCAAGAAGAATCTTCTGTGCGAGGATCGCCTTGCCGGCGCTTGATAGGGGTTCGGGAGTGGGGATGCCGGACTCTGAGAAAAGTCTTGTCGCTAATCGGCGAAACGATAATATCTCCGTCAACATGATGCCGCCTATATGCGTCCTCGTGATAAAATGTCGCTCCATATCTGCCTTCATCGGCTCAGGAACAATTAGAAAAGCGCGCTGATCGGGTTGGAATTCAAGTCGACGTTCCATCCGCTCGAAGACATGATCGACAAGCAAGTCATAGTCTTCGGAATAGACGATGTCGAAAATACGTGCTGTCATACGTTTTCTTTCATCAATTGAAAACTCGTGCGTCTCCGACCAGTTTAGTCTTCTTCTGCCTATCGAAAAATTCGAGAAGCGCGATGGCAAATTTACGTGTCGCTTTGATTTTGTCGCGAAAATCGCCTAACGTGATCTGTCCCTCCGCCTCGATCGTCGTACGAACGACGTCCCACGCCTCATCGACAAGATTTTTCGGCATCAGAATCTGCGGTGTCAACCGGACAAGCGTTCCTTTGTTGAGGAGCAGCGTGACAATCTGTTCGGTGTTGGCGCGTTTGTTGAACTTCTTGAAGAGTTCATCGGTGCTCGGCGGCGTAAAACCGGCAACGGCGAATAGCGCTTCGATCTCTTCGATGATCTCCTTCTCCACTTCGGACAGCGTCACTTTGAATCCTTCTTTGGCGACGAGACCGGACGTAACAGTAAGGTAGCCTGCCCGCTCCAGCTGATCGATGACGAGGTCGGAAAGCTGTATGTCGGCGCGCGGGAGCAATCTCGTGCGCAGCTCTTCGCGGCGCATGCCGCTCTCGAGTGATCGTTCGCGGTGAAAGCGTTCGAGAATACCCATCGCGTCTTCGCCGAGCCTCTTGAGCGTTTTTCTGTGTATGGCGACGCGGTCGTTCAACATGACGATGGTCTCATCCGCGATCAATTGGCGAATGAGCGCTTCCCGATCCTCCGTTGTAATTCCCGCACGGTAACAGGCGATGGTGAGCGGCGCCAACTGATGTTCACCCTGAAGAATGGCGAGCGCGAGGCGATCGGCTTTATCTTCGCTCGCCATGATGCGGAACTCCGGCTCATTGATCGGTCGCCTGCGACGCCGTTTGGCGGGAAGAGGATCGACGATGACACCTCCGCCGATCGTCTCAAGCGGAGAATAGAAGCGAATCACAAACCTGTCTCCGTATTTAACGTAAGCTTCTTCTTCAAGGCGGAGTTGTGCGTGGACGGTCGATCCGGGGTCTACGATATCCGTGTCCAAAAGGATGACGCGCGCAAGTATCTCGCGTGCGCCGTGGAACAAGTGTACGCGCATATTATTCGCGACGGGAAAACGCGTGCCCTGAAGCGCGGTCAATTCAACATCAATGCGCGTCGTCGCCATCAGGTTGTCGGGATATGCCAATACGTCGCCGCGCTCGAGATCGGCTTTTTTCAACCCTGCCAGACCCAATGCGACGCGCTGTCCCGACTTGGCGACCGTCTCTTGTTGTTCGTGGATCTGAATGCTTCGCACACGAGCTTTTTTGTTGCCCGGATAGATCTCGACCTGGTCTCCTGTTTGAATGGTGCCTTCAATCAGCGTTCCAGTGACGATGGTACCGAAACCGTCGAGAATAAAGACGCGGTCAATCGGCAACCTGAAAGGGAGATGGTCTCTGTGTGTACTGATCCTGTCGACCTCATCGAACAATGTCTGTCGCAATTCTTCGATGCCTTCACCTGTCGTCGCGGAAGTCCGGATCATCGGCGCGTCCTCAAGGAAAGTACCCGCGACATGGTCGCAGACGTCCTCTTCGACGAGGTCGATAAAGTCCTCTTCCACTAGATCGCATTTTGTCACGACGATGACGCCTCGCTTGATGCCGAGCAAAGACAAAATGCCGAGATGTTCGCGCGTTTGCGGCATGACGCCTTCATCGGCAGCGACGACGAGAAGCGCGAGATCAATGCCGCCCGCGCCCGCCAACATGTTGCTGACGAAACGCTCATGTCCCGGGACGTCGATGATGCCTGTTCGCGTTCCGTCGGGATGTTCCAACCACGTGAAACCGAGTTCAATCGTGATGCCGCGCTCTTTTTCTTCGGCAAGTCGGTCGGGATCGCGCTTCGTCAACGCGTAGATGAGTGATGATTTACCGTGATCGACATGACCCGCGGTTCCGATGATGACATGACTCATAGTTTATCTCCGTATCCAAGTGCTCGGGTGCGACATGTTATGCAAGTGCAAAGTTCTCTTCATCGAGAGTCCGATTATGACCGGGATTCGGTTTTCATTGCGTGGAGCAAATTATCAATGAGCAAATCCTCTTCGTCGCATCGAACCGTTCTTAAATCAAAGAATAACCTATCCTGAATGAGGCGACAAATAACGGGTCGTGAGGACGCGCGAAGATTGGAATCGATGACTGAAGGCGAGGGGGCGCCCTTGTGAAGAGCGGGATCAATCACGCATGCCCAAGACTCGAGATACAATTCCGGCGCCGTCCCACCTCCCATCACCATGCTGGATGGCTCGACGGTCGCCTGTATGTCATGCATTCTTAACTTGTCAGCGAAAAGCTCCGTGCGACGCTTCAGTTCCTCGGGTTCGACGAGCGCCATGGAAAGGATCGGTACGTGCCGACGCGCCATCTCATCGTCAAAATAGAGGCGCAACGTATATTCTAAAGCCACAAGGGTCATTTTGTCGCAGCGGAATGCCCTGAGAAGCGGATGCTCCCGCATAGCGGAGATATAACGCTCTTTGCCGACGATGATGCCGGCTTGAGGACCGCCGAGCAATTTGTCGCCGGAGAAGCAGATCACGTCGACACCGTCCTCGATGGCGGAGGCGACGGTAGGCTCATCGGTGAGCAAGGCGGCGAGTTGCGGAGATAGGCAACCGCTTCCGAGGTCATAGATTAATGGCAAGTCGTGTTCGTGCGCCAAGTTCGCCAGTTCTTTCGTCGAGACGCTTTTCGTAAAGCCGATCAGGCGGAAATTGCTTGTATGAACTCGCAAAAGGGCTGCAGTCTCGTCGGTCAAAACACGTTCATAATCGTGCAAATGCGTCCGATTCGTTGTCCCGACGCCGCGAAGGACCGCCCGGCTCTCTTCCATGATTTCAGGGATTCTGAATGAACCGCCTATCTCCACGAGTTCGCCGCGCGAGACAATGACTTCTCGGTCGCGCGCCAATGTCGAGAGAACGAGCATAACGCCTGCCGCGTTATTGTTTACGACGATCGCCGCCTCGACGCCGAGCAGCTCGCAGAGCAATTTTTCGACGTGTGTATTTCTGTGGCCGCGTGACTTTTGTTCGAAGTCGTATTCAAGCGAGCTGTAAGTCGATGCGACCTCATAGACAGCATCAGCGACTTTCTTGGAAAAAGGCGCCCTGCCGAGATTCGTATGCAAGATGACACCTGTCGCGTTGATGACGGGTCGAATTCCCGGTTTCGCATCGCGCGCGAGTCTTTCCAACACGCGCTGTGTGAGAAGTTCGCACGTCAAAGGCGTCTCTTTCGTGCTCGGATGACAGGTCGCGTTACATTCGCCTTGATTCAAAAGGGTTGAGCGCGCCTCATCGATGACCGCCCGCGCGGTTTTGATCGTCGGCATATACCCGAACGTCTCAATCGCTTCGGCGAAACACTCGTCGCCGATAAACTCATCTATTTTTGGTAAATCGCGAGGATTTGTGATTGTCATATCGATAGACCTCTTTTATGCTGTCGGTTCAGGTCATTTGCCTCGGAAGACAAACGAACAGCGTTTGCCACTGAACCGTTTTCCGAACTAGATTTCATGCGCCATCGGTACTCCAAGAGTCCGCTCCGATTTAACTTATCATAACAAATAAGGGGAGTTCTTTTTAGTGATTGGCGAAAAGCTCAATGTAGTCATCGCCTTCAACGCGGTAGACGCCTTCCGTGTCATCGTCGACCATGGCATCTTCGTCAAAATCAAGGGTGAAGCAAACGGCTGAACCGCACGAGACGGATAATTTGCGCGGAGCGGGAATCATCATCGCTTTCTCATCTCCGAGATCGCGTATGCGCCTCAGGAAGGAAAGGGCGCCGTAGTGTGTGTGAAATGTCGCAACATATTCCATAGTGAGCCTTTTCTCTCTACTTCGCGTGTAGCGGTCGCCGACGGAAGAGGTGAAAAACCGCCGGCGACCTCGTCACTTACAAACGCGTTTACTCGGTGAACGTAAATTTGTATTCTCCGTCCTCTTCAACAACCTCAAACTTATGACCGTTGTTTGTGGCGTATCGACGGATGTTTTCGTAGGGTGTCGCATCGTCGACGAGTACAACAAAAGGATACTCGCCTTCCATGATCGCCTTTCTTACGAGGAGTACCGGCTCCGGGCAGGACAGTCCTCTTGTATCAACTGTTTTCATATTGAATATCTCACTTTCTTTGTAGTGTGCGTCACACGCTTTTTGTTACTGGATTACACTTTGTTTCGTTCTGTTCGCTTTGCCGATGAACAGAATGTCGATCATCGGCAACGAACAAGTCGACCATTCTTAGGACTATTTGCTTTTTGCTGCCTTTTTCGAGTACGCAAAGCCGATAATAAGCATCACGACGATGCAGACGATGGCGGCGATGCGTCCATTTGCTGTGGTCCCGCCTGTTCTGACTCCGTCGACAATACTCACGCCGCCTGAAGCCAAGCCGAAGTTGTGTGCGAACGCCGCACCGGCGACGAGTCCGAGAACCGCGATGCCGGAGTCAGTATTGCCTGTTCCCGCAAGGATGAGTTGACGCATCGGACACCCGCCGAGCAGAACCGATCCGAGTCCGACAATGAGCATGCCGAGGATATTCCAGAGCCACTCGTCGTGAGCGATGGGTTGACCTGCGATGCTGAGCTTGAAGCTCGAATTGATGAGGTTGTAGACGAGTGCAACGACCAAGATCGCGATGTTTCCCCAGAAAAGGTGGAATTCCTTGATCATGAAGACATCGCGGAAGCCGCCCGCCATACAGATACGTGAGCGCTGACCAATCACGCCGACGGCGAGCGAAAGGATGAGCGCGAGCCAGATGTTGGCATGCATAGAACCGGGTCCCTTCTCAGAGAACGCGAGCAGCGGTGACGCAACCAACAGCATGATGAAAAGCGGGATTTGCAGCACGGGAACGATCGCGCCCTCGAGGGGGTTTTTCGCATATGTCCTGCCGAGCGAGAAGCCGTTACGCAGGAACAGCGTCCCGATAAAGACTCCAATGACGAAGCCGATGAGGGCGATCCAAGCGTTCAGGTCACCTGCCGCCATACGCAGAACCATGCGAAGCGGACATCCGAGGAAGACGAGCGCGCCGATCATGACCATGAACCCGAGGAAGAAACGGGTCAACGGCGATGAGCCGCCGCGAGCGCGGAACTCGCGGGTGATGAGTGAAATCAGGAACGATCCGAAGATGATTCCGATGACTTCAGGTCTTGCGTACTGAACAACGGGCGCGGTGTGCAGCTTGAGCGCACCGGCAATATCGCGCAGGAAGCAGGCGATACAGAAGCCCATGTTACCGGGGTTGCCTTTGATCATCAGGAAGACGCCCGCGAAACCGACCAGGACGCCTGTCACGATGACGGCAATAAGATTTTTCTTTTTCATATGATCTCCTTGTTTCTTGTATTAGTGACTGTCCGAACTTTGTATTTGACGTCACTTTTGTTGATCGCGATCGCTTCATCGAAAACGCATGGGCGCCCTCACAATCGCTCAACGCGCCGGCTCTGGCGGACGCACGAGAAATTGGCGAAGGATCGCGTGTGATCCTTGACCAATAGCAGTTCGTTGGTTCGTTATTCGTTAGGTGAAATAGGGGCGTATCCGGATGACCGATCAGATGACCTTGATTGGGGCGCCTTCCCAGGGGAGGACTCTGCCGACTCGCCAAGCTTCTTCGCCCAGCGCGCGCATCGCGTCTCTGTACGGTTCAACGTCCTCTTCTCGCATGGCGAGAAGCAGGCCGCCGGAAGTCTGCGGATCAAACACCAAGTCCGAGATTTCGAGAGGCACATCGCTTGCGAAAGACGCACGATCCCCGATGAAATGACGGTTGCGGTAGGCTCCAGCCGGGAGAATGCCGTCGGTTGCCATTTCAATCGCCTGTGGAAGAAGTGGGATCAGCTGACTCTCAAAAACTAGTGTTGTTTGATTGTCATTCCCCGCCATCTCCGATGCGTGTCCCATCAAGCCGAATCCCGTGATGTCGGTTGACGCGGAAACATCCAGCTCGAGAGATGCTTCACAAGCGTTCTTGTTGAGTCTCGCCATTGTCTCGACCATTAAGCGTTCGCTTTCAGGTTCGATGAGATCGACTTTCGCTCCCGTTGACAGTGCGCCGGTTCCGAGTGGTTTCGTCAGAACGAGCACGTCTCCGTGCCGCGGTGTGTCGTTGCGCCTGATTTTGTCAGGATGACAAAGCCCCATCACCGATAGTCCGTACTTAACTTCCTCGTCCTCGATGCTATGCCCTCCGGCGATAATGGCGCCGGCTTCCATGCATTTATCCGCGCCGCCCTCGAGTATTTTGCGTACAACAGCCAAGCTGAGGCAATTCGAGAAGCAAAGCAGGTTCAATGCTATCTTCGGGGTGGCACCCATCGCATACACATCGCTGATCGCATTCGCGGCCGCGATACGACCGAAATCGTACGGGTCGTCGACGACAGGAGGGAAGAAGTCAAGTGTCTGAATAATCGCGATTTCTTCCGATGCGATATAGACGGCAGCATCATCACTAGAGTCGTAACCGACAAGAAGGCGTTCGTCTACCACTTTGGGCAATCCGGACAGAAGTTCCGATAGGACCGCCGGCCCTATTTTCGAACCTCAACCGCCTGCTTTGGTCAACTCTGTAAGTCGAATCTTCGTGTCAGACATTGATTGCACCTCCTTGTCGTGAATTAGGCAGAAACCCACTCTGTATGATACACGAACCGACGTGTTTTGCAAAGTGAAACGCACGGCAGGTCGTTGTAATTGACAATTAGGCTGAATGCCAATTATTCGTGTATACTACTGCTATTCATGTATACTACTGCTTACAACACTTTAAGGCAGTAGTGTATTGTTTGGTATGTGGTTGTCAAATTCTTGAAAGAGAAGTGAAAAGGGAAAGTAACATGTTGTCTCGGTCTAAAATTGTCAAGCTTGCGGCTCTTGCAGCCATACTTATCGTCATTCTTTCAGTTACAATTGCTCTTGCTTGTCTGAACCCTCCGACAGGAAATACGTCGGATAGCTCGACAGCTTCCGACCTCTCGCCGTTTACCTCCGAAACGCTTATAGATTCTTCGACATCTGAAAGAACTTTGATGCCAAGCACGACGTCCTCTTCTCCTGAAACAACGACAACAACGACAACTGAGCCGCCAACGACAACAACGACGACTACAACCACAACGACGACAAAAACGACAAAAACGACAAAGACGACAAAGAAGACAACGACCACTACCACAGAACCGCCTGATGCCGACGAAATTTACGGCATGGTACGCGAGTATTTTGTGAAGAGTTTCAGCGCACACGGTGACATGATCGAGATGGACGTCTTTGCGAGCGGAACGAATATTTTACAGAATCTGTTGGCAAAGCGCCTCGATCTTCTAATGCGGCGGCGTCAGGAATTCAACCTCGTACCGTCCAACACCTCGATCAACCTCAAGCTTCTCGAGAAGCGCTTCCTTGCCGATACGGCGTATCTATCCTATCTAGTGACGGAGACATGTTCCTTCTCAAATTCGGATGACACGTCAGCGGAAAAGTCAACGTGTCGGCACAATTTGCTAATGATGTTGACCAAAGAAGAGGGAGAATGGAAGATCAAGTCGTTTCTCTCGCGCGATAAGCATTTCGGGATGTTTGAAAAATCTAGTAGTGCGAGAGTGCTTAAAGTGAGAAATGCGATCAAAACAGGTGTGAATTTGTCCCCCTCATTGTTTACACTCTCGTGCTCGAATGATTTGATTGCAAAACGCTATCAGCAAGAACTGGACAATATCGCCAAGGATAAGAAAGCATCTGTGCTCGAGGAGAGTGTCCCTGTCTCAGCCGGTGAAAACAGAGGGCTGTTCGACCGCGAGGCGATGCGACAGTATCAACAACAATGGGCGCTCAGTCGTAACACGAAGCACTATCCCGACTATTCCTACTCCGGAGGTGACTGCCAAAATTATGTTTCACAAGTGATTGCCGCGGGCGGCACTCCCATGGATACAGTAGGCTCTCGCCAGTGGTATTATTTCAAGGATGGTCGAAGATCGCCTTCATGGGCCGCCGTGGGCTATTTCATCTCCTATATCCTGAACAATACTGGCAAAGGTCCGCATGGAGTACTCGTGAAGAACGCCGGCTCGCTCCTAAGCGGTGACGTCGTACATATCGATACGGATTACGACGGCAAATACAATCACGCCGTCTCGCTTTACCTGCCCGGTTCATCTCCCACTTTCTCCGGACACTCAAACGACGATTTGAATTATCCGCTTTACTATATACCGGGGATCAAACGGTATTACCATCTTGTTGACTACGGTAAATAGAGTCGATGCGTTCTCAGGTGCATGCATCACGAGGCAGGAGGGTGGTTGACACGCAATTTGATGGCGGAGGGAACGTTGTAGACTTGCCATCTCATTCGTGAACCGCCGTATTCGCCGTCTACGGTAAAGGAAACAGGTTCTTTGAACGTGAAGATGACTTCACGCGCTTTCTTGCTGATGATCGCGCTCGTTTTTTTGCGTTGTAGGAGACGCGAGAGAAGCTTAGCAATCTGACCGACGTTTTGCGGCGGTTTGACGAGCATCACTTCAAAAAGACCGTCGTCAAAAATGACATCTTCGAGTCTTATCATGCCTCCGACGGAAAAGGAGTTAATGATTCCTCCAAAAATATAGCTGCCCGAATAGTCTGCTCCGTCGATCGTGACTTCCACTTCCATCGGCGCGATGTCCTTCACAGATTGAAGACCAGTCCATATGTACGCGAAGTGTCCAAGTCTCTTTTTTAAACTGCGCCTCGTTGCATAAGAAGTTTCAGTAAAAGCGCCGAAACTAGTGATGTACGTAAAGTAATCGGGGAGTTGTTCTTCGTGCTTCGGCACGACGCCTTTCGGCAGATCGCTGCGCAACAGAGGTGTCGACCCCGAGACTCGACCGATATCGATGGCGAACGAGACGCCATGTAACATTTCACGCGCCGCTTGCCTTGGGTTTGAGGAGAGATTGAATGTCCGCGCGACGTCGCATGTGGAACCGACAGGCAAAAAGCCTACCGGGGGAGGCGACTCTAATCGCATAAGTCCCGAGACGACTTCCGAGAGTGTCCCGTCACCGCCGCACGCAACGACGAGATCGTAGTTTTCGGCTTCGTTAAAGGCGATATCGCGCGCATCACTAATGCCGGTCGTTCTTCTTTTGCACGTTCGAACACCGCCATATTGCAACTCATGGATGAGTTGCTCGGCTGCATCGTTCGATCCGTGCCGTCCCGCCTGAGGATTGACAATGATAAGCGCATTTTTGAAAACATCTCTCATGGTCATTCTTACAGTTCCCCTACACGATTAACCGACGTGCGCAAAATGTAAAGTGTTACGACGACATCCGTGTGACGCGGTCGAATACGCACGAAGAATGTATACGAACAAGTCGACGCCGGGGAGCCGAAGTAACGCTCTTGCACCATTCTACCATGAGCGATGAAAGTTCGATATCGTGGAAACAGTCCATGGGTCATCGGGGTCTGCGGTGGAGTTAATACCCGGAATTAGAGTCTTTGACATCGATATTTAGGATGGATTGTCATTGAATTGTAATATGACGCATCTGGCGAGATACCACAATATATGGTATTGTCCTTTCTAGCTAGCCACTACATGGTGTAGATGAAGAGGTGAGGAGATGAAAGCCATGTCGCTTGACGGAAGCGTTTTGATGAGACAAACGAGAATCGAATCAGAGACCAGCGACGCTCCGCATGTCATAACATCTCCCGACCCGACTCACGTGATCAAGCGTGACGGCACGCTCGCATCGTTTGATCGTTTTAAGATCAGACGCGCGATGGAATTGGCGAACCGTTCCATCCCGAGCGAATTCGTATCGGACGACGTCCTTGATCGAATGACCGATACGGTTATCGCATCGATTTCCTCCGAGACGCCTTCCGTCGAAGAAATTCAAGATCTTGTCGAATATACCCTATTCTCCGAGCGGCTGTTCCGCACGACGAAAGCCTTCATCATTTACCGCGAGACGCACACTCGTCGACGCGACTCCATTGACGATCTGATGAAGCTGTATCAGGACATGACGTTCGCGAGCGCACACGATGTTGACATGAAACGCGAGAATGCCAACATCGACGCCGACACGGCGATGGGCACGATGCTCAAATACGGCTCCGAGGGTTCCAAATATTTCATCGATCGCTACATTCTTCCGGAAGAGATCGAAGAGGCGCACACAGCCGGTGACATCCACATTCACGATAAAGATTTCTACATGCTGACGGAGACGTGCTGCCAGATTGATTTGCAGAAACTGTTTCACGACGGATTTTCCACGGGGCACGGTTACCTGCGCGAGCCGCAGAGTATCAACAGCTATGCGGCACTCGCGTGCATCGCTCTTCAGGCGAATCAGAACGAGATGCACGGCGGGCAATCAATCCCCGATTTCGATTATGCGATGGCGCCCGGCGTGATCAAGACGTACCGGAAGAGGGTGATCGGTATTTTGACGGGATGGGCTTCACTTGCAGGCGAGGAGCTCGATCTCGATAAGGTCAAAATGTGCGTGGATAAGATCGAGCGACTAGAGGACACTGATTCTCTCAGGCGAGATCTCGTCGAGCTTTTGAACGGGAGCACGGCCGAATCGATTGATCACATCCTTGAACTTGCTCTCGAGAGAACGAGAAGCGACACGAATCAGGCGATGCAGGCGCTTGTTCACAATCTGAACACAATGAATTCGCGCGCCGGCGCTCAAGTTCCTTTCAGTTCGCTCAATTATGGAACCGATACGTCGGAGGCTGGGCGGATGGTGATGTCGGAATTGCTCGAGGTAACGCTTGAAGGGCTCGGAAACGGCGAAACGCCGATTTTCCCCGTGCAGATTTTCAAGGTGAAAGAAGGCGTAAACACCCCCGGCGATACGAACTATGATCTATTCCAAAAGGCGATCAGGACGTCGTCGAAGCGTCTGTTCCCGAATTTCAGTTTCCTCGATGCACCCTTTAATCTCGCATACTACCGCGAAGGAGACCCCGATACGGAAGTGGCCTACATGGGGTGTCGTACGCGCGTGATCGGCAACGTCTACGACCCCGACCGCGAAGTGACGAAAGGGCGCGGAAACCTTTCCTTTACATCGATCAATCTGCCGCGTCTCGGCATTGAAGCGCGCGGATCGGTTGAGACATTTTTCGCTTCACTCGATAAGAAGCTAGACCTTGTCTTCCGTCAACTGAAACACCGGTTCAATATCCAGCGCAAAAAACGCGTCTACAATTACCCGTTCCTGATGGGGCAGGGCGTGTGGCTCGGCTCGGAAGAACTTAGTGTGGACGACGAAGTTGGCGAAGTGCTCATGCACGGAACACTGAGCGTCGGTTTCATCGGACTCGCAGAGACACTCGTCGCGCTAACTGGAATGCACCATGGCGAGAGCGCGGCAAGTCAGGAGCTGGGTCTTGCCATCGTCCGCCATATGAGAGAGCGCTGCGATGAGCAGAGCCGACTGGAAGGTCTCAACTACACGTTACTCGCCACGCCCGCTGAAGGGCTGTCGGGGCGTTTCCTCCGCATTGACAGGAAAAAACACGGGGAGCTTCACGGGATCACCGATCACGACTATTACACGAATTCGTTCCACATCCCTGTTTACTTCCCGATTACGGCTGCGGAGAAGATTTGTCGCGAGGCACCATATCATGCCTTGACGAATGCGGGGCATATCAGCTACGTCGAACTGGACGGCGATATGGCGAACAACTTGGACGCTTTCGAGCGCATCGTGTTGTTCATGAAAGACAAGGGAGTCGGATACGGATCGATCAACCATCCCATCGATCGAGATCCCGTCTGCGGGTACACGGGTATCATCAACGACGTCTGTCCGCGGTGCGGACGGCGTGCCGGCGAATCGATCTCCATCGAAAAACTTGAAGAGCTGAGACGCCGCTACCCCGACGTCCCGCCTTCGTGTTAACGAACATAAAGAAATATCAGCAAGAGCAAGCACAGGGGCGAGAGCCTCTCACATCGATAGAGAACAAAGGAGACCACCATGATCAGCAAACATGCAACCGTTGGAGAAGGCGTGAACTTTCAAAGGATTCGCAGAATAACGGGTTATCTCGTCGGAACGACCGACCGCTTCAATGACGCCAAGCAGTGCGAAGAACGTCAACGCGTGAAGCACGTCGTCAGAATCTGATGACACGAACGATCCGTGTCGCCGGCATTGTTCTGGAGTCCGTCACGGACGGACCCGGTATCCGGCTCGCGCTCTTTTGTCAGGGCTGTTACCATAACTGCCCCGGCTGTCACAACCCCGAAACACACGATCCCGCAGGCGGGCGCGAGATGACGGTCGAGGAGATTACTGCCCTCTACGACAGCGACCCGCTCCTTTCCGGCATCACGTTCTCGGGAGGCGAGCCGTTTCTCCAGCCAGAACCTCTCTCCATCATCGCCGACCACGTTCACGCTGTCAGAGGCAACGTCATCGCCTACACGGGCTATACGCTTTTACAACTCCGAAAACTTCAAGAGACACAACCTGCCATCGGTCACTTGCTCGACCGTATCGATCTTCTGGTTGATGGACCTTTCATTCTCGAGGAGCGCTCGCTTCTCCTTCCGTTTCGCGGCAGCGCAAACCAGCGTGTCATCCCTCTAAACGAAGGCAAGGGAAAAACACTCGCTGAAAAAATCAACAGTCTTTGAGTGCAATCTCTCCTTTATTGCGCATGCTCCTTCTTGTATTCTTCCGTCAGAAGATTCATTTTACGTATTTCTCTTTTCCACCCCAGATACATAAACAGCCATATCAACGCGTAGGCAAAGACGATGATTGTCGTCATGATCAGAATCGGTACGATGTGTGGGGAGAACCAGTGAAGTATCAATCCCACTACAAGATATGAAACGATTATAATGACACAGTGGAACACGGATGATCGCAGAAGACTCCAGCTTTCTATATCGAAGAAGCACATCCCGCCAAACGCGACGGAGCCGAGCAGAGCACCGAGGATTGTTTGAAGAATCAAAGCTTCGACAAAGCCGACTTTTTGAGACAACTCCGGCATACACACCAGCCACTCACCCTTTGTTAATTGATTGATCAAAAGAGTAAAGAGATGTGCCATCGTCGCACCTACAACCAGACCGATGAGTGATCGTATAAGCAAACGCTTTTTCATCGTCCTATCCTCCTTTTCTGAATCTTTTCGCGGATCTGCTTGGTGTATCGCCTAGACGTGTAGCACTTATTTCCGTTCGCCATTGTGATCTGAATGAATCCGCCACTGACAAAATCCCAATGCTCCAGATATTTCAGATTGACAATCTCGGACTGAGAGATGCGCACGAACCATATGGGGTCAAGAAGTTCCTCAGTCCGCGATAGCGCATCCTTTATGATGTGGTCACCGTTAACCGTTACGGCGGTGACATAGCGACCATCACGCATGAGAAGGATGACGTCATCAAGATTGATGTTGTATTTTTCATAAAACGCCTGACCGGCTAACAGCTTTTTTGCATTTTGCGAAAGCTTCGACAAAAGAGCATCAACTTGATTGTCTACATTCTTCGCTCGCACAGTAATTTCTATGCCGTCGACCGTGTCATCCTCTACAAAACGGAATCGCACATCCATGTAATCCCTGCTTTCTTTTCCACACAAGCAACAATCG
>JAAZMK010000065.1 GCA_012798865.1 Clostridiaceae bacterium | reverse complement strand
CTAGAAAACGAGACTCTCCATGACGAATAATGACCTTCTCAATTTTGTCCAAGGCAGAAAGTTCGCAACAATCTACGCGGACCCTCCTTGGCGATTCCAAAATCGAACCGGGAAAGTTGCCCCTGAACACCATCGTCTAAACCGCTATCCTACAATGGACTTGGAAGAGATTAAATCTTTACCCGTCCCGTCTCTGGCTGAGGATACTGCCCATTTATATTTATGGGTTCCTAATGCTTTACTCCCGGAGGGGTTAGAGGTTATGTCTGCGTGGGGGTTTGAATACAAGACAAACTTGATATGGGAAAAGGTGAGAAAAGACGGATTCCCGGATGGTCGTGGTGTTGGTTTTTATTTCAGAAATGTCACAGAAATACTGTTGTTCGGCATACGCGGGCAAAATGCAAGAACTCTTGCACCAGGACGATCACAGGTCAATCTGTTGCGGAGCAGAAAACGCGAACACAGCAGAAAGCCTTGCGAGTTTGTTGATTTGATTGAAGCTTGCTCACCGGGACCTTATATTGAGCTTTTTGCTCGTGGCGTGAGAGATGGCTGGACCATGTGGGGCAACCAAGCTGATGAAGACTACGCTCCCGATTGGGCAACGTACTCAAATGCTACAGGAAAGACGAGTGAGTACTCTGAGCAAATGAGCTTTTTGTTTGACGAGAACAATACTAGTTAATGGAAAGGCTTTTCCATTTTTCAGACATTGCCAAAATGCGATTCCTTTCAATTCTTCCTTAAGCAAGCATAATGTGTTGATCTTGTATGCCGATCATTCATACAGATGAATGACCCGCGCCTCTATGATAAAATTGTATACACGACGTGTTTATTCACAGTATCTTGTTCATTGGCTTTTTTGCACACTGTTTGGGAAGGAATGAGGGGAGTTATGAGAAAAATTTTATTGACGGGCTGTCTCGGTCAAATCGGCACGGAATTAACATTGCATTTTCGCAAAGAATACGGTGACAATAATGTCGTCGCCTCCAACCGCACAAAAAAAGATTTTCCTGAAGTCATTGACGGAGGACCGTTCGAGCTGCTCGATGTCCTCGATGCCAATCGATTGGCGGAAATATGTAATAAATACAAAATCGACACCATCGTCCATCTTGCAGCGATACTGTCCGCCGTCGGCGAGGTAAAACCGCAACACGCGTTCAATGTCAACTTGAATGGGCTCTACAATGTCCTTGAAGTCGCGAGGGAGAACGGCATCCAAGTCTTTACGCCGAGTTCTATCGCCGCATTCGGTCCTTCCACCCCGCCAGATAACACGCCTCAAGACACGATCCAACGTCCGAACACGATCTACGGCGTCACGAAAGTGGCAGGCGAATTGCTCTGTGATTACTACTACACGCGATTCGGTGTCGATACGCGCGGCGTACGCCTCCCGGGTTTAATCTCCTACAAAGCCTTGCCCGGCGGCGGTACGACGGACTACGCCGTCCACATCTACTACGACGCGATCTTGCATAACCGCTACGAAAGCTACATCGCAGCCGGAACGAAGATGGACATGATGTATATGCCGGATTGCCTGAAGGCGTTCACCATGCTGCTCGAAGCCAATCCCGATCGACTGATCCACCGGAATGCTTTCAACATCGCGGCAATGAGCTTCGCTCCGGAAGATATGGAGAAGGAAATCAAAAAGCATCTTCCCGACTTTGAGCTCTCCTACAACGTCGACCCCGTTCGTCAAGCGATCGCCGACTCTTGGCCCAATTCAATGGACGACAGCTGCGCGCGCGAAGAATGGGATTGGAAGCCCGACTACGACCTCGCCGCCATGACAGAAGATATGTTGAAACAGCTGAGAATTAAACTCGCTAAATAAAGAATAATCCGGCATCGCCAACAAGGAGTTTATCACTTCTAGAACGCATGAAACTCACGGGCGATACCGATGTTTTTTTACTGTAACGCACAAAAACCCGGAAACACTGTAACGAAGGTGTTTCCGGGTTAATTCTTAATGATGTTCAAGAACAGGCTATCAGTACATCACATACCGTAAGAATAAGTAGCTTTGCTACTCGTCAAACGTAATCTGCGAATACACCCACGCAGCCATTTCATCAAGCATTGATACCGTCGGCACTTCATCCATATAGACGTGGATCGGGAGAACCTCGCGGACGTTGTCTTCTTCCATGCCTGTCGTTTCAGCGATGCTTTTTACATAGTCAACGTATGAGACGACATCGAGCGTGACACCTCTTTGTCTCAAGTATTCTTGCGCGAGAATGCGAAATAGAAATGACGTCCGTCCGAGATAGAGGACATACTGGCGCACTTCTCCCTCGTCCATGGTCGAGACGCCAAATTCTTTTTGCCCGTATTCTTCCAAGGATAACCCCTGCTCTTTCGCTTTCTCCTCGAAGATTTTCAGTCGATGCTTGCTTTCCCGCGTCGCCTCTTCATCGTTGATCTCAAAGGTGCTGCGCTGCACAAGCTGAGGCACAAGAAAATCGGATACGATCATGTGCGACTGCTGCGATCTGATCGTGAACGGAATTTCGCGACGCAATGCGTCCTTATACTCTTCCACGGTGGTGACACCCGGCAAATCCTCCGCTTGCACCATCTCGTCCGTGAGTACGTGCTCTTGACCCT
Source organism: Clostridiaceae bacterium (assembly GCA_012798865.1). Classification (GTDB taxonomy): domain Bacteria; phylum Bacillota; class Clostridia; order Saccharofermentanales; family DTU023; genus UBA4923. The sequence goes on along the minus strand of JAAZMK010000065.1, from coordinate 3,852 downwards.
CAAGCAATTCCAACTTGCTATGTTTCTCGGCAAGTCTTTGACATTGCTCCTCAATAAAGGCGCTCAAGTCGGGAAGTTGTAATTCAATGAGAGGCTTCGGTATGTCAATATTTCTGTAATCGTAAATCGTCGTGACTTTTGTTTCCATGATTCGTCTCGTTTCTATTCTGTCTACATTTGGGAAATGCCACTGATTAGGCTCCCTCCCGGTACAAACTATATCATGAATAAATACATTGTTGCGTGGCTCCGGACACCGATTACGCCGCATATCGTCTGTCATTCGAGACACAGAGAATTTATTATCAAACAGGTCGCAGTTCAGTCACCTGACCGCGCTTCACTTCGAAAACGGCATCGTAAAGCGGCATTGTATCGGGGAACAGGACGTGACTGACGGAGAGAACCGTCACCCCGTCAAGCGATAACAGTGTCTTTTCGATGCTGCGCGCGACTTGTTCATCCAAGCTTGCGAATGCCTCGTCGAGCAGCAGCAAGTCGGCGCGGGCGATGAGACCTCGGGCGATCGCCGCGCGGGCTCGCTCGCCGTCGGAGAGATTCTTGCCGTTGTCGACGATGATATGCTCAAGTCCGTCCGGCAAGCGCTCTAGATAATCCGACAGTCCCGCCCCTTCGATCGCACGCATGATGTCTTCTTCGCTGTAGTCTTTATAAAGTGTCAAATTATTCCGAAGCGTGTCCTCGAACAGAAAAACTTGCTGTTCGACGTTCGCGATATGCCGGAAATACGATTCGCGTCGAATATCGACCAGATTCACGCCGTCGACCAAGACGGCTCCTCGATCAGGGTTGAAATATTTGCGTACCAGTCGAAGGATCGTCGACTTGCCTCCGCCGGACGGTCCGATCATGAGGTATTTGCCGCCTTTGCGCAACGTGAAACATGCATCCTGCAACACCTGATTGTCGCCATAAGCAAAGGAGACTTCTTCGAACACGAGCTCCCCATCGAAGCCGTCAAAATTATCCGTTTCGACGCTCAACTCTTTGTTCTCAAGATTCTCTTCCATGCTCAAAAATACAGAACGAACCGAAGCAACGGCGGGAAACGATTCTGCCATTTGATGCAATGACCCCATGATCATGCCAAATCCGTTGATGGACAGGAGGATACCGCCTGTCGTGATTCCGCCCCCCTGAACAGCGAGCATTGCAAACGTCAGTAAAGAGGCGATGAATAAGCCGAACATGGCGTTTTGTCGAGTCTGGATGACTGTCTCTTTTTTATCGAGTTCATACCGCTTCCATTGCACATCGGTGCTTCTGCGGTTGAAATCTTTCTCGATTTTATCTTCGAGGTTGTGGCTCTTAATGATACGGAACGCCGACAGAAATTCCCTGATAAAAACAGTGTATTTCATCAGGAAGTCCGAGCGCTCGCCCTCACTTTTTTCAAGCGTACGACCTGAGCGCATACCGATGAAAATCAAAAGGACTCCAACTGCCGATGCGACGACGGGAATCCACGATTTTGTCATTGAAAGAATGAAGATGCCTCCAAAAAATGTGATTGACGATTGCAAAATAGAGAAAAAGGAGGCGAAGTATCGTTGCTCCACGGTATTCATGTCATTCGTGATGTTTGAGAGATAAAGTGCGCGGTTTTCACTTTGGAATTCACTGATATTCTTCGCAAAAACGCGCTGAACATAGCGTTGTTTCATCAACGTATTAGCGCGCCGTATGTAACATCCGCGCATAAAGGATGTTAAGAGATCGACCGGAATAAAGAGCGCCAACCCGATAAAGAACGGAGCGACAATTCTCGCAATGTAATCGGACTGTCCCGTCAATGACGCATCGAGAAGGCGTTGAGTCAAGATCGCCAGATAAACATTAAGCGCATCGCCGACCGCAACAGGCAGGGCGGAGGGAAGGAGCATCAAAAGTGCTCTACGGATTGTCCGCTTCAGCTCTGGAGGAAATGGTTGACGCGGTGTTTTTTCTTTTCGTTTCGCCATCAGACGACCTCCGTGAAATAGTCGTCGACGTGCCACGCCATCATGGTTCCCGACTTAAGTTCGAGGACGGTATCATATCTCTCCGTAACGCCCTCGTAATACCGATGCGATATCGCAATCACCGTCGCGTCGAGCGACAGGAGCGTCTCCTCGATATGTCGCCCCAGACTCTCGTCGAGATTCGATGTCGCCTCATCTGCCAGAATCAGCTTCGCGCCTCTGATCACCGCACGCGCGATGGAAACGCGCTGGCGTTCACCGCCCGACAAGTTCTTGCCGTTTTCCTCGAGCATCGTGTCAAGTCCGTCCGGCAATCGCTCGATAAGCTCGGACAATCCCGCCTTTTCGACGGCATCGCGTACTTCTTCCTCCGTATAGTCTTCGTAGAGCACGATGTTCTGTCGTAGTGTATCTTCAAACAGGAATACATCCTGATATATCTCGGCGATCTGCTTGTTATGCGAGGCGGGATGAATCGAGCGCAACTCCGTTCCGTCGTAACGAATTTCACCCTCGTAATCCGTGTAGACACCGGCAAGAAGGTTCAACAGCGTTGTCTTGCCGGAACCTGAAGCACCTTTTAAGAGGACTTTCTCACCGGGGTTAACGGAAAAAGTGACGTGGCGCAAAACGTTTTGATTACCATATGAGAACGAAAGCCCCTCAACGTCGAGCGAGCGATTGAAGGAGAATGACCGATCTCCCGCCGCGAGTTCCTGTTTCTCGCTCGGATCACCGTTGACAACCTTGTCAAAGATGCTCCGCGATGCCAGTAATTTATTGCGGTGAGGGAAAATCCGAACGATGCTGAAAAGACAGCTTTGCGTTATCATGGCGATCAGCATGCCGCGAACTAAATCGAGTTGTCCCTGCGCAATGCGTACACCGACATAGAAGAAAGAGAGAACCGTACAGGCATATCCAAGCGTATCCATCGTTCCGCTCTGAAATCGGTCAAAGATGTTAAAACGAATTTTCACTCTTTCGAGCGCCGCGATAAACACATTCGACTGATCCTGAAAGCGATCCTCCACTTGATTGAGCTTCAGGATCTCCAAACCGCTAAAGACGTTCGACATTTTCAGCGAAAAATCCTTGTTCGCCTCCGACTCTTTTGCCTTGAGCTTAACGAGTCTCCCCGCGAATAATCGCCCGAGCAGACCCATGGCAATTGTCAATGCGAGGACGATAACGGCAAAAACGCGATCGACGAACAGAAGAAGCAGAAAGCCGAAAATCGCCACGCCGCCGTTAAAGAGGACATTGAGAAAGGATAGGAAAAAATCATTCTCGATGATGTTGATGTCGTTGACGAGATTGGAAAGGTAGACGTCGCGTGATTGGCGCGAGAATACGCGCACGGGCAGATCGATGATGCGACGAAATCCGAGCTTGCGTATATCGAGCAGAATATCGCGCATAAAGCCGATTCGCATGCGGCGTGAGACGTAATGGAAGAACGAAGGCACAACCAATCCTGCGAAGAGAACGGCAATCTTGACGAGCGATTCTTTCCGCGTCGTCGCGTCGATGATACCGAACGCATAGCTGAACATCGCCTGTTGGATCAGCTGCTGGAAGATAGGCAATAGCGCGCCGATCAAGTACAAGATAAAGCCGCGCCTGCGCTTTCGGAGCACGTCGCCCATCGTGATTTTTTGTTTGTCCTGTTTGACCTTTTTCACCTGTCGTACCGCTCCATTGTCGAGGATGTTTCAAGGCGTCATCTTTTCACCAGATATCAGAAAAAACCTATTCCGCCACAGCAAATTCTCACACAGGTTTTTCATTAGTCAATGTCGAATGCCGCTAGCCGCTTATATACCTCCGAAATGGGGAGTCCCATGACAGAGAAAAAGTCACCTTCAAT
>JAAZMK010000064.1 GCA_012798865.1 Clostridiaceae bacterium | reverse complement strand
TGGTTATATTATAACCATATTAAAGATAAAAGTCAAGAGGGTAAAACCCTCTCTAACGCTGTTCCCTTGCGGGTTTATGCTGGCTGGGAGCTCACATGGTTATAGATTTACCGGGAGTTTAGGATGCAGGGGGTCGATCGCAAAGAAGTCGATATTTTTCCCGCCCGTTCTGATGTCGCGGTCGAGGGTGATGCGCACATTCCCGGCGGGAAACACGAACGGCTCGCGGTAGTACTCGACGATGACACAAGGTCGCAGCAGCCGGCTTTGCAGATTGAAGTAAAATTCCTGAAGTAACGAGATGTCGCTCTCAAGAAGAAAACCGTATTCTCCATTGAGGATGGAACGTACTTGGTCTTCCGTTAGCCGCGCCGTCTTTTTGCTGCTCAGACCGCGGCGCTTGCTTTTCTTTTCCAATCGAATCCACGAAAAATCTTGGTTGTAACATCGGATGCGGAATTTTTCACGTTTATTGACGCCGCTGATTTTTTCTGTGAGAGCTTTGTCGAACGGATCATCGAAGTAAAGGCTCCTGACGAGGTATTCGCCGTCAGGACCGGCGTGCCGATCGTGCAGAAGAATTTTCCGAAGCCTGTTTTTGAGCAGGAGATAGTCTGCATAATTGATCTCGTGTTTCAGTTCATGCCGATGTACCATGACCATTCTCCTTTCGTCGTTGAGCCGTTTCGTTTCCGTGCTTCTGTAATCGGAGCACAATGTTCTCGCCTTATCGAAATTCTTCGGTGAAAGTCTCTCTCTTCCGTTTCCGGTCATTGTACCGATCATTTCTTTAAACACAGTTTTTCGGCTCTGCGCGTATCCACACCGGGGTAGAAATGAAGCGCAAAGCCGATACTGATTGGAGGAATAAAGTTTACTCCGACGCAATTCCGACGGATCAATTCTTATCCGTTATAATCGCTGTCATCATCGTCGTCATCGGAATCATCGTCGTCATTGCCATCGTCAAAGCCACTATCGTCATCGTAGTTGCTGTCGTCATTGTCGGTACCATTGTCGTCATTACTGTCATCGTCGTCATCAAAGTCGCTGTCATCCTCAGTCGGTTTAATTGTCTTGTTGTAATCGCTGTCATCGTCGTGATTGCTGTCGTCATCATAATTGGTGTCATCGTTGTTGTCGCTGTCGTCATTAAAGTCGCTGTCATCCTCGGTCGGTTTTGTTGTCTTGTTGTAATTGCTGTCATCGTCGTGATCGCTGTCATCATCGTAGTCGGTGTCGTCATCGTAGTCGCTCTCATCCATGTCATCGCGCTCATACTTCAGTACTTGACCGCTCGTGGCGTCGATTTTGTACTCAAATTCGACACCTTTGACTTCAAATTCGATGTCGTAGTACACGATGTCATCGTCTTCTTCCAGCTCCGCTTTATCAAATTTGGCGTCCGCGGTCTCAACCTTTGCGTGAGCGAGAGCGATGGCTTTCGCCTGTTCGAGTGTGATGAAGTCGCCCGTCGGACCGTCGTAGTCGGAATCATCGTAATCCGAGAGATCGATTCCCAAAACGTTTGAATCTAAATTCATCTCCTTGAGCGTGGAGCGAACGTCTTTGGCGACAAGCTTGTCGAATGACTCTTCAGGGAATACGGAGCCTTTGACGATCTCGATCGTGATGTCACGCTCGCTTCCGTCGATCTCGGATACGAAGAACCCGGCGTCGTGAATCGCCGCGACCAGTTGTTTGACAACGGCACGAACCTGTTGACCCTTGAAGTCCTGGACATTCTCGACAACCACTTTGCCGTCATCATTCTCAGGAACAACGTCGGTCACGATACCTTCTTCGTCATAATGGACGGAGATCTCAGGGTTGACGCGCAGAAGAATAATGCCGGTGCCATCTTTCAATTCCGGTCCCTTCTTCCCACAACCTGCAACGGCGGCGAACAGGAACAAGACGGTGAAGATCAAGGTGATCATTTTCATTCTGTTATGTTTCATAGTTTTTCTCCTTTTCGTCAGCAATGTTTTTTGCGCTGAACACTAATAGATTGCGGACGACGTTTCGGAAAAGCGGGGTCGATAATTGAATTCTTTAAAAAGTTTCTGCGAAAAGCGCTCTGTAATACGTAAAACGCTGCATATCGGTACAAAGGAGGATGAGAGCGCTGACAAGCGCCAACGGAAAAGCTCCTCTCAAAAAACTGTTTGATTTTTGACAGTTTAACTGCTAGAAACATTCTCTATACTAAATCTGAGCAAACAAATCACGAGTATACGCTTTGATGTTTACAGGTGATAGCATGTGGTATTTTTCTTTTACTGAAGCGAAAAACTCCCCGATCGATTCTTTTGTTATGAGACGATTCGATGGAGCGTCAAGCGGCAATCCTGCCCGAGCCAAGATCCAAGGTTTTTCGGTGTGCGTGAATGCCTCCAGAATCTTTCCACTGTAGCAGCAAACGTGGTTAATAATGCTGTCCAGAAGCAGTTGTTCTTCTCCCGAAAGCACAGAAGCATCTACACCATCTTCACTCTCAATTGAATCGAAGCAGTAATCTCGGTATTGTCTGTAAATCTTTGGGTACACGGGACCATGTACCCAAGCTTCGCAATCCTCATTGAATAAGAACTTCCCGTAAAAGGCATAGCAAAATCCCTGTGCATAGTACAGTGCCTTTTGTAAAGATAACGGTGTGATATCTCCACACTTGGATAAGAGATAACCTGCAACGATTTCTATTTTGGACTGGGATTCTGTAGCAGAGTAATCCAAGAGTCTTTCCGTTATGACCTTGCTTTTTTCGTAAGCCTTTTCGCTTTTTAAATTCTCTTTGCCTTTTTCAAGTAAGGAAAGATAGTAGGCGGGGTCAGTATGGATAAGTTTTAATATCTCGGAGTACTGTTTGGTTGGCATATCGCCGTCATAATAACGGCTAAAAGTCTGTTCTCCCCATCCTAACAAAAGAGATAATGGTCGCTTTCCGATGTTGTATTTTTCGGGAAGACTTTGAATTTTTTCTAACGAGATAATGTCATTCTTCTGGCGGTATGTATCATACAGTTCCTTCAAATTGACATCTTCTAATTCAGGAACGAAGACTTCCTGCCCACACTGCTCGCAGTAAGCGATCTGCGCCATAAATTCATAGAGATTGCCCTTTAATTCAGCAGATTCCCTTTTCTCCTTAACAACATATATCACGTCCTGTCTACACTCCGGGCAAAAGACAGTTTGCCTATTCATCGTAATCACTCCTTTAAGTTGTTTCAGTCCGCTTATCGGAAAAGATAATCAATCGGTTTGTTGCGCTCATGAAACGAAATAACGACTACTCGGTTTCTCGAAGCGACTTCAATAATGTTGAACTTTATATAGACATCCACTTGTTTTTCTTCCCCAGCGAAGTTAAATAAGATGACTTGGGGGCAAAATACGTACAACACTTCATGTTCATATCCGACGTTTGTGTTTTGTAGTGAGTGACAGAAATCTTCTGTTTCAATCTGTAAAAGAATTTGTTTCCTTCGAATATGTCTCAGATTGTAGTCCCGGACAAAAGAAAGATTCTCTTTCCGGTTTTCATTTAATGCGATCGTGAATCTACCTGCTCTTATGCACTCCTGAATTACTTGTAATACATCCGCAACTTCTTCTTTCGAATAGTCTGTGTTGTAGTGTTCGCTCATAGGATTCTCCCTTGGGAACACTATTCTAATTGAAGAGAAACCAAAAGTCAACAGAAAGTGGATCAATTGATGCATTAGCAAGCCCGTCGCAGTCGTCTTGCCGGAACTGCTCGATCCCCGAATCAGGTATCGCTTCTTCTTTTCAAATGACATCGACAGGTTCAAGAAGAGGGTGACTAGAGCGATCCTATAATCAAGGAGGAAAGAGACGTGTTGACGATTGTAATCTTGATTACCACTTCTGCCAGAAGTAGTAATGTCACGAAATACTGGTTTTCAACCATCTCCATTTCATAGGGAAATATTTCTCCAAAGCCAACTCTATGCATGATAGAATAGTGGCGAATAGAGAAGAGACGTTTTAGCTCACCGCATTAAGTATCAAAGTCGTTCCGACCACGGTGAGGCTAGGTATCGGCTTTAATCTATGGCATCTCGCATATGGCGATGGAGTATAGATGGCGTGATGAGCCATCATTCGTGCGATCACGTGAGTATCTGCTACGTGTGATTGAAAGAGGTATTTTATGGGTCTGTTCGACAGGAAAATCTGCGATATCTGCGGAGGAAAATGCGGTTTGCTGGGCGGTAAGAAAGTCAAAGACGGAAGGCTCTGCTCAGATTGCGCAAAAAAGCAATCCCCTTACTTGCCGGGGAGAAAGAATTTCACGGTTGAAGAAATGAAACAACATTTGGCGGACCGTGAGCGGAATCAAGAGATGATCAATCGTTTCGCTCCGACTCGCACGATCGGTCAGAATCTCAAACTATACATCGACGACGGGAGCGGTGCATGGTTTATTACGTCGGCTCGCCGCTACCAAGATGCCAATCCCGATATCTTCCAAGCAGACCAAGTGCTTGGAGCACGCGTCGACGTGGACCGTACTGAACATGAGAGAGTCGTGCAGGAGGCTGTTCCCGCTGCGGATGGGAAACCTGGAAAACCTGAAATCACAAAGAAGGTCATCGAATACGACTTCTACGTCAATATTGACGTGACGCACCCATGGGTCAATCAAATGCATTTACAGGTCAATCGTTCAACCATCGAGAGTTCGACGGGTCCCGATTACCGCGAAGCGGAGCGCGACGCGAAAGACATCGTAGCGGCTCTTCTCGCTATGCAAGAAGGAGCTGTGCGGGCTACCATGCCGAAACAGCGTGTGGTCTGCCCCAACTGCGGTGCGACGACCATGCCGGATGAAAACAATTGCTGCGAATATTGTATGGGATCGCTCGGTTAATCACGTAGCGTTCGGCGTTGTTCTCCGGCGATCAACGAGGAGGACAAACAGATGATACTAAAAACATACGCTGTTCCGCACCCGCCGATTATTTTGCCCGAGGTGGGGCGCGGAGAAGAGCGACAGATTGAGAACACAACGCTATCGTTCCGGAGAATGGCGCGCGAAATAGAATCGCTAGCGCCTGACACGATCGTTGTTTCGTCTCCCCACGCCCCTGCATATGCCGACGGGTTTTACATCGCAGGCGGCGACGGGGGGTACGGAGATTTGAGATCGTTCGGTATCCCGTACGTCCGGGAAGAAGTGTTCTTCGACCGGGAATTCTCGGAGCGTCTTGCACTCGCGCTCACCGATCGGGGGATCTTCACGACTGGGGCGACGCAAGGTCGCGGCGGTTTTGACCATGGGACGCTAATCCCGCTTCGCTTTATCCGCCAACGTTTTACTGACTTTAAGCTCGTTCTGATCGGGATCTCGTGGCTCGGAAGTGACGTGCACCGCGAGGTCGGACGGACCGTCACGCGTATTGCCGAAGAACTCGGACGCCGCGTTGTCTTTATCGCCAGCGGCGATTTGTCCCACGTTTTAAAAAAAGATGGTCCCTACGGTTATCGTCCGGAAGGACCGCTCTTCGATGCCGAGATCGCGCGTATCTTCCGCGAGGGCGACTTAGAGGCGCTGTTTCACTTTGACCCGTCAATTCTGGAAGAAGCTGCCGAGTGCGGTCTTCGTTCTTTCCAGATGATGACCGGTGTGTTTGACGGCGTACTGTATGAATCGGAGCTCTACTCGTATGAGGGACCTTTCGGCGTCGGCTATGCCGTAGCGAGCGTTACGCCAAAACAGATCGACGGCGATGAAGACATGGAGGAACATCGATATGACGGATCAAAAAGAATTTGACGCGCCGCTGCGCAATCCTTACGTTGCGCTAGCCAGGGCGACGATTGATTTGTATGTAAGAGAGAAAAAAGTGATCGATGTGCCGGAAGATTTGCCTGAGGAGCTGGTGAGCAGTAAGGCTGGAGCTTTCGTCACGATTCATAAAGGCGGCGATCTCCGAGGTTGTATCGGCACCATCACGCCGACTCGCCCGACTCTCGCCGAAGAAATTATCGGCAACGCAATTTTGGCTGCGACGGAAGATCCCAGATTTTTTCCCGTCAGGGAAGAGGAACTCTCCGAGCTTGACATCAGCGTAGATGTCTTGGGGGAAGCTGAAGAAGTCGATTCGTTCGATGCCCTCGATCCCGTTCGGTATGGCGTCATCGTGACGCGCGGCTATCGCCGTGGACTCTTGCTCCCGAATCTTGACGGTGTCGACACGGTGGAGGAACAAGTCTCCATCGCTCTCCGTAAGGCAGGCATCTCGGGCGGCGATTATAAGCTCGAGCGATTCGAAGTGATTCGCCATACGGAGTGATTGCGTTACAAACGGAGGTTTTTTCAGGGGTTCCGTTCGCACCGGAGAATGACCCCCCCAGTGGGGGCGAATCGGAATGATGACGGGCGGTTTCCGCCTGTTTCTATGAGGCGAATACGATGACAAACAACGAAAAATTGAATGGAGCCGCACATTGCGGCGTTTGCTGGAGGCACTGCCTCATTCCTGAGGGCGGTCTCGGCTATTGTCGCGCGCGGACGACGGTGGACGGTGTCGTCGTTGCGGAAAACTACGGAAAATTGACGAGCCTGGCACTCGACCCGATCGAAAAGAAACCGTTGTCTCGCTTCCATCCCGGTTCTTTTATCCTGTCCGCCGGCAGCTACGGTTGCAACATGGCATGCCCTTTTTGTCAGAATTTTGAGATCGCGCATGACGCAATGGGCAAGACCCGGAGCGCGAACGTCTCGCCCAAAGAGCTTGTGGAGCGAGCGCTTTCCCTTCGTGATCGCGGGAACATAGGCATCGCGTTCACGTACAATGAGCCGCTCATCGGATACGAATTTGTCAGAGACACGGCGATGCTGGCTCGACGCGAAGGACTCGAGACGGTCGTCGTGACGAACGGTCAAATTGAGTCTGAGCCACTTGACGAACTGTTGCCGCTCATCACGGCTTGGAACATCGACCTCAAGTCCTTTAAGAGCGATGTTTATAGAAAACTGGGCGGGCGCCTTGATGTGACTCTCCGCACGATTGAGCGCGCGGCGGAAACGGCGCACGTCGAAGTGACGACTCTCGTCGTGCCCGGGCTTTCGGACGATGAAGAGGACATGGAGCGCGAGGCAACCTACCTCGCGTCCGTCAATCGCGACATCGTTTTGCATCTCTCGCGCTATTTCCCTTGCTGGCAATACGATGTGCCCGCCACGCCGCGAAAAACCTTGTACAAACTTCGTGATATCGCCGAAAACCATTTGCCGTTCGTCTTTTTAGGTAATATCTGATCGGCGTGTTCGCAAGCTTTTTAACCCCCGTCGACACGCCGTAACGATGGTGCAAAGCGGAAGGGCGATATGAAAAGGCGGCTGGATTGATCCAACCGCTGTAAGCGATCTTTAAAGAACTCCGTAAGAAAATAAGTAAGCAATTACCGTCGATTCAACTCTTGAAACCTTATTAGCGCTCTTTCAATGACGCGTTTAGCCGATTCGGCGGAGTGGGTTTTCGTGAGCGCCGTTCCCTTGCCCTCGAGCTCTTTATAGACGCTGAAGAAGTGTTGCATCTCAGTGAGCATATGTTCCGGGAGGTCTTCCAGCTCAGTCCAGCTTCTCATCTGAGGATCGCCGTAGGGAATGGCGATGATCTTCTCATCTTCCTGGTTGTCGTCGATCATCGAGAAAGCGCCGATCGGATAGCATTCAACGAGAGACATCGGGAGAAGACTTTCCTGCGACAACACGAGAACGTCAAGCGCGTCGCCGTCATTGGAGAGCGTATGTGGAATAAAGCCGTAATTGGCGGGATAGTGCGTTGAGGTATACAGAATGCGATCTAGTCTCAACATGCCGATTTTTTCGTCGTACTCGTATTTTTGCTTGCTTCCGCGCGGAATTTCGATGACCGCGAAAAATTGATCTTTTGTGATGCGGTCTTGCGGTATGTTGTCCCAACGATTCATTCTATGTCCTCCCGGGGTCATGCTTTCTTTGCAACTCTTGGCTTAGATGACGATTTATTCTACCACGAGTGGCGGATGATGTGTCATGGGCGCTTTTATAAGTCAGCGAATTGGCTTTGATAAAGGAAAGCGTATTCGCCTCCTTTTTCGAGAAGCTCTTCATGTGTTCCGCGCTCAACAATGCCGCCGTTCGAGAGAACGAGAATCTCATCGGCGTTGCGAATCGTCGATAGCCGATGCGCGATGACAAGTGTCGTGCGATCACGCGACAGTACATCGAGAGCGGCTTGGATAGCGCGCTCGCTGATGTTGTCGAGTGAACTCGTCGCCTCGTCGAGAATCAGGATCGAAGGATTGCGCAGAAAAGCGCGCGCAATCGAGACGCGTTGACGTTCGCCTCCCGAGAAACGGACGCCTCGTTCTCCTACGATCGTCTCGTATCCTGAGGGAAGCGACTCAATGAACTCGTGTATTTGGGCGTTCTCCGCCGCTTTGTGGATGGCATCGTCTTCTGCTTCCCAATCGCCATAGCTGATGTTTTCGCGGACGGTACTGTTAAACAGATAGACATCCTGTTGCACGACGGCGATATTGTTGCGGAGTGATCGGAGCGTGAAATCGCGAATATCCGTGCCGTCGATAAGGACGCGACCGCCCGTCACATCGTAAAACCTCGGGATAAGCGAGCAGATTGTTGTCTTTCCTACGCCGGAAGGTCCGACAAGAGCGACCGTTTTACCTGCCTCGATTGTGAACGAGAGGTCGGACAGCACTTCTTCTTCTCCGTATGAGAACGAGACGTGATCAAACTCGATCGTCCCTCTCAGCGTGCCGGCATCGACAGCGTCCTTCCGGTCGACAATATCGGGTTCCGTGTCGAGGATTTCGATCATCCTGCGAAAACCTGTCATCCCTTTCTGGAACTGCTCGTTGAACATGATGAGGGTTCGGATGGGAGCGAGATACATGTTGATGTAAAGGATAAAAGCGATCGCATCGCCGGGGCGGAGCGTCCCCTGTATGACATAGATGCCTCCCGTAATGAGCGTCACGAGATAGAGCATACCCTGCATGAATTGGTTGAGCGTGAAGTACTTACCCATGAAGAAGTACATACGCTTCTTGGAGTGATAGAAAGCTTCATTCCCATGATGGAATTTCTCGATCTCAATCTGCTCGTTCGAGAAAGACTGAACCGTCCGAATGCCGGACAGACTGTCCTGGATGAGGGCGTTGACATCGGCAATT
>JAAZMK010000165.1 GCA_012798865.1 Clostridiaceae bacterium | reverse complement strand
TTGCTGCCACAAAAGCCGTGACCAGCGCGGAGAGCTGACAACCGGCACCTGTGTACGACTCCATCATGGGGTGACCATTATGGATGCAGTAAGCCGTCTTGCCATCGCTCACGACATCGATGGCGCTCGTAATGGCGATGACGGTTCGCGTTTCCTCCGCGAACGCTTTGGCAAAAGCGACCACTTGATACAAATTATCCTCCGTGATCCTGTCTGCCAAATTGGCGTCCACCCCCCTCGTCGTTCCGCCGCCGGATGCAAGCGCTTTCATTTCGGAGATGTTCCCCTTAATAACTGTGAACTTCACTTCCTCAAGGAGCTGTAGCGCCGTATCCATTCGCAACGTTGAAGCGCCGACGCCGACGGGATCCAACACGACCGGGCGCCCAAGTGCATTCGCGCGTTTGCCAGCGATGAGCATGGAGGAAATCGTTCGACGGCACAGGGTGCCGATATTGATGTTCAGCCCATGGCAAATGCCTGCGATCTCTTCAACCTCTTCCGCCTCGTCCGCCATGATGGGTGCCGCACCGCAAGCGATCAGGATGTTGGCGCAGTCGTGAACCGTCACGTAATTCGTGATGTTGTGGATGAGGGGGTGTTTCTCTTTTACGTTTTCAAATAAATCCTTAAACAAAATGTCCTCCTTATCGTCGAAGAGGTTTCTGTACGGCATCCGTGGCGTGGGTTGTTTGCTAAACAAGGCGTAGAAATCCATCCTTTCTGTTCTCCAAAGCCGTGAATGCCAACTTGCGACCGTGTGGCATCCGGAACATCTCCACGGAACGAGACGTCATATTTTTCCTCTCTGTCTGCAGAAATCGTACAACCGATTTCGCCTCTCTTAAACAAAAAACAGGAAGCTCGCCTTTGGGAGTCTCCTGAATAACATCTTTGATGACTTCCTACGGCGGCATTATCCGCATCAGGTAAAGGGTCGAAGCCGGATGCTTCCTCTCAGCCCGTCAAACAAGCTCCCCTGTTTTTCTAAATTATACGCTAAAATCAAAAAAATGCACGGCGCTATTCGCCGGCGTTACTTCCTATGACACGCCTCATATGTATCGAGCCAGTGCTGACGCCATGGATCCTCAGACGGAGCTTTCGATATTTCTTTTCCCTCCGGATCGTCGACCCGGCTATCATAGAGAAATCCGGTGATAAAGTCGCCGTCATCATCGTATTCATACGACCTGAAGATCATGACCCGATTATCGTCGTCGCCAAATTCTTCTTGGTAGAATGTCATGAACCCTTCCGTGGGCTTTTCAGCGTCATCTGTGTTTTTTTCGACGCCTTCATAAAAGATGTGACCGTCTATTCCCACATTTTCAGTCATCCACAACCAGCCGAACGGGTCATAGTAGCGTGTTTCATGAAGCACCCAACCATATTTGCCCGCCTCATAATACCGGGTGATCGTTCTGGACCGGTAACCGTTGCCGTAAAAATGGCGATCGATCTCCTGCCCTTCCTCGTTGAAACCGCAGTAAACGACGTATGTTTCGAGTTCCTTTTGATCATCGACATTCTTGTGGAGAAAAACCAGTCCGATCTTCTTTCCATCCTTATTGAAAAGCTCCTTCTCAAGGATGCCGTAGTCGCTGGATGATCTCCATTCTCCGTGGATGCAGTCGTCAAGATTGATGAAATGCTCAAGCCTTTCCGTTTCCGCTTCTGCCTTCGCTCTCTCTGCTGGGGTAAGAGGCTTGCTAGGGGGAGTAGTAGAAGTAGGCTTGGATGTGGAGGCGGGAGTAGTATCATCCGGCGAAGTGGACTCGGTAGGCATAGAATCGGATGTGGAAGGAGAGGTCGTATCGTCCGGCGAAGAGGGTTCGGTCGTCTCATCTGTTTTCGCTGTTGTAGCCGTTGAAGAGTTACCATTCGATGGATCGATCGTTCCGTTTCCCTTATCACAACCACTCGTAAGCAAGAATAGCGATGCGACCAACAGGCAAAGTAGTTTCGCCAATGTTACCGATTTACGTGCCATAGTCGTCGCCTCCTTGGTGAATGTCTCTATCGTCATCTTATCACTGTTCCACGGTGTATAGAACAACACGAATGACATAACCCGCTGTTTGACAAGGCGGGCATTGCTCGGCTAGACTGTCAAAGCCGTTTCAAATATGGAGAGATGGTCGAGTTGGATGAAGGCACCGGTCTTGAAAACCGGCGAGGGTGCAAGCCCTCCGCGGGTTCGAATCCCGCTCTCTCCGCCACAATTTGTCCCCAAACGTCATCATACCAGGCGTTTGGGGACTTTTCATGCCCGAAAATAGCGCAAAAATCGGCGCATAAAATTGCACCTTTCGTGAAGGGGCGACAGATATTCTTAAGCTTTTTGAGAACAATTTCATTTGGGGGAAAAAAGACAGAAAGTGAAAAAGCGAGGGTTCTTTGCCGTTATTGAACCATATGGCAGAGTTTATACATGCGTTTCTTGTCGTGGAGCAGATCGAGAAGCGCGTCCGTTCCAACTATATTCATGGCGGTCGCCAACGCCGTATTTCAGATCAAGCGGGTCGATTTTCTGAAAGTGACAGCGAACCTATTGCTCATATGCAATAACCATCAGATTTGCGAACTTGATCTATCGATGTAGAAGAAATTAGAGTCCCATATGGTCCAATATGGCGTATAATGAGAATACAAAAAATCTTGGAGGGTTTCATCATGAAAAGAAACATCGTCCTCGCCCTATTCTGCTCTATTTTTCTGCTTACACTAGCTGTAATTCCCGGTACGTCTGTTCAAGCTGCCGATGTTGCCGTGTACGACACGGTGAAATACTGCAATGTGCCTGCAGTCAACCCCGGCGATCCCTCCTACAGTGAAATGGCCGCAGAACAAAACACCTACGGCTTCAGCTGCCAATACAAATTCGAGTATTGGCTGGCTGAAACCTTCATCCTAGAAGAGGAAGCCTCCATCAAGTCGGTCGAGCTGTTCGCCTACCAAACGAACTCGGGCACCACCCCAACGTTTACGGGCGTTTACCTGATGATCTACGACGGCAATCCGGCGGACGGCGCCAACCTCATCTGGGGCGATGAGGTGACCAACCTTTTTGATTCTGCTGAGTTCACTGGCTGCTACCGCGTGGTCTATGGTATTAGAAATGCGGAGCGCCCGATCATGAAGATCGTGGTCGACATCAGCAAAGGCACTAGCCCGGAGCTGAAACTGGCTGCGGGCACCTATTGGCTTGCATTTTCCCTGGATGGTTCGCTCGCTAGCGGTCCTTGGGGCATACCCAATATTCTTGAGACGACTTATACGGCCGGCACGGCTATTCAACGTGTTGATGGTGGCTGGAATAATATAAAAGATGGTCAAACAGGCGTTCAGGCAAGCATCCCCTTGCGCTTGCTTGCTGAAGGGAAACAGCCTCAGACCGCACCGCCCGCGCCTGTTGTCGCCGCGCTGACAGACACCAGCGTGACACTGGAAGTGATCGCCGGTGCGGAATACAGGCTGGACGATGGCGCCTGGCAGACCGATCCGGGCTTTACTGGACTTACACCGAACACAACCTACAAATTTTATGCCCGCCTAGCCGAAACTGCCACACATCTGGCGTCGCCGGCGAGTCCCGCCACGGAGGCAACGACTTTGAAGAGCCCTCAGGCAGCACCGCCCGCGCCTGTTGTCGCCGCGCTGACAGACACCAGCGTGACACTGGAAGCAATCACCGGTGCGGAATACAGGCTGAACGATGGCGCCTGGCAGACCGATCCGGGCTTTACGGGACTTATACCGAATACAACCTACAAATTTTATGCCCGCCTGGCCGAAACTGCCACACATATGGCGTCGCCGGCGAGCCCCGCCACGGAGGCGACGACTTTGAAGAGCCCTCAGGTCGCACCGCCCGCACCTGTTGTCGCCACGCTGACAGACACCAGCGTGACGCTGGAAGTGATCGCCGGTGCGGAATACAGGCTGAACGATGGCGCCTGGCAGACCGATCCGGGCTTTACGGGACTTACACCTAACACAACCTACAAGCTGTATGCCCGCCTAGCTGAAACTGCCACACACATGGCGTCGCCGGAGAGTCCCGCCACAGAGGCGACAACGTTGAAGAGCTCCCAGACCGAACCTGATGAAACTCAACCAGAGGATACTATACCGAAAACAGGAGAGAGTAGCGGACATTATCCTTGGCTAGCGTTGCTGCTCATATCCGCAAGCGGATTAATCTTCTTGACTCGCAAGAAGAGAATATCGCAACAGGGAGATTAGATAAGACCTGCTTTACAAGATAATCAAAACGCAGCAGGATTAACTATAGCCCTTCGGATGTTCGTGGGTGGAGTCGTTTGGTTTGCAACAACTTTCGGCTCCACTTTTTTTGTTCAGCTTCTCTCGATTCACGGACTTCACACAGTTCTGTAGCTTCTAGGATTATTTTAGTCTTTTTACCTCTTCCCGGATGATGAAAAGACTGTTATTGATCAACTTGATAATGTGATACTAAAATGATACTGAAAAACATCAACTCTCATAAAAAACAAGGGTGTTTACAGAATATCAAGCACTAGGTTTATTGATTTATAGGCGTTTCATAGCTTGAATAAGGTGGTTTTGATTCTGCTCTCTCCGCCACAATTTGTCCCCAAACGTCATCATACCAGGCGTTTTGGGCATTTTTATGCTAAAAATCGCCCCCTTCGTAAAGGGGCGACAGACTTTCTTAAGCTTTTTGACAAAAAGATCATTCGGGAAGAACCGAATATTTTTATGTATTCATTTTTTTGCAATGAAGAATATGCCCTGTGAAATCATCCTATACGCAAAACTTGCTGTATTTTTAAGTTTTACGCATAACTGTCTTATACATTCTCGATAGAGTCATCATTTTCCAAAAAATCTAAAATCGTCAATAGACGATAGCCATTTTCAAGATTTGAAAACGGCGTTCTGTCCATGGTGATGAGTATCTTTTTATAACCGTCATCCAGACCGCGAAATGAGGACAGTTCTCTCTCTTTTACACTTGGATTCTCTATGCTGTAAGTGACTTGAATATAATTTTTTCGTCCTTTTGCATCTCTTGCAACGAAATCAATTTCTTTATTCCTATTTTTCCCTATATCGACGATGTAACCCCGCCTTATAAGTTCCACATAGACGATGTTTTCTATCGCACGGGAAACTTCAAGCTGACGGTACTGAATAAGAGCATTGCGAAGACCCATATCACAGACATAATACTTATTTTGTGTTTTGAGATAGGCTCTTCCCTTGAGATCATAGCG
>JAAZMK010000008.1 GCA_012798865.1 Clostridiaceae bacterium | reverse complement strand
CTCAGACGCATTAAAAGTTACCAAAAGAGGGACACCGCTCTATCGGTTATGTAAAGCCATCACGAATGGAGGTATGGGTGGACTGATCTCATAGTTCTTGCCAAACCTACAACAAGTTGACACGGTCGTCTTGCAGATCAAGTGAAATGACTCGCCTTGGTGTAGTACTATAATCCCAACCGACAATGTTCTTCCAATCTTCAGGCGATAAAGAGCCGTCCGTCGGCGCCAGAGTCGTCATCCCTTCGGGTTTATTGTCGGTTATCATCCTGTTAATCACCGCGATGTCGCCCGTGTGATAGGTGCCCGGCGCGTCCGCAAGCACCGCCGTCGGCAAAAGCGCAAAGCACAAGCAGAGCGCGAGCAGTGTTGCCAATAGTTTTCTCTTCATTCATCTTCTCCTTTGACCATTTGAATCAGCTTTACCGAATAGCATGTTCATGATGTACGGAAATTCCTGTTTTGCCACCATTCCATTCTCAAATACCCGCAAGATTGGCGCCGCAGTTCATCAATAGATTCTCGAGATGAGTCTCCAACACCTACACTTCATTCTAATGACTCGAAATTTTATCCACAAGAAGCTCGTCGTATTCGGTCGTTTTCTGTCATATTCGGTCGTCCGCTATTGAAAAAGCCTGATGCCATAGGCAAGGGCGACCGCACCGACCTTTCTCCACGGTACATTTCCTCATGATAAAGCATGGCTTCTTAGACATATTTGCCATCAATGACATCCATTGCATCTGGAAAATACTCAAAAAGCTTAGCAATATCTATTGTTCCCTTCAGAAAAAGGGGCGATAGCGACAATCGTGTATGCTATAGCCATTGCCGCTTATCGATAAAGCCGCGCATGCCCACCATCGGAGGAAATGTACCGTTGAATCTTTTGCTTATACTGTGCTTTGCTGCGTTCATCAGTATCGGGTTGCCAAACTCGATTCTAGGCAGCGCCTGGCCGATTATGTATCAAGATCTTCATGTGTCCATTGGGAATGCAGGCATCATCTCCATGATCATCTCAGGCGGCATGATTCTCTCCGGACTTACGTCCGCGAGAATCATCAAACGATTCGGAACCGGCACAACCATCGTCGTAGGCAAAGCGATCATGGCTGCTTCTCTCATCGGTTTTGCCGTCTCCGATCATTTTCTCTTACTTTGTGTTTTCGCACTGCCGTTGGGATTTGGTATCGGTGTAATCGACACGGGGGTCAATGGTTTCATTGCGCTCCACTACAAGGCACGATACATGAGCTGGTTACACAGTTCCTGGGCAGTCGGAGCCGCAACCGGCACTCTCATCATGTCCTTCGGCATCCGCCAGTGGGGAACATGGGAAAGCGGATATCTGACGATTGCGATCATTCAGATATTGCTAATCGGCATCTTGATTATCACCTTGCCGCGCTGGAAAAGCGTCAACGATGTCCCGGCAGATAATGGCACAACGGAACATCATGTTTTGACACTTAAGGAGCTGATCCGCCTGCCCGGTGTCAAGCAAACGTTGATCGTGATATTCGGTTTTTCAGGCATCCAAGGTACGATGGGACTCTGGATCAGCAGTTATCTCGTGCTTGTAAGGAAGGTCCCTGAAGCGACGGCTGCCCGCTGGGTTGTCTTCCATCTCGCAGGTGTCATGGTCGGTCGATTTCTTTCGGGATTTTTGAGCTTCAAAATGACTGACAAGCAACTCATCCTATCCGGTCTAGCCCTGTCGGCGTTTGGAATCGCGTTGTTGTTTTTGCCTCTATTGAACACCTTATTGCTCGGGACGCTCTTTTTGATCGGTCTTGGATTTGCACCTATCATACCGAGCATCTACCACTCAACACCAACACATTTCGGTAACCGATTCTCACAGTCGGTCATGGGCGTACAGACGGCGAGCCTCTTCGCGGGCAGCACGTTTGTCCCACCTCTCTTTGGCTTGATCGCACAGGAAAAATATTATGGACTGTTCCCGTATTTTTTGGCTGCCATGATCGTCTTAGTGATTCCTACTGTCTTCCTGCTTTACCGCTCCATTCGCGGCGGAGAAGCATTGTCGGAACCACAAGACGAAGTCAGCGCATCGGACTAGAGGAACAGTGCGCGCTAACGCTTCGGTCGTCATCTCCTCTCCGGCAAATATAGAGTAAACGGAAGAACACTTCCTATCGGGAGGGGCTGTATCTCTCCGATAGCAACTATCTGAATTTCTATCACTTTGCCCTGTCTCTTCATGCTCGCTATTGCGGCGCCGAAACACCCGAGGAGATGGTACGGGCTTTTGAAGAGGATCTTTCTCTGGAGTATAAACTTTCTAACATTGCGCAGACCAAGGGATTTGCCGCCGTTCTGGAAAAAATCAATAGTCTGTCTCCTATGATTCGTAATATTCAATTGCTTCTCTCGCCAACTTTTCAAACCTTTCTTGATATTCTGGAGCCACGGAAATG
>JAAZMK010000063.1 GCA_012798865.1 Clostridiaceae bacterium | reverse complement strand
GGTGTCTTCTCTGCTTATGCGCTGAAGCATGAGTTCGACGAAATTCACATGATCGACATTCTCGACTGTAACGGGGGCGACCACGGTTATCCTTTCGCGACGAATTTCAACCCTGAGATCAACATCCGCGAAGTCACGGCGAACGGTCGCTACTACGAAAATGGGCGTTTCATCGAGACGGAGCCGATGGAGATTAAGCGCAGCTATCACTTCGAGGGGGTAGGGGAGCGCGACATGTATCTTCTGTACCACGAGGAGCTTGAGTCGCTGGCTAAGCATATCCCGGGCGTGCGACGCATCCGCTTCTTTATGACGTTCGGCGAGAGTTACCTCAGACATTTGAACTGTTTGCAGAATGTCGGGATGACGTCGATCGAGCCGATCATGTTCGAAGGTTGCGAGATTATCCCGCTTCAATTCCTGAAAGCCGTTCTTCCCGATCCGGCATCGCTCGGTCCGCGCACAGTCGGCAAGACGAATATAGGCTGTATTTTCATCGGAAAAAAAGACGGCAAGGACAAGACATGGCGCGTGTACAATATCGCTGACCATCAGGAAGCCTACGAGGAAGTCGGTTCGCAGGCCGTTTCATATACGACGGGAGTGCCGGCGATGATCGGGGCATCTCTCGTTCTGCGCGGTCTCTGGAAAAAGCCTGGTGTCTGGAACGTCGAACAGCTCGATCCCGACCCTTTCATGGAAGATTTGAACCGATTCGGACTGCCCTGGATTATTGATGAAAATCCCGTCCTCGTTCCATAACGAACAAGAGCATTTAGGTGAAATAATGCCATGACAATTACAAATAATGATCATACCCCTATACGCGGGCATGTTGACGATGTCGGTGATGCTTTCGAATCCATAACGCAACGTCAACTCAAGCCCTCCGAGCTCCGCGTGCGGGAACTTCGGACGCCGTGCTACTTGATCGACGAGACAATGCTTGAGCGGAATGCGCGCATTTTGCGACAGGTTAAACAGATGTCGAGCTGCAAGATCCTGCTCGCTCAAAAAGCTTTTGCGTGCTATCCGCTTTACGATATGTTGTCGCGCTACTTGGACGGCGCGGCGAGTTCGGGATTGTACGAGGCGAGGCTTGCGCGCGAAGAGATGGGCGAGGACTGTGAAGTTCACGTCTACGCGCCTGCCTACGATGAACGTGAATTCGACGACTACCTCGGCATGGTCGACACGATGGTATTCAACTCGTTTGAGCAATGGGAACGTTTCCGTGAAAAAGTATTTGAACACAATCTCTCCGGCGGGCGCCAAATCTCATGCGGGTTGCGTATCAATCCCGGTTATTCGGAGGTGGAAGTCGATTTGTATGACGCGGCAAGCAGTAATTCGAGGCTCGGCGTGTCGGCGGAGGATTTCAAGATCGGCTACGAGAAAGGTCGGTTCGACGGGTTGAGCGGCATTCATTTCCACTCTTTGTGTCAACAGAATGCCGACGTGCTGGAGCGTACGCTCGATGCCATTCGCGAGTCCTTCGGTCCCTGGCCGAAGCGACTGTCTTGGATCAATTTCGGCGGCGGTCACCACATCACGAAAGAAGGTTACGATCTCGACCTCCTTGTTAAACTTATTCGACGCACGGCGGACGAGACAGGAGCGACCGTTTACCTTGAGCCCGGCGAAGCGGTGGCACTTGATGCCGGCTGGCTCGTCGCATCGGTGCTTGACCTCGTCAAAAAACCGGACTATGTTATCGCCATCCTAAATGCATCGGCGGCTTGTCATATGCCCGACGTTCTGGAGATGCCTTACACTCCGAGGTGTTTTATCGTGCCTTCGTCTGGGCGTTCCAGCAGCGTCTCAGTCTGGTACGAGGGTGTCGAGCCCGGCGTCAAGCCTTACAATATTCAGCTGGCGGGACCGACTTGTCTGGCGGGCGACGTGATCGGTACCTATTCATTCGACGTGCCGCCGCTACCTGGTGATCGGATCGTATTGACCGATATGGCGATTTATACGATGGTGAAGAACAATACGTTTAACGGGATGCCACTCCCGTCCATCATGTTGCAGGACAAAAAAGGCAACATCGTCAAGCTCAAACGATTCGGCTACGAAGATTTTAAAGGAAGACTCGGCTAAGACGGAGACGGCTGCTTCCGGGTGAGAACTTAGAGATGAAAATACGCAACATCAATTTGACGGAAGGGACGATTTGGAAGCAGATCTTTGCTTTCGCGTTGCCCTTGCTCATCATGAATTTGATGCAGCATTCTTATTCTGTCATCGATTTGATGATTGTCGGGAATTTCAGCGGCGTCGAGTCGATGGCAGGCATCGGTGCGACGGCATCCATTATCAATATGCTTCTCGGGCTGGCATTAGGGCTGTCAACCGGTTGTTCCGTTATTGTCTCGCAGGCCAATGGGGCGCACGATTACGACAAGTTGTACAGGGCAGTTCACACAAGTTACGCGCTCGCTCTGGTGAGCGGTATCGCCATCAGTCTCATCGGCGTGTTCATCGCGCCTCACATGCTCGTGTGGATGGGGACGCCGGCAGAAATCTTGCCCTTTGCGACCACGTATTTGCGCATTTATTTTGCGGGCGGACTATCCGTCATCATCTATAACATGGGTGCGGGGATCTTGCGAGGCGTCGGCGACACGCGTCATCCGTTCATCTACCTGTCAATCGGTGTCGTATTCAACGTATTGCTCGACTTGCTTTTTATCGGTGTATTCGATTGGGGCGTGTCGGGAGCAGGCTGGGCTTTCGTTATCGCGCAGACGCTTGTCGCGTCGCTGGTGACTATCAGCCTCGCGCGAAGCTTGACGCCCTTCAGGTTGTTTATTCGTGACATCGCCTTCCATCGCGAAGTGCTCGGAGATGCGCTTAAAGTCGGCATTCCCGCCGGCTTACAGGCGGCGATCGTTGCCATCTCCAATGTCTTTTTGCAATCCGTCATCAATACGTTCGGGAAACACGCAGTCGCCGGATATACGGCAGCCACGCGAAGTGACGGATTCGTGTTCGTGGTGATCAATGGTTTGGCGCTTGCTGTCATGACTTTTGTCGGTGCCAATATGGGAGCAGGACGATATGATCGAGTAAAACGAGGACTTAAAGAAAGTCTCGCTCTGACTTTCGTTGTCATCGTTTCCGTTTCGGCGGTGATTCTTCTGTTCAGATATCCGATCGCATCCCTGTTCAATTCCGATCCCGACGTGATACGTTATTCGACACGAACTATGATGTTTATTTTGTCATTTTATTGGTTGTTTGCGTTGTGTGAAGTCATGGGTGGTTTGTTGCGCGGAATCGGTCATTCCATCTTTCCGATGTTGATCAGCCTTGTCTGTATGGCAGGCGTCCGTCTAGCTTGGATTACCATTGTTCTGCCTATTTGGTATAGCTATGACGTGCTCCTTATGGCGTACCCTGTTTCATGGCTCGTCTCTTTCATCGCTTACATCGCCTATCTAAAACTGAAACGAGGTCTATTCCCGAAAGAAAACAAAGAGACGGAGGGGCTCATGGCATCTGATGCAAATGTCTGAGCAATCGGCTAAAAACTTTCGTGATATAAGGTCAGTCACGACCTTAAAGCCGAGTGCCGACACGGAGTCTTGTGGCGTGTCGGCAAGGGGACGTAATGCCCATCCGAGTGTTATACTTGCAACGATACCCTTGCTTTACATGAAGCAATTACAGCCGTTGTTGTTCGATATCGTGCGATACGATATCGATAGAACAACGACCCGGATGGCGGGAATAACAGATTGAGGCAACCGAATGACTGAATCTCAATATGACGATATTCGTGAACAAATGGATAAGTTTCGCTACTTTCATCTCGAAGGGCGTAAGGAAAAGGGCGATCGTTTTCTTCAACCGTGGCTTTTCTGCCATGTATACGCTTCAGGCAGTAAGCGAAAAGGAGAAATAAAGCGCGCCTACAAAGAAGTCATACGGTTTTTCGGACAGAAAGAGCTTCAAAATATCCGTAAAGACGCGGGGGAGGATGCCGATCGCATCATCGAAGCGGAAATCTACGATTCGGCAAACGTTTATCTGACGATCTGCCGTGACGACAGCGGATTCGGCAAAAAGTTATTCGGGCTTTTGCGGATGAAAGCGGAGGAGAAAGAGGACAAGATCATTCGCGATGTCTACACCGGGTTCATTCCGCTTCTCGCGCGTATGGAAGACTTCGCTGAACGCCTGGCGATGATACGCGCCATTGATTTGGCGTGTCGATCGGTCTATCCGCAACGACTTGATGATATGAAAGCGTGGATTGACTCCTTTGAGGACGCCGATTTGCGTTCCGTTTTTGACGCTTTTGGGACTCCTGAAGAAGAAGTCTCTGAATCATGATATGGGCTTTGATGGCGCCGATACACGTGCAAGAATCGATGCCGAAAAAATGAATAAGCATCATGGTTCTGTCGATGTTGGCGAAGGCGTTTCCTGATTCGATCGTGGACACGTAACTCATGCCGAAACCGAGTTCAGAAGCGATATGCGTCTGTGTGAGGGAGTGGCGCTGTCGTTCCAGCTTGAGAATATAACCGACCCAATCTGCCGCCGCGCGATGCATACGGTTGATTTTCTGCGGATCTTTCAGCGACAATTTGTCGGTTTTAGGGCGAGGTCGCCTTTGCCGGTTGGATAGGGAGGATTCATTTGTGAAACGGCTCACTGTCATACGAACTCACTACGTCGACGAACGGGTTGTTTGCTTTGAATGACACATTCATTGTAGCATGCTGACCGAAATGCATTTTCGCTCTGAGCGAAATCCAATACAATTCCCTTTTTTTGAGGCTACAAGGACACCTGAATAGATGAATAAGAAAATCAGAGAGACAACAACTTCAATCGAAGAGCTTACTGCAAAAAAGTCAGGTCGAGCGATTTTGGTCGCCGTCGATCTGCGTCCATACGATGGAGAAAGAGTTGAGCGATCACTTGATGAGCTAGAAGATTTAGCGAAGACAAACGGTTTTACCGTCGTCGATCGCATCGTGCAGAGGCTCGATAAAGTCGATCGCAACACGTTTGTCGGGTCGGGCAAACTCCGTGAGATCGTAGAATGGGCGGAAGAAATTGATGCCGACTTTCTGATATTTGACGGTGAGCTTTCACCCGCACAGACAAGAGGGATTACGGAAGCGACGGATTTGAAGGTGAGTGACCGAGTATCCGTCATTCTCTCGATCTTCGCCGATCATGCGCGGACGGATGAAGGGAAAATTCAAGTCGAGCTTGCTTACTGGCGATACCGACTGACACAGTTGACAGGGCGCGGCGTGGAACTGTCGAGACTCGGTGGCGGGATCGGAACCCGCGGTCCTGGAGAAACGGTCTTGGAGCAGGATCGACGGGCTATCAGAAAACGCATGGGTGTTCTGCGGCGCGAGTTGAAGCGGTTGGAAGACCGGCGGGAAAGATCGCGTTCACTACGAGATCGCCGCCATGTCATGACGGCGGCAATCGTCGGTTACACGAACGCAGGAAAGTCGACACTACTGAATAAACTGTGCGACGAAACGCTTGACGCAGGAGACCGCCTCTTCATGACGCTCGATCCGACGGCAAGAAGACTCGATATTCGCGAAGGGCTATCTCTCATTCTCGTCGACACGGTCGGTTTCATACGAGATCTTCCGGCATTTCTCTACCAAGCCTTCAGAGCTACCTTCGAAGAAGCTGCCTCCGCCGATCTCATTCTCCTCGTAGCGGACGTTTCCGATCCGGATGCGGCGATGCATATCGAAGTTGTAGAAAAGCAACTGAACGATTTGGATGCCGGGTCGATTCCTGTTTTCTATCTTCTCAATAAAATCGATCGTATGAGACCGAACAGCTTGCATGATGTCATGATGTTGTTACGTAATGAAAAAGCGTCTCAAATTCTTCAGATATCGGCAAAAACGGGAAAAGGGTTAGAAGAGCTGCTTGCGAGTTTGGCACGTTTCGTTGAAGATTCGTTGCTCGAATTCCGAGCTGTTTTTCCGTATTATGAAGCCGGACTCGTCGCCCATGCACGGGAGTACGGGACAGTCGACGATGTGAAATATGAGGATGACGTGATTGTTTTGGAAGGGAAAATTAGAAGGAACGAGATTGGACCGCTCAAACCTTGGATTGTTCCCGCGCCTTAAGCGTTTTCTCTTCTTTCTCATATAGTACGCGACAGATCTCATCCATTAAATCGTGGACGGTTTCGTAGTCCGCCGGGTTAATGGGGGGACAGAATTCGACAGTCAGTTTCTTTCTGCGAAAACGTTTCCAATCGATCGGTCGTGGCACGGACATATACCGCGAAAAAACTTCGAAACCTCCGTCGATGTAAACGGGAACTACAGGTACACCTTCCTTTTTAGAAAGATATGCCGCACCGTTTTTCAGCTCCGCGATACGCCCATCATACGTTCTCGTTCCCTCGGGGTGAATCATGACAATGCTGCCTTTGCGCAGTGCGCGTCGCGCGAGGATTAATCCGCGGATGGGGCTTCCTTCGCGGTCGATCGGGATGGCTTGTCCGACGCGAAACATCACCCGCCCTGTAAGTCCGAAATTTCTTTCGAGGTCGGAACCGGCAAGACCGGAGAATAGCGGAAGTTGCTCTCTTGGAATGCCGCCCATAATCCACAGACCGTCGAACATCGTCTGATGGTTGGCGACAATGAGATACGGCGTCTTTCCTTGAGGGATGTTGACCTGATTGATGTAGCGAAGGCGTAACAGTAATCGGCTGAGGAGCATCGCGAGATAATAGAGAAAGTAACCTTGCCAGCCTCTCTTTTGTATTTCCGTCGGTTTTCTATTCCACTTACACATCAGCTCGATGAATTCTCCCGTTTACGTATTTTGCAACAAACGATTTAATGCTTAAGTGTCACGCATATAAACGATAACGATTCTATCACATTGACCAGCACAAATAGACGTTTAATCGGTCACGTCGGATGACTTATCCTTTCGTCTCTTTGCAAAAAAGTCACGGAGCACGTCGCCGCATCGTTCTTGCAATACACCGCCGATGACTTCAACACGATGATTGGCTGGGAGATCGAATACGTTCGCGACCGATCCCGCCATGCCGGATTTAGGATCGTACGCTCCGAAAATGACACGTCGCAGACGCGCCTGGATGATCGCGCCTGCACACATCAAGCACGGCTCGAGTGTGACGTAGAGGTCGCAATCGAGCAATCTCCACGAACCCAATACTTCCGATGCCTCGCGAATCGCCATGATCTCGGCATGTCCCGTCGCATCTTCATTCTTCTCGCGTGTGTTGTAACCGCGCGCGATGATCTGATCGCCTTGGACAATGATGGCGCCCGCCGGAATGTCGCCCAATACGGCAGCTTTTTCCGCCATTTTGAGCGCTTCTTCCATGTATTGTTCGTGTTCCCCGTGCAACATGTGTAGAGAATCCTATTGTATCTCGTCGTCATTCCATCTTCGGAATGAGTCGTAAAGTTTGGTTTCGGATTGCCTTTCGAAGGGCAGTATGGAGCTCATTGAACGATAGCATTCCGAATGATCTTGTACCGTTTATCTTATCATGTGTATGTGTTCGTGTAACGTATTTGTAGGTGTAGTAGAAAAAAGAGATTCCACCCAAATCTGCTAAAGTAAAAAAAATACCAAAGCTTTAACAGCAAACAAAGGAGGAATCTCATGAACATCATACAGGAAAGG
>JAAZMK010000062.1 GCA_012798865.1 Clostridiaceae bacterium | reverse complement strand
CCTTTCCTGTATGATGTTCATGAGATTCCTCCTTTGTTTGCTGTTAAAGCTTTGGTATTTTTTTTACTTTAGCAGATTTGGGTGGAATCTCTTTTTTCTACTACACCTACAAATACGTTACACGAACGAAGTGGTTGGATGAGCAAAATATACAATATGTGGAACGTCATATAGCAGAAGACAACCCTTCCTATGATGAACTGAAGGCATGGTATCGGAAGAGCGGGCTTTCGCTAAGAAAGTTTTTCAATACGAGCGGTATGCTTTACAGGGAAATGCAACTTAAGAGCAAGTTACCTGAAATGAGCGAAGAATCTCAATTGGAGCTCCTTGCCACGAACGGAATGCTCGTAAAACGTCCGCTTGTCGTAAAGGGCGATGTCGTACTTCTAGGTTTCAAAGAGGCAGAGTGGAACGAAAAATTGATTTGAAACGGTCAGCTATGTTAAACAATAATTCTTCGTTAGAGTCGCCGGGAAGCAATAATTCAGAGGGGAAATGTCACATTCGAAAGACTCTCGCTCCGGTTGCTGTTTGCTTGTGCCTTGTGATTGGTTTGATTGTACTTTTGGCGAATTATCAACTGAGTAAATTTTCGGCGTCTGATGATGGTTGTGGAGATGGTGTTGCCGTTGGCGCAACGGGAAGACCAGGCGATTTTTGTGCGATGAACAAGAAGGATGGTGAAGGCTACGTAAGCGCGAATAAAGCGACGTGATCGTATTGAGGATCGGAACACCTTCTTGCGGTGAAGGCTACGTAAGCGCGAATAAAGCGACGGCGACCGATACACCGTTCTTGGATCGCTTGTTGGGCGAAGGCTATGTAAGCGCGAATACCGCAAACACGGATTTTCCCGTTAACGATGCCGTGGATCCAGGCAACGAGAACAAAAGTAGAATTATTTGGCGTTTCCCTTGCGATGTCTACGATTGCGCGGACGCCAATCACTCGTATCTAAGGATTTTCAAAATCGTCACATAGGTCGAAAATGTGTTCTGGAGATGACAATGCTTGCCCGAGAAAAGGGAATGAAAGCGGTAAAAGCTAAGATATACTCGATTATCCTTCAGAGCCGAAATAAGTTTCAAGATATCGGATTTATACAGACTGACGAAGAATGGTTTGAGTATCCAATTGTAGTTTGATAGTGCGCCCAAAGGTCATCTCCTACAGTGTTTTCGTAGCTTGACGAGTCTTCTTTTCCGTGTGAAAATTGTATTAGAAAGGGAAGTTCTTTTATGGCTCAAGTGTACGATAATACCAGCATTTCACAACTTAAAGGAGCTGATCGCGTTCGACTCCGCCCAAGCGTTATCTTTGGTTCTGACGATCTTCGCGGCGCGCAACAATCGTTCTTTGAAATTCTCTCTAACTCGATCGATGAAGCGCGCGAGGGGCACGGTCACGTGATCACGGTGACGCGTTTTAAGGACGATTCTATCGAAGTGATTGACCGCGGGAGAGGTATTCCGCTCGACTTCAACCCGAATGAGAATCGTTACAACTGGGAACTCGTTTATTGTGAGCTGTATGCCGGTGGAAAATACAAGACTAATCTCGGGGAGAATTACGAGTATAGTCTCGGTTTGAACGGACTCGGTGCCTGTGCGACGCAGTATGCGTCGAAGTGGTTTGATGTCGCGGTCACGCGCGACGGATTCAAGTATGAGCTCCATTTTGAGAAAGGCGTCAATATCGGCGGTCTCAAGAAGACGCCGATTGACTCTAAAAAGACGGGGACGATTCAACACTGGATGCCAGACGATGAAGTCTTTACAGATATCGTGATTCCTGGCGAGTACTTCCGCACGACGTTAAAGCAACAAGCTGTCGTTAACAAGGGTGTGACGTTCGAGTTTATCGATGAAAAGGACGGAACGAAAGAAGAATTTTGTTACCCCGAGGGTATTCTCGGGATGGTTAGAGAAATGAACGTCGACGGTCTGACACAGCCATTTCTTTTCAGTGGTGAAGGCGTCGGTCGGGACCGCAATGATCGCGAAGATTATACGACGAAATGCGATGTCGCCTTTGCGTTTAATAACCACCAGGCGGAAATTTATTACTACCACAACTCCTCTTGGCTTGAATATGGAGGTTCGCCTGACCGTGCCGTTCGATCGGCTTTTGTCTCCGCTTTCGATTCATTTCTGAAGGAGGAAGGCAAATATCGCGCGAATGAAGCGAAAATTACGTTCGGTGATATCGAGGAAAGTTTGCTTCTGATGTCAAGCTCTTTCTCGACGGTAACAAGTTACGAAAACCAGACGAAGCGCTCGATCAATAACCGCTTCATTCAACGGTTCATGACGGACATGATCCGGGAGCATCTGACTGTTTGGTTTATCGAGCGGCGCGAAGACGCGCTCCGTGCCGCCGACCAGGTGCTTCTCAATCGCAGGAGCCGTGAGAAGGCCGAAAAGACACGTCTTACGGTGAAACGCGATCTGATGCAAGAGATCGACATGTCGAATCGCGTGCGTTTGTTTGTCGATTGTCGATCACAGGACATAAACGAACGCGAGCTCTATATTGTGGAAGGCAATTCAGCGCTTGGTTCCGTCAAAATGGCACGCAATGCCGATTTTCAGGCGGTGATCCCTGTGAGAGGTAAGATCTTGAACTGCCTCAAAGCCGATTACAATGCTATTTTCAAGAATGACATCATCATGGATCTGATCAAAATATTGGGATGCGGCGTGGAACTTCCGAAGAAATTCAGTAAAGCTGCCGCTCCATTCGATATCAATCGCCTGCGCTGGAACAAGGTGGTCATTTGTACGGACGGCGATGTCGACGGTTTTCAGATTAGGACGCTGATTTTGGCGATGTTTTACAAACTTACGCCTGAGCTCATTCGCCAAGGCAAGATTTTTATCGCGGAATCGCCACTCTATGAGATCGGTCATCGTACGAAGCGCCTTGAGAGGACGTATTTTGCGTATTCCGATCAGGAGAAAAATGAGATCATAGCGTCGCTCGGTGAGGGCAATGTCCATGTTCAACGTTCGAAAGGACTCGGCGAGAACGAGCCGGAGATGATGTGGAACACGACGATGAATCCGGAGACGAGACGACTGATCGCTGTCATGCCTGAGTCTGAGGAAGTGATGAGCGGTACATTTAATCTACTGCTAGGCGATGATGTTCCTGGACGGCGCGCGTATATCGAGGAGTCGGGACATCTTTACATGGATATGTTGGATGTCGGATAAAGTGAAGTGCAATTGGCGGCGCGCGAACTTCGCGACCTTAACGTGGATATGTTGGACTTCGGATAATATGAAGCCTTGATGTCCTGTGACTCTACTTGGCAATGACAATTCATCGATCGTAATTTGGTCGAGTACATAGAATATAAGGAGCGGACGAGTTGATGACAACCGATAAGCCTGAAGATACAGATAGAAACGATAACGTTACCGCCATTGAACAACCTATTTCTGAGACTCTGTACGAGAACTTTATGCCTTATGCAATGAGCGTCATCGTATCGCGTGCGATTCCCGAGATCGACGGCTTTAAGCCAGCTCACCGCAAGCTTTTGTATACGATGTATCTGATGAACTTGATGTCGGGTCCGCGTGCGAAGTCGGCCGATGTCGTTGGTCAGACGATGAAGCTGAATCCTCACGGCGACCAGACGATTTACGAGACGATGGTTCGTTTGACAAGGGGTAACAAATCACTCTTACATCCTTGGATTGATTCTAAAGGGAATTTCGGTGACGTGACATCGCGCGATATGCAGTACGCCGCCTCACGCTATACGGAAGTCAGGCTTGAACCGTCGTGTGAAACGCTTTTTAGCGGCTTGTCAAAAGACGCTGTCGATTTTGTCGATAATTATTCGGGAACGATGAAGGAGCCTGTCTTGCTTCCTGCCATGTTCCCGACGATTCTCGTCAACAACAACCAAGGGATTGCTGTCGGCATGGCAAGCAACATTTGCTCTTTCAATTTGAAAGAGATCTGCGAGACGACAATCGCTCTCATACGAGATCCTGAGGCAGATCTACTTGAGACGCT
>JAAZMK010000007.1 GCA_012798865.1 Clostridiaceae bacterium | reverse complement strand
CTCAGACGCATTAAAAGTTACCAAAAGAGGGACACCGCTCTATCGGTTATGTAAAGCCATCACGAATGGAGGTATGGGTGGACTGATCTCATAGTTCTTGCCAAACCTACAACAAGTTGACACGGTCTGTGTATGTCGGCATTGCGTGTTTTTCTTTTCTTTGTGGTAAGATGCTCATGTATGTGCATTGCATGGGTTCTGGATCAAGGGAGAAGTTCCATGCAAGCATCTGTTGATTAGGCGCAGTTCCTAAACACGTCATATGTTGACCGGTAGATAGGAAACAGAGCGCAGACCGATAGAGAGTTGAGACTGGATGATGGCATTAAAAGAAGGACGCTGTATCAATTGTGGGTCGTTTCTATTTTTAGACCCTGCGATGCCTGAGGGGCACTGTTTTTTCTGTGACTGTGTTTTTAAGAACGAGGAAGCTTTTCGGGCATTAACGAATCCGGAGGAGTTTGAGTTCCCGAATGAACCGCAACCGAAGTATGAGGGACCGTCGCTCACGCCTTCACAAGTACAGCGTGGACCCATCATACCTGCAGTCAGTCGGACGGCAAAAAGAATGACGCCGGCTGATGATTATGTACTCCCCGAGAAAAAAGTGCCGAAACTGAAAATACCTGTGAAGTCGATTTTAATCATGCTTGCTGTTGCGGTCGTGATTGTCGGCATTTTTGCGGCGATTGCCGTTCCGACGATCGTAAAACGTAATGCCCAACGACTCCATATCGGGAAAGTATTCGCGGCGTCTATACCGATGGAGATCGATGTGGACAAAGATCTCATGATTCAGAATCTCGGGTGTACGAGCGTCGTGGTTGTGCTTAAAGAGGACGTTACTCTCGAGGAGGGCATTGATATATTCCATAAGTACTGTGATGCGCGTGCCGAGACCTTGGAGATAAAAGACGGATCGTTTGCCAAGACGAGATCGCCGGTGACATTGAGGGTCGCCACCCCGAGCGGCGGTTACCTGATCAAGAAACCGAGCGACGAGGCGGCGCTCAAGACGACAGCAGTAACAAAGTTAAAATAGTTTTTATGACAGAAGCATGACAAAAAAGCCCCTTTAGCCTTTGCGAGGGGCTTTTCCGTTTGATTTGTTCTTTGTTTATTCACAGATGATTATTAGGATTGACATCTCTATCCTTTAGAATGTAGTCAATGTAAGAAAGGTAACGCCCTGAACTTCATACTTTTCCTCCAATTGATGGACAGACTCGAGAGTGGTGCCTCGAGTCTGTTATTTTGTGTGACTGATATCGCACTTCGAGCGATGTGATTAAGTCTTTCTCACTCTCGTTAAGTCCTTGCTCCGGGAGCGTGCGATTGAACTTCAACTGCAAGGTGAGTACGCTACTCTTGTTCTGTTCATTCTTGAAATATTGCTCTATGATTGGACTTGTGAAGGGTCTTTGATTTTTAGGGGTGACGATGAACATGGCAAAGAACAACTCGATAAAAAAAGTGATTCTCTTCATCCATGGGTTTGCTGGACATCCCAACCAATTCAAGCTGTTCTATCCGGAAATCCCTGATGGATATGATTATCGCGCGCTGCTTCTGGCGGGACATGGCGGGAGCGTCGATGACTTTGGCAGAGCCACCATGAAAGAGTGGCAGGATCAAGTTGACGAGAGTCTCCGAGAGTTGAGTGAGAAATACGACGAGATTTACGTGGTCGCCCATTCGATGGGAACGCTGTTCGCCTTGCAAAGGGCGCAGAGTCACAGTGTCAAAGCGTTGTTTCTGCTTGCGGTACCTCTGTATATAAGGGTTAGTCTTTTGCCTTTTCTGGGTAAATTGCGGATGATTATTCGTGCCAGCCGTGATAGCGTCCATAGCACATACGATCCTTGTTCCGGTGTCGAAGCAGATGTGCGATTCTGGAAATACTTAAAGTGGATTCCCAATTACGTATCGCTCTCAAAAGAATCCCGGAAGACACGAGCTCTTGTGGAAAGCAAACCATGGACCGGCAAGAAGTGCGTCATTTTTCAGTCGGCACACGATGAATTAGTCAGTTCCAAATCGGAGAAGCTATTAACAGGTTTAGGTTGCGACGTTGATATTTTGGAGAATTCCTCGCACCACCAGTACAGTCAAACGGACGGCGAGAAGCTTGTGCAGGCTTTTCACGCGTGGCTGAAGTGATGAGAATATGGGTGATGATGAGAGGTTATCATGGACGCATCTTCCGATAAAATGGATATAAGCGGTCACCCGTGTCCCGCTCGGCAGTGCTTCTTGAAAACGGAGACCACATGTCTTTCATGAAACTGGAACAATTACATCGCGATGCGCATGGCATGATCCATGCGGCGTTGGAAAGCGCCAAACCGCAGAGAGCAGTCAAACAGGCGTTGGCAGCGCTTCCCGATGATGGCAAAGCGCTCTATTTGCTTGCGATCGGGAAAGCGGCATGGAGTATGGCGGAAGCCGCTTCCGATGTTCTCGGCAACCGCATTGTCGAAGGCATTGTGATCACTAAGTACGACCATGTTCACGGTGTATTGAAGAATATCACCTCGTATGAAGCAGGTCATCCAATCCTAGACGAAAACACGCTCAAAGCGACGCGGAAAGCTCTGAAGCTCGCCGCCCGATTGACGGCGGCCGACCGCCTTATCTTCTTGATCTCCGGTGGCGGATCCGCTCTCTTTGAATATAGCGACTTGAGTCTTTCTGAGCTACAGGACATAAATCGCCAGTTGCTTGCGTCCGGAGCCGACATTGTCAGCATGAATACGCTCCGAAAACGCTTCTCGAACGTCAAGGGCGGTCAATTTGCCGAATGCGTAAAGCCAGCCCAAATCTTCTCCATTGTGCTTTCCGACGTTCTCGGTGACCGTCTCGACATGATCGCCTCGGGTCCCGCATACCCCGATCTTTCGACGCGCGATGACGCGAAGCGCATCGTCGCGGACTATGGAATCGAGCTTCCGGAAAGAGCGATCGTCTTGCTCGACAAGTCGTTGCCGCATAATTTGTCCAACGTAACGACGAAGATCGTCGGCTCGGTGCGCGGACTTATCGCAGAGGCTGAGGCGAAGGCAAAAAAGCGAGGCTACGAAACGATCGTGTTGAGCGACAGAGTCGACTGCGAAGCGAGAGATCTCGGTCAATTTTTGGGTGCCATCGCGGAGATCAAGGGAGGCGAAGAACGCCGAAAACTTGCCTTTATTTTAGGCGGTGAGACGGTTGTCACGTTGCGGGGAGACGGTATGGGCGGCAGGAATCAGGAGATCGCTCTCGCTTCCGTTCCTTACCTTGCGAATGTCCCCGGGAGTCTCGTTTTTTCTGTCGGATCGGACGGAACCGACGGTCCGACCGACGCGGCGGGCGGAATTGTCGACAGCACGACGCTCGAAAAACTCGCAAAAGCCGGGTTCGACATCGATGACGTGTTAAGGAGAAATGACAGTTATACGGCTTTGAAGGCAGTCGACGCGCTGATTATAACTGGACCGACCGGCACGAACGTCAATGACCTTACGTGTCTTCTGCTATCCGATTAGAGAGCGTACTTGCTCCACGTATTCCTTCTCCATCGCAAAGCACTTTTCGCATTCTGAGATGAGTTGTTCCGGATTTTTCGTGTCCAGATCTCGGTAGATAATCTGTTCAAAGTCGGATTCGTACTTGTCCCTTACAGTCTTGATATCACTTACAAAGAGTGAGTAATTCTTTACCAACGCTCTCGCCAGGGCTGTCGCGTCGTTGCCATAGTCGACGGAATAATCAACATTGTCAAATCCTTGGACAGTTTTACCGTCTGAAAACACGATCGGTTTGAAGAGCGATACGCAAGGATGAGGACTGCCGGTAAACCAAGCGATGAATTTGTCGCCTATGTAATCGACGATCATGGACGATGTAGCTTCCGATTTGATGAACGGACCGGAATGGATGCAGATCGACTTCATTCCTCTTTTTATATTTTGATCCGCAGTCATATGGGATCGCAAGACGTTCATCACGTTTGTCAACTCTCTGTCCGAAGTCTTGAGATAGTTGTAAGCGTATTTTCGTCTGGCATCACCTTTCGTAAAGAAAGTGACAAGCT
>JAAZMK010000061.1 GCA_012798865.1 Clostridiaceae bacterium | reverse complement strand
CTTGGAGTGATAGAAAGCTTCATTCCCATGATGGAATTTCTCGATCTCAATCTGCTCGTTCGAGAAAGACTGAACCGTCCGAATGCCGGACAGACTGTCCTGGATGAGGGCGTTGACATCGGCAATTCTCCGGCGATTGTCCATGAAGACGTTCGTCATTTTCGCGCGATAACCGAACATCACGATGACGAGAAGAATCGTGAAGCCTAGGAGGATCATCGACATGGGGAAGTGGATGCGCGACAAGATGATAAACGACCCGACGATCTTGAAGGCAGAGATGAATAAGTTCTCCGGTCCATGATGCGCAAGCTCCGTGATGTCGCTCAAGTCGGAGATGAGGCGGGACACCATCTTGCCTGTGCTCGTTTTGTCGAAGAAAGAGAACGAGAGTTTCTCCATGTGCTCAAACAGGTCGCGTCGCATATCCGTTTCAATACGCGCGCCGAGAATATGCCCCCATGACGAGACGAAATAGAGCGAACCTGCCTCGACGAGATAGAGGACAAACATCAAGATCGCCATCTTTGTCAGAATGGGCGCGATGAGCGACGTATCGGGCATGGTGAAAACGTCGTTGATGATATAGCGAATCATGGCGGGGAACACGAGTCCCACACCGCCGTTGATGGCGGCAGAGAATAAATCTGCCGCGAAAAGCCATTTGTAGGGTCTGTAATAGGCGACGAAACGACAGATGAGTGATTTGCTTTTTTCTTTATTTGCTCGCATAAGTAAGCACCAGTCTATAATGACACGCCGCCCGCAGCAATCAACAATTGCTACGAAATTAGAGCGAGCACTCGGGGAAAACCATCATATTAATGCCTATAGCGGGATCTGGTTCGCGTTCGATCGTCCCTTCCTCCGTCCGGATCACGATCTCGCACGTGACGGCGACGTGCGCTTCGCTGAGATGCCCGCCCATAACGGCGCCGGTGATATCGCTGATCGTCATGTGCATGTGAATGTAGGGGACGCCGTCTTTCGTCGTGATGTTGCCGACGAGACTTGTAATCTCGTATTCGCCTTCGAATTTATTTACGATGTATTCTCGTTTCTCAAGTGAATAGAGACCGAGTTTAGCGCTATCGACGGCGCCGATACCGCTCAAGGAACCGAGCGTAATGTTCTCCTCGCGGCAAATGTCGTTAACGGCTTTGACGATTTCTTCTCCACGGTCAATGCGGACGATGTACGTGTTGCCGGTCTTCATGTAATTCATGTTCAAAGCGTTCCTTCCTTACATGTTTTCGAATCGCAAAAGCTGAGACGCGGGCTCGCGTCCAATGCGTTGTCACGAAACTTGGCTGAACATCTGTCAGATGTGCCGGATTTACTTCTCGTCAAAGAACGGACGCGCGAGACCGACTAGCGCGCTGGCGCCGAGTCGTCCCGCTCCGATTTCGAGGTAGGCTAGCGCGTCTTCCAAGGTTCGAATGCCGCCGGATGCTTTGACTCCGATATGCGGACCGACGTGACGGCAAAGGAGGAGGACGTCATCGGGCGTCGCACCTCCTGAGGCAAACCCCGTCGATGTTTTTATGAAATCGGCTTCGCAGTCAGTGACGATCTCGCAGAGGCGAATCTTCTCATGATCCTCAAGTTCAGACGTCTCGATGATGACTTTCAGAATGGCGTCATCACAGAGATCTCTGATTTGTTCGATTTCGTCGTAGATGAGATCCCAAAGTCCATCCTTGACCCAACCGAGATTGATTACCATATCGATCTCTGACGCGCCGCCTTCGAGTGCATCTTCCGTCTGGAACAGCTTCGAGCCGGTCGTTTCGTATCCGTTGGGAAAACCGATCACCGTGCATATCGGCAATGCTCCGTTGACGAAGTCGACGGCCTCATCGACATAGGATGTCGGGATACAGCAACTTGCACATCCGAACTCCATTCCCTCGGTCAGAAGCTTTTTAATTTCATCGAATGTGGCGGTCGGGCGGAGCAGCGTATGGTCCGTCGCGGCAAGAATTCGTTTTACATCGCTCTTGTTCATTTGTATTATCCCCTTTTCAATAACTGCATTCTATATATTTTGATCCGTGTTTCTTCCTTCAGATTATACGGGACGGAAATCCTTTTCAGTGTTTCGTCTCGACCGTTCGGTGTTCCGCCCTGTCATTCATCGAAGAGACCATGCATGTCGCGGAGTGTGAAGTCGACAGGCGGGTATGAAACGGTTCGACCTTCGCGCCCGGCTTGAAAGAGTGAGAGGACGATGGTGAGGGCGTCACGCCCCGCCTCGCCGTGGGCGATGGGCACTCGATCCTTTTCGATGGCGTCGAGCATGTTGCCATATAAGAAAGTATACGGGTTGCCGAGTTTTCCGATCACGCCGAAGCCTTCGCGTTTGATTCTGTTTTTGAGTGCGTTGAGAAGCAATCGTTTTTCGTGTTTTTTTCCGTCATCGCCGATGACGGAGATTTTTGGAGTGCCGCCTGCAAGGGATGCCGACACTGTCCCGCGTTCACAGCGCAGGAAGAATGAGGCGCTCTTCGCTTCAGGGTTCGTGTTCGTTGTGCCCTCAATGTGGAGCAGACGGTTACCGCGAAGTGTCAGCGTACCGACGGCGAGATCGGCAGCTTCCATCTCGTGACATTGCCGTAGAAGAACGGCAGTCGCGGTTAAGGGTTCCGCGCTCATCAGCCATGCCATCAAGTCGACGGCGTGAATGCTCTGATTCATCAAGGCTCCGCCGTCGCGCTCCCACGTTCCGAACCATGGAGCTTGATCGTAATACGCTTGGTCGTGCCCCCAACGGACGGCGGTAGAACCGTAGAGGACATCGCCGAAAGCGCCGCTGTCAATAAAGTCCTTTATCTCGCGCACGCCTGGAATGTAGCGATACTTCATACCCACCGCGAGCTTGCGCTTTCGCTCTTGCGCAAGCGCGATCATTTCCTCTGCCTCGCCCATATCGAGTGTCAGCGGCTTCTCTACGATGAGGTGCGAATGGGCGTCAAGAGCTTTCACGGAAAGAGGAAAATGAAAAGCGGGGGGCGTCGCGATTACTGTCAGATCAATCGGAGTCTTCTCCAGAATCTCATCGAAGTTGTCGGAGAGGAGCGGACGCTTGAATTGAGCCGGACGCGAGGCGAGAGCGCTTTCGATCGCCTGTTCGTTCTTGTCGACGATCGCTTTAAGCTCAACGAAACGGCGCTTCTCGAAAAAGTGAATCGCCTTGAGGTGATCGGTTGACGCACGACCGCAACCGATCAGCGCGATGTTCAAGCGTCTGTCGGTCTTTTTCCGTCTGCCTATCACTCGTTGTTCCTCTGTTTTTTTAACATCTACGCCTTTCCCTGCTGTTGCCCGCCGCGTCAAATCGACAGTCCAGTCCTGTATCCGGCACGGACGGCGTGCATGATCATCCCGGTGTGCGCCGCGTCGCCGATGAGATGGAGTTCCGGCGTGATGTAAGCATCTTTAATCAATCGATGAAGTGTGTTGTCCTGCTCGTGACCGACGGCGAGAACGACGAGGTCAGCGTCGATCGACCTCATCTTGTATTCACTCTTAATCGGTTTCGCCAGCGGATTGGGAACATTCTCAGGGAGGACGGGGTTCCATGTGTTGTACGGATCGGGCACGGTGCGCGATTCGTTGACGTAAACCGCTACGCTGTCATCTTCGATTTTTTCGAGTTTGGCGCAGTTGATCAGTGTTGCGCCGTGCTTTTCGAGCTCATGGATCAAGTGTGTGCGATTCGCCGTAGAGACGTGGCTCATCAACGTCGGGAGCATCTCGAGCACGGTCACTTTGCGACCGTATTCTGCGGCGAGCATTAAGGCGACTTCGCAGCCGACCGTCCCGCCGCCCACGACGACGATCTTTTCTTTTCCGTCAAGCAAGGATGTATCCAATAGCAATGTTCGAGCGAACACGACCTTCTCGAGACCTTCAACGCCGGGAGTTTTCTCGCGACTCCCCGTCGCACAGACGATTGCGTCGTATTTTCCGTCCTCCAACATGTAAAGCGTCGCCTCCGTGTTCAGCATTAGCTGGAAGTCGGGATTATCTTTAACACGCTGGTCGACCGTGTGTTCCATCCATTCGAGATAGTTTTTCACATCGCGTTTAAAGGCGGGGATCGCCGCGAGGCGCACCATGCCGCCGACGCCTTCCTGCTTGTCGATCAGGTGTACTTCGTGACCGCGATCGAGCGCAGCCATCGCACATTCAAAACCTGCAGGTCCGGCACCGACAACGGCAACTTTTTTCTTGATAGGTGCGGGAAGAGGTTTCTCGGGTAAGGTTAACTCGTGTGATGTTCTTGGATTGACGGCGCAGCTCGGGTGTCCGCCTTCGACGAATTCGTTGATGCAGGCCTCCTGACATCCAATACAGGGTCGGATCTCCTGAACTTGACCGGCATACGCTTTTCTCGGCCACATCGGATCAGCGAGCAGAGGTCGCCCGAGCATGACCAAGTCGCACATCTCATCAGCGATCGCCTTTTCCGCAAGATCAGGGTAGCCAAGCTTGCCCACGGCGACGATGGGAACGGGAAGCCCTTTGTTCGATACGATGTTATTCTCGGCGAAGTGATCCTTGACGAGCTTGGCAACTTCCAGAAAAACACCGGGCTTCATCGTTGTCGGCGGATGGGGGAGCCACCAGTTGTCGTAGCATCCGAGATCGACATCGAACATGTCGACGCCGGCTTGAACGAGATTCTTCATATAGTCAAGCGTCTGTTCAATCGTTCGCTCATTGCTGAATTTCTTGAGCGTCTTTACTGTTTGCATACGTTTGCCGTACGTCGCGTGGAGCGCCAACGACAAGTTGATCCGGTACATGATGGGGTAATCAGGTCCCGTCCGTTTCCGTATCTCTCGCACGATATCGAGTCCGAATGCCTGCCAGTCGGCATATCGCCCCAGTTTGCGACGATTGAACGCCGTATTGCTCATTTGCTCCAAGAGGTATCCTTCGTGACCGTGGAGATACACACCGTCGATGGTCGCCGTCTTCGCGTCGGCGGCAGCCTGACCGAAGTTTTTGACGATTTTTTTGAGCTTTCTTCCGGAAATCCTTAAACAAGGGACTGCAGGCAAATAGTAGTTTGGGTTAAGCGACGCGGAGACGGGAAACTTGCGTTGATTGACAAGGCACTGCGGATTGCCGACGCGACCGAGTCCCGCCGTCAGTTGGATGAAGAAATGCGCTCCCGCAGCATGCGTGTTGTGCGCGATATCGCGCCACCCTGAAAAAAATGTTCTGCTGCCGAGAATTTTCGGAAAATATGTAAGACCGCCCGGTTCCGTCAACGTGTGGTCGATCCCGAAACTGACCGGTATGAGACCTGAGGTGATCAAACCGACACCGCCTTTGGCGCGTTCTTCGAAATAGGCGATCATGGATTGATTGGGTCGCCCCGTCTCCTCAGCTTGAGAGATGTTCCCCATAGGCGCCATGACGAGCCTGTTTTTCAGTGTAATGCTGTTGACGCGGATCGGCGAAAACATCGACTTGTAAGGATAAAGCGCCCGGCTCATGCGACCGACACCCTCCTGCTCTTCATCGAGGAACCAATTTCCGGAATCTTTTAACCAATCGGCGATTAACGTTTCGGGGTACTTTGACATATGATCGTTTCCTTTCTTAACTTAACTGTCCCGGTTCATCACTCTCCAATGATTTTTATCAGAACGCGCTTCGGGCGCTTTCCGTCAAATTCCCCATAGAAAATGCGCTCCCAGGGTCCGAAATCGAGGCGTCCTTCGGTCACGGCGACGACGACTTCGCGCCCCATGACGCTGCGTTTCAGGTGCGCGTCGGCATTATCTTCATACCCGTTATGGTCGTATTGATCATACGGTTTCTCAGGTGCGAGCTTCTCCAGCCACCGTTCAAAGTCACGGTGCAGACCACTTTCATTATCGTTAATAAAAACACTGGCAGTGATGTGCATGGCGTTGACGAGGCACAATCCTTCGCGTATACCGCTCTCGGCTAGTGCCTTTTCGACTTCCGGTGTCAGGTGAATAAACGCCCGCCGTGTCGGCGTGTTGAGCGTCAGCACTTTTCTAAATGATTTCATCACAACTCCTTTCCCCCGCCGCTGCTGGCAAAGAACGCGCTAGCTTCAACCATCTGGCTCTTGAATCTGCTCTTGGCTGCGATCACCGCGTGATTCGTCAAAAATCTACACCTAGACCGCGACAGATAAA
This sequence comes from Clostridiaceae bacterium, assembly GCA_012798865.1. Classification (GTDB taxonomy): domain Bacteria; phylum Bacillota; class Clostridia; order Saccharofermentanales; family DTU023; genus UBA4923. The sequence goes on along the minus strand of JAAZMK010000061.1, from coordinate 10,958 downwards.
GTCGACATTTGAGCGAACAAGGCGTTCGTAATCATCACCGCTTTTCGCGCCGAGATAATGTTCCATCCTAAGCTGATAATACCGCGATGTCAGTGAAAATTGGAGCATAATAACCGCGTTGTCGATGAAAAGCGCGGCGGCATCGAGATCGATGTCTCTTCTCACCTCTCCTTTTTCAACCGCACGTCTCAAAACGGCTTTGTACATCTCTCGAAAGCTCATCTCCGCGCGATCAGAGAGCCTTTCCGTCTGTGCCTTCATGTTATCCGTCGTGATCAGGAGATAGAGACGACACATATCGGGGTGTTTCTCCGTATACCGGATGGCGACACGAAAGATTCGCTCCAGCACTTCCGCAATCGTTCCTTCGTCAGGACAACATTCATTCATCGCGCGGTCAAGAAGCTCCAACCCTTTCTCCACCAAAGCTAGGAACAGGTCTTCTTTCGACTCAAAGTAGCTGTACATTGAGCCGATGCTGACACCGGCGAGCTTTGCGATGTCATTTATATTTGCCGCATCAAATCCGTGTTCCGCAAAAACGGTGATCGCTGTCGTAAAAATGCTGTCTTGTTTTTCCGGTGAGATCTTGTCGAAGGTCTCTTTATAAAAAGGCGAAGACGACATATGTTTCCTCCTATAAGTCTCCGTCATACTTATATGAATTTCACTCATTATCTCATAAGTCGCCGTGAGCGATACGTTCGCGACTCATGTATTTCCCGGAATAAAGGAGAGGGGGGATTCCCCCTGCTAATCCCCCCTCGTGTTCAGGCGCTCCCACCATCGACACTACGCTTGAGCGTAGGAGCCGACGAGGAGCATGTAATCGCCCAGCATGTTCCCGAACTCCGGACCGCCCTCCATGATCATCTTTCCGCCGGCGACAAGCTCCATCATGTCTCCGGTTCCAAGCAGTGTCGCAAGCGCGCTCTCGAGATCGATGAAGCGCATGGTAAAGAACGGCTGTGATCTCGTGTATCGACCACGCGCCGCTTTTGTCTTCCCTGCTTTTACGCGAAGATACGCCGCGACGTCTTCGTAGCCGTCCACCGTCCACGCATAGACGCGGTTCGGACTTTTCGTCGTCCATTCCGTAATCGTCGGATGACCTTCACGGTTCAGCTGGCTGATGCCGGACGACAAGAGGTAAAAATAGAGCTTGACGAGAAGCCGCTGTGTTTCTTCGTCTTTCGGCGCTTCCTTCAGCTTGAGCAACGACGCCATTTTTAATAGCGCCCGCATAAACGGGATCAGGATGCCGAACCGCATCAGCCCGCGGATCGCCGGGAGCTTCTTCGATGTGCCTTTCATGAACCCGTTAAAGTCGCGAAGGGTCTTGAACGCGAGCTCAACCGTCGGCTTATCGGCACACGGACCGAGTGCCGTCGTGACCTTGCCGTTATCGACGATGAAGTGTGTCGCCCAGATCCCTTCGTCGGTCATGGCACTCACTTGAAAGGCGCCCGATTCCCCCTTGAGGGACGCGGCAAGAGCGGGCACGTCCTCGATAATGGTGCGGACGAGAGGCAGAACGGCGTTGAAGAAAATTTTTCCCGAATAACGGTCATCTCTCGTATCCATATCACACCTCGTCTTCCCAATCGTCGTCGTCCTCAAAATCGAGTTTCAGGAGGTCATGCACAGATTTAACGATGCCGTTCGTGTCGATGCCGTGTATCGCCATAAGGTCTTCGTGGTAGCCGATCGGGGAGAAGCAATCTTGCAGTCCGAGTCGACGGAAAGCGCAGCTCATGCCACTCTCTGCGAGCACCTCTGCGACGGCGCCGCCAAGACCTCCGATGACGTTATGATCCTCTACGGTGATAATCCTTCGCGTGTCACGGCAGGCTTTTAAGATGGCGTCCTTGTCAATCGGCTTGATCGTGTGCATGTTGAGTACACGCGCCTTAATGCCGACGGCATCAAGTTCGGCCGACGCTTGTACCGCTTGGAAAACGCCCGAGCCGCACGCGATGATGGTGACATCCGTCCCTTCAGCGAGCTGAACGGCTTTCCCGATCTCGAAACCGTAATCGAGATCCTTGTATACAAGCTGATCAAATCCTCGGTTAATGCGAATGTATACGGGACCATCGTACTCCACGGCGGCGCGCACGACATTAGCCGTCTCCATGCCGTCGGCGGGGACGATGACGACGAGGTTCGCCATTGAGCGCATAATCGCGATATCTTCCGTCGAGTGGTGCGTCGTGCCGGCTTGTCCAAAGGAAGTTCCGGCATGCGAGGAGATCATTTTGACGTTCGCCCTCTGGTAGCAGATGTCCGTGTGGACTTGGTCGAGCGCGCGGCACGATGTAAAAATCGCGAACGACGACGTGAAAGGGATAAGCCCAGCCTTCGCCATGCCTGCCGCGGCGCCGTACATGTTCTGCTCGGCGATACCGAATTGATAGAATCGGTCGGGGAATTTTTTCATAAATTCACCGATCTTCGACGATTGTCCGAGGTCCGCCGTCAAGGCGACAATGCGCGGGTTCTCCTCTGCCAGCTCACACAAAGTCTCACAATAGACTTCACCTGTCGAAAGCTTCGTTTGATTGATGCTCGTAAATGAGATACCCATTATTATTCTCCTCTCTGTTCGATGGCTGCCACTCTCTTTGCGTAATACGCATCAAGGTCGCGCATCGCTTCTTCGCCCATTTCCTGCGTGATGCCGCCGTAGTGCCAGCGGTAATCACCTTCACAGAAGCCGACACCTTTTCCTTTGCACGTATCGAGAATGATGCACGTCGGCATGTCCTTTCGGTGGAGCGCCTCTCTGATCGCGTCGTTCATCGCGTCGAAATCATGTCCGTCCACGGTCACCGTATGGAAACCGAACGCGCGCCACTTATCCGCGAAGGGTTCAAGCGGCATGACGTCCTCCGTCATGCCGTCGATCTGTGCGTGGTTACGGTCGACGAGCGTCACAAGGTTCGGCGGGTTGAAATGAGCAATCGCCATGGCGGCCTCCCAGATCGACCCTTCCTGGCATTCACCGTCGCCCAGCAAGCAGAATGTGCGGTACTCCTTGCCCAGTTGTTTGGCAGCCAGCGCAGTCCCGAGGGCAATCGACAAGCCGTGACCGAGCGAACCGGTTGATGCGTCAACGCCCGGCACCTTGTTGGCGTCGAGATGGATGCCGAGATTCGAACCGGTCAGGTTAAATGTTTCCAGGTCCTTCCTGTCGATGTAGCCAAGGTCGGCAAGTATGGCGACAAAGCCGATTCCGGCATGTCCTTTCGACAGAATAAAGCGATCGCGGTCTTCCCAGTCTGGGTTTTCAGGGTCGATTCGCATGAATCGGCTGTAAAGCAACGTCGTAACATCAATCATGCTGAGCGCGCCGCCTATGTGTCCGCTCCCCGCACAGAGCGTCGTTTCGACGATTGTGCGTCTGTGCTCGTGAGTCATCGCTTCGATGGCGAGCAGTTCTTCTTTAGTCAATGGCATGGATAAACCTCCCTTAGCGGTACATTTCCGGATGGTTCTTGCGCACCGTCTCAAAGGCGTCGTGAGCGGCGGCAAACGTCTGCTCAAGGTCTTCGTCCGAAACGGCATAGTTCATAAAGATGTTGTGATGGTTCGCGAGGAAAATACCTCTCATGACCATTTCAGCGACCCACTCCTGCAGCAGGAAATTGGATTCGTCGTCACCGAGCGTCAGTATCGGCATGGCGCGCTCGCCTGTGACGCGAAGCTCAAACCCGTGTTCATCCGCGATATTGATCAGCCCGTCGGCAAACTTGTCACCGATGTGTTTCATGATTTGAGGCGCGTCGATTTCGCGCATGATTTCGATACAGCGAATGGCAGCTGCGATTGGTACCGCCGATAACCAATAGCTGCCCGTCGCGAAAACTGAGCTGATCGCCGGTCGGAGCGATTCGTCGCCACAAAGTGCCGAGATGCTGTAACCGTTCGCTAACGCCTTGCAAAAACAAATCAAGTCTGCCCGGAAGCCGTAATGGTAATCGGAACCGCGCAGATCGAGACGGAATCCACAGCGGACGTCGTCAAGAATGAGTACGATTTCGTTCGTCGAACAAAGCTGGCGTACTTCACTCCAAAAACCGTCCGCAGGCAGATGATTCTCGTTCATCGCCTGATGATCGTAAGGCGTTGAAATCACGCCTGCAATGTCGCCATGATGTTCGGCGAGTACTTGCTTAAAGATTTCCACATTGTTGAATGGAATCGTAATGATGTTCTCGATGTCCTCGTAGAGAACGCCGGGATATCCGACGTCCAACATCCACGGGAGCACGCCGTGATAACCTCCCACAAATTTGACGATTTTCTTTCTTCCCGTCGCCGCTCTGGCGGTGAGCATCGCAAGGTTCGTCACATCGCCGCCGTTCTTGGCAAACATCGCCCAGTCCGCGCTGTCGACTGTATCGACGAGAAGTTCCGCCAATTCGATCATCAGCGGGGCGGGAACCGTTGTACAGTTTGCTTTCTCCATCTGAGCGCGCGCGGCGGCATCGACGTCCGGGTGATTGTATCCCAAAATGTTGGGACCGTAAGCGCACATGTAATCGATGAAGCGGTTGCCGTCCACGTCCCAAAAATACGTTCCCTCCGCCTTCTCGCAGAAAAACGGATACGCCGAAACGGGAATAAAGCAACCCGATGCAGGACCGAGATGACCCGGGATCCCCGCGGGGATTACTTTGACCGCCCTTTCAAACAGCTCTCTGTTTTTTGGATATTGATATCGTTGCATATCGTTTTACTCCTTTCACGAGAGGTAGTGCGGGACCATGCCCAGCAGTTTGTTGAAGTTGTCAATCATGGAAACGCGACCGCGAATGGCGAGAAGCCCCAGTCCAATGCATGTGTAACTGTCGAGTTTCCCATTTAGCAAACCGAACGCAGTCTCAAACGTGTCAAACATCATGGCGGTACGCGCGTTGGCACTTCTGCCTTTCATCGTGCGAAGCCGTCCTTTTTCCGCGATGAGATGGAGACCGAAATCGTCGCCTACCGTGACGTTGATGATGCCGTCCTCTATTTTGCTCGCCAACTTACGCCCAGTCTCATCGTAGCGGGCGATTTCCGGTACCGCGTAGAGCGCCGCATATGCCGTCAATATCGTGCTTCTCTTAAGATACTCAGAGTCTGTTGCCGCCTTTTCGTGATCAGGTTTCAAATAGCTCTCGAGTCGCCCCGCCAGAAAGGTAAAAGTGTCTTTGAGAAACCCGATGTGCCGGAATCCCTTGGTCGGTATCGGATTTTTCACGCCTTCAACCATGAGGTTGAGGTGCTCAGGAGACGAAAATCGGAGATTCATGTTGTACGGGAGTTCATCTCCACGTCCTGCTTGACATGATTGATTGCGAAAGGTGAGGACGAGTCGATCAATCTCAGGCACGGAGAATCGAATGGAGACATAGCGGTCGCCCACAGCCTCTGCGGACGCGTCATCAAGCTGGCACAGATCTTCCATGTTTCTGAGAACGGCGTGCAGATTGATTGACGCTTTTACTGTTTCATACATAATAATCACTCCCTTCTTATGCGGAACAGTCAGCTAATATACAGTTCTGGTGACCTGAAAACGTTGATGTGTTTGTGTTCAGGTCGCTTTCTGCAAGAATCGAGTGAGTGCTCACTCGATATTAGAATACATATAATTATAAAAGTTTGTCAATCTTTTTCTCAAAAAAGTTCATCATAATATACAAAGTCTTCTATTTTTGAGTGCTGTGATTCGGAAAGTTATCTAAATTTTGTTTGTCATTATTCATAAAACCTGCTACTATACAGGCGTATCGATAACAATAGTTCACGCAGGAGGTGTAAAAATGATTATCGGTGTTCCAAAGGAAATCATGAAGGGTGAGAGGCGCGTGGCGGCTTCCCCCGAAACAGTGAAGAAGATGGTCAGCGACGGGCTGACCGTTCTCATTGAAAAAGACGCCGGAGAAGGTGCTTTTTATCATGATCAGGAATATTTAGCATCCGGAGCAGAAATCGTCGAAAACGTCGCGGAGCTTTTTGATCGCGCAGACGTCATCCTAAAAGTTAAAGAGCCGCTCTTCAATGAGCAGCAGGACAAACACGAAGTCGACCTCATGCATGAAGGCCAAGTTATTATCACATTTATCCACCCCGCCGCACCGGCAAACCATGACATGGTTAAACATATGGCTGAGCGCGGTATCACAAGCATTACGCTCGACGGCATTCCCCGTATTACGCGTGCGCAGGCGATGGACGCTTTGACATCCATGAGCACATGCGCGGGATATAAGGGGATGCTGATCGCCGCCAACGAACTGCCAAACTTCGTACCGCAGATTTTTACTGCCGTCGGCATGATCAAGCCTATTAATGTTCTCGTCGTCGGCGTCGGCGTCGGCGGACTTCAGGCGATCGCGACGGCGAAACGTCTTGGCGCCATCGTTCACGCCGCCGATATTCGTCCCGCAGCCGCGGAGCAGGCGATGTCGCTCGGCGCGAAAGTCATCGACCTCTGCGTGCCGGCGGAAGAAGCGATCGGAGAAGGCGGATACGCCCTGATGCTCTCGCCGGAGCGTTTAGAAGAAGAGCGTCGCATCCTCGCCGAATATGTTAAGGACATGGACATCATTTTCCTGTCGGCGCTCGTTCCGGGCAAGCTCGCGCCTACACTCGTCACAGAAGAAATGGTGAAATCGATGAAACCCGGTTCCGCCATCGTCGACATCTCGATCGACCAAGGCGGCAACTGTGCCATCACGCCTCCGGGAACGGTTGAAGTGAAACATGGTGTGACGCTGGTCGGCATCAAGAACATCCCGGGTCTTCTGCCGAAGAGCTCCACATGGATGTTCTCGCAGAACGTCTATAATCTCTTGAAATACCTCATCAAGGATGGAGAAATCTACCTTGATATGGAAGATCAAATCATCCAAGAATCTCTCACGACGTACGCCGGAAAAGTGGTTCATAAGGGTGCGTTGGAGGCATTCGCTGCACTTGGTCATTAGACATTCCGTTATTGTGGTGCCGCATCGTTCCGCGATGCGGCACTTCTACGTCAATACATCGCGTATAGGATGACGTAACGGACAGCCTTTTAGGTTGTATTAGAACAAATACTTTATCTCGCTTACAGGCGCCGCGACACCAAGCGGCGTTGCCTTGTCAGAAGAATAAATAACTAAAGAAGGAGACACGTATATGACAACCATACAAGCCATCCTGCTCGGCGTCTTTGTCGTATCGACGCTGGTTGGCTACAAGATTATTACGCGCGTTCCAAGTTTGCTACACACACCTCTTATGTCCGGCATGAATGCTTTTTCTGGCGTAACGGTGCTAGGGTGTCTCATGGCTACAGCATTGGCTGTCCACTGGGGGAGCAAGGTTCTCGGGTTCGTAGCTATCGTTCTCGCGATGGTTAACGTCGTCAGCGGATTCGGCGTCACGCATCGCATGCTGATGATGTTTCACAGCAGTTCGAAGACGAAGAAAGGAGAAGACAAATGATGCATTCCTTCTCACGTCTGCTCTTGACAGCGATACCCGTGTTCGCCGAGGCGAAGACTGGATCCGACACGTTTTACTACATCGCCGCGGGCGTCCTTACGGTGCTCGTCCTTGTCGGAATTTCGATGATGAGCAAAGTCGAGACGTCTGTTCTCGGTAATGCTCTCGGCTCCTTGAGCATGCTGCTCGCGATCGCCTTGACACTTTGGTACTTTAATATTTTCGACGTCTGGCTCCTCTATGTCGCTATGCTTGTCGGACTCCTGATCGGCATCATCGCGTCGATTCGCGTCAAAATGATTCAGATGCCGCAAATGGTCGGTCTCTTAAACGGGCTCGGCGGTGCCGCTTCCATGCTCTCCGGAATTCTGACGCTCATTGCCGCCAAACCGGACGAGACGATGTTTTCGTTGGTGACTGCCGGACTTGCGATCTTCGTCGGTTCGCTCACGCTTACGGGAAGCCTCGTCGCCGCGGGGAAACTGCATAAAGTCCTACCGCAACGTCCGGTTATCTTGAAGAACCATCAACTTTGGACTGCGCTTTCATTGATCCTCTCGCTCGTGACGGTCATTCTGCTCGCCATCCGCGATGTTACGGATCACGCCGTGGGGAAAATCATCCTTCTTATTGGATGTTCCCTCTTATCCGGTGCGTTCGGTGTTATTTTCTCCATCCGCGTCGGCGGTGCTGACATGCCGATCACGATTTCTCTGCTCAATTCCTTCTCAGGAGTCGCGGGCTCAATCGCCGGCATGGCGATCGGCGATCCGCTCCTCGTCGCCATAGGCGGTGTCGTCGGAGCGTCGGGTCTCCTGCTTACGCAGATTATGTGCCGCGCCATGAATCGCAAGCTTTTCGATATCTTGCTCGGCAAGACTTCTGTTGCCAGCGTGAAACCGCCGAAGAAACCGGATACGCCAGTCGTCAAAGAGGCAGAACCTGAGGTTCCGGTAACTGCCGAGATGTCGCCTGAGGCATCATGCGGATGTTGGTTGCGAGACGCCGAGAGCGTCATCATCGTGCCTGGCTACGGCATGGCACTCTCGCAGGCACAATCGATCGTGAAACAGCTGATGACGGAACTCGAGGCGGAGGGCAAGGATGTGAAGTTCGCCATCCACCCCGTCGCAGGTCGTATGCCGGGACACATGAACGTGCTCCTTGCTGAGGTCGATATCCCCTACGATAAGCTCTACGAGATGCAGGATATTAACGACGAGTTTAAGGACACCGATGTCGCGATCGTCATCGGTGCGAACGACGTCGTCAATCCCGCTGCCAACACCGCAACCGGCACGCCGATCTATGGCATGCCGATTCTCGATGTCGAGCACGCGAAACACCTGATCATCTGCAACTTCGACAAACTCCCCGGTTATGCCGGTGTCGACAACCCGCTTTACGAAGCTGGCAGGGAAGACAAGATCGCGCTCATGCTCGGCGATGCGAAAGCGACGCTCAACACAATCATGAAGTCCTTCCGCGCTGCCGGAGTAGAAGCTGCAGTAACGCCGGATGCTAAAGATGCATCAACGCCTGAAATGTTATGCGGATCCTGGTTGCGTGACGCCGAAAGCGTCATCATCGTACCGGGATACGGCATGGCACTTTCGCAGGCGCAGTCGATCGTGAAACAGCTGATGACGGAACTTGAGGCGGACGGCAAGGATGTCAAGTTCGCCATCCACCCCGTCGCAGGTCGTATGCCGGGACACATGAATGTGCTCCTCGCTGAGGTCGACATCCCCTACGACAAACTGTATGAGATGCAGGATATCAACGAAGCCTTCAAGGATACCGACGTCGCGATCGTCATCGGCGCGAATGACGTCGTCAATCCTGCCGCCAACACCGCGACCGGTACGCCGATCTACGGCATGCCGATTCTCGATGTTGAGGATGCGAAACACCTGATCATTTGCAATTACGACAAGCTCCCCGGCTACGCCGGCGTCGACAACCCGCTCTACGAAGCTGGCAGGGAAGACAAGATCGCGCTCATGCTCGGCGACGCGAAAGCGACGCTCGGCACGATCATAGCGTCCTTCCGCGCATCGGGAAGAGAAGCGGACGCTCCAAAGCAAGTTTCCGACACGCTGACACCTGTCGAATGCTGCAAATCCTGGCTGCGTGACGCGGAGAGCGTCATTATCGTGCCGGGATACGGCATGGCACTCTCTCAAGCGCAGTCAACTGTCAAGCAGCTGATGACGGAACTCGAGGCGGAAGGCAAAGACGTCAAGTTCGCCATCCATCCCGTCGCGGGTCGCATGCCCGGTCACATGAATGTGCTCCTCGCGGAAGTCGACATCCCGTATGACAAACTCTACGAGATGCAGGATATCAACGACGCCTTCAAGGATACTGATGTCGCGATCGTCATCGGTGCGAACGACGTCGTCAATCCCGCCGCCAATACGGCGACCGGCACACCGATTTACGGTATGCCGATTCTCGATGTTGAGGACGCGAAACATCTGATTATCTGCAACTACGACAAGCTCCCCGGCTATGCCGGCGTTGACAATCCGCTCTACGACGAGGGAAGAGAAGACCACATTGCGCTTATGTTGGGAGATGCGAAGGAGACATTGACGGCAATCCTTAAGGCTTTGAGAAACTAAGACAGCGATTGACGCACACGCACATATTTAAAGCGTAATAACAGGGGGCTTTCTCAAAAAAGAGAGAGCCCCTTAAACGTGGTGCCGTGTTTTATTTTTTGTGAACAGTCCATCGGAAATCGTGCGAAGCTAGGTGAAACGCTTTTAATTCGAATCCGCAAAAAAGAACTGCCACCAGAGAGCAAAATCCAAAAATTCGATATTAACTGAAAAATTGCACATCGGTTTTGAGCGCAATGTCCAAAAATTCGATATTACTTGAAGAATTGCACACCGGTTCTGAGCTTAAAGTCTAGAAAATCGATATTAATTGAAAAATTGTACGCTGCTTCTGAGTACAGTATCTCGGGTGTAAAGCGGAAAATCAAAATCTCACTATTAATTGAAAAATTGCACAGGGGCGCCTGGTGCATATCCGAAAATCCGATATTAATTGAAAAATTGCACATCGGTTTTGGGCGTAAAGTCCGGAAAATCGATATTAATTGAAAAACTGCGCACTAGCGGCGGGAGTGAATTCAGATAATCGATATTAACTGAAAAATTGCACATCGGGAGCGATCCCACAAAATTTCCTCGAATTTATTAGCTTCAATTTTTTACGTCAAAATCTCTTGAAACGGTACTTGACAACTTAGTTTGTGTAGGCTAACATGTTGCATGCAGTTAGTTAATGCTAACGCTAAACCCACGCAAGAGGACGCATCGATTGTGTGGCGCATGACTGAAACGAGGAGAAATTATGCTGCCCTTGACATGGTTACAACCGGGGGAGACGCGATATATCAAGTGTGTCCGCGGCAATGACGGTGTCTGCCGTCATTTGCGTTCGCTTGGTCTTGTGGAAGG
>JAAZMK010000060.1 GCA_012798865.1 Clostridiaceae bacterium | reverse complement strand
GTATCTGAAGATTGCACATCGGAATCGCTAGGCAAGTCGATGTCTTTCTCTTTTTCAGCGGGAAGCGTGTCATTGTTCGAAACGATCTTAGGCTCTGTTCGCAGAGAATCTTCATCGACTGATTCGCCGCTCTGATGTGGTTCAATGTCCGCGTTCGTCTCGACAACGGTGTCGCTCGGCTTTTCAGTTGCCGGCACCGGCTTTGCTTGCGGGCTGTCTGTTTGTTGGGTATCTGCGGATGCTTTTTGTTTCCGATGTTCGTGGGAATGATCAGCTTTCGTTATATCTATTTCAGTACCGAATCGCGTTAAAAGATCGATCAGACCGATCTCGAGTGTTGTGCGAAGGTCGGGCGACAAGCGCATTGAGACGAGGAGTTGCGAGAGACCGGCAATCAGTTCCGTTAACACCGATGTCTTTGTCTGTTGTGCGATCGAGGTCATGCGCTCGATGTCCTCTCCGCGAAGTTGGATCAGTTGCTCAGGTTTGTTCGAAACGCTTGTAACAAGCAAGTTGCGAAAATACGCACCGAGATCTGTCACAAATCGCGTCAAATCGCGTCCCGACATGACAAGTTCTTGGATATTGACGAGAAGCACATCAGGTTTTTTGAAGAGGATCGCCTCAGCCGTCTCGGAGAGAAAACGATCAGGTACAAGCCCAGCCAAGGTCAGCACATCGTCACGCGTGATCGGGGTCGTTTCCAGTTGCCTTGTCTGATCAAGTAAGCCGATAGCATCGCGGAGCGCCCCGCCGGAAAGCGTCGCCATCATCTCGAATGCGCTCTCATCCACGGCAAGGTCAATGCTCTTTGCAATGAGTCGGATGCGCTCGATGATTTCATCGTTCGGTATACGGCGGAACTTAAAATGCTGACAACGAGAAATGATCGTTGCCGGGATACGGTGCGGCTCTGTCGTCGCCATGACAAATACGGCGTGCGACGGAGGTTCCTCAAGCGTCTTGAGGAGCGCATTGAATGCGCCGACGGACAACATATGAACTTCGTCGATGATGTAGACTTTGAATCGCGCCTTCAGAGGCGTAAAAGCGACCTCATCCGTCAAGCGCCTCATATGGTCGACGCTGTTGTGCGAGGCGGCATCGATTTCACTGATATCCATGAGGGAACCGTCATTTGCCGCAAGGCAGATTTCGCATGCATTGCACGGATCGCCGTGATCGGGATTCAAGCAATTGATCGCCTTCGCAAAGATCTTGGCAAGTGATGTTTTGCCTGTTCCGCGCGTCCCGGAAAAGAGGAGGGCATGTGAAAAGTTGCCGTTGATGACACTTTGACGAAGAGGGTAGACAATTTGCTCCTGCGCGACGACTTCCGAAAAATTCTGCGGACGCCACAATCTATAAAGTGCAAGTTGATCTGTTTCCGACATCGTACACCTCGTTTATCGTGTTGCCACCCTGAAAAAAGAGCCGTGCCTGAGGCGCAACCGAATCAGGTTTCCCCGCGGCGCTTGCGGATGACCGCTTACCGCTGCTTCCTTCCGGATCTGGCGGGGTTCACAGGTCCACAACGCACGGGCCCCGCGTTCGGTTGCGTCTCAGAAACGGCTAATTGCCCGAATCGACTGACCGGATCATCAGCTCCGGCGGCTGTGTTTCAGTTTACCATATTCACCGTGCCTTGGCACTGCATCGATGGGTCAGAAGATTTTACGCCATTCACTCCCATGCCTGTAAGAATTTTGCTTTGTACTGCATGATTATGATGTGAGAATCCGAATAAAAAAGGAGGATAGATGTGTAGGGTATCGTCAGGAACAACGATGGAATAGGATGTCAACTTGTAAATAATTACAGTGCATCCCCCCGCCTTTTGTGGTAGAATACGTATAAATCTATCTATGAGTGTTTCTGCTTTGGATGGTTTTTTTATTCGTTCTCCCTGCGCGATGCATGTATGCGACGTGGAGCCGAGAAAATCTCATTCTAAGAGGAAACGACTTATAATGAGAGGAGATGGACGAATGACAGAAGAAAAAGTAAGATTGGGTGTAGATCCGATCTATTCGCTCAAGGGCATCCACCCTGTTCAGCAGTTTATTTTCGGACTGCAGCAGGCCGTCGCGATGTTTGGAGCGACCGTTCTCGTGCCGCTGCTCACCGGTCTCAACGTCAACACGACGCTTCTTATGGCAGGACTCGGCACATTGCTGTTCCACGTGATTACGGGTTTCAAGGTGCCCGTTTTCCTTGGATCATCGTTTGCGTTTATTGTCGGTTACAACATTGTCTCCGGCGGTGACCCAACCAAACTCCCGTACGCGTCCGGCGGCATCTTCGTTGCGGGATTGATTTACTGCGTACTCGCCCTCATCATCAAGGTTGTCGGTGTGAAACGCGTCATGCGTTGGTTCCCACCAGTCGTTACCGGTCCGATCATCATCGGCATCGGTCTGATCCTCGCCCCTGTTGCGTTCAACGATATCCAGAGACCAATTGGTGATCTCCCTGTGGGACTCAACTGGCTGGTGGCGCTTACTGCCATCATAACGATCATCGCGATTAACATCTGGGGCAAAGGTATGCTTCGCGTCATTCCGATCCTAGTCGGTGTGATTGCCGCCTACATTGTCGCACTAATCGTCGGCATGGTCGATTTCAGCGCGCTGAAGGCAACGGAGGGTGTGCTCGCAATTCCGATCTACAAGGAAAACATCATGAAGTTTGATGTGAGCGCCATCATTACTATTGCGCCAATTGCGTTGGCGACGATGATGGAGCATGTCGGCGATATCTCCGCTGTTTCCGCGACGGTTGGTCGCAATTTCATGGCAGACCCCGGTCTCCATCGCACACTGATCGGTGACGGTCTTGCCACGAGTATGGCTGCCGTCTTCGGCGGACCTGCGAACACAACGTACAGTGAGAACACCGGCGTTCTCGCGCTGACGAGAATCTTCGCGCCGGGCGTCATGCGTATTGCTGCCGGCATCGCGATCGTCGCGAGCCTCTTCCCGCACGTGGGAAGCTTCATCCGCTCAATTCCCGGTCCTGCCATCGGCGGTGTATCCTGTATCCTTTACGGTATGATTTCCGCTATCGGCGTCCGCAACCTCATCGAGAACCAAGTTGATCTCACAAAGGCGCGCAACTTGATGATCGTCACAGTCGTCCTCGTGTCGGGACTCGGCATCAGCATGGGCGCTGCCGGAGGAATCATCTTCAACGTCGGTAAGGCCACGATCAACCTTTCCGGTCTGGCAGTCGCCGCGATTCTCGGTATTCTCCTGAACGCCATTCTCCCCGGCAAAGACTATGAGTTCAAGGATGACCTGGAAGAAGCCTAATCTCTGATCGTCACGGGGCGCGACAACAGTCGAGTCGTGTCCGTGTCGATGGATGAAAGAACAAAAGAATAAGAAGACCGTCTCCATTATGAGGCGGTCTTCCTTTTTATGTGAAAGTTGTCACTTATCGCCTAAGCGGATTTCATATAGACTGAAGATGAAAGAATTAAGAGACATAAAAGAAAGGATTGTACACACGATGAAAAACACGCTTCAAGTTTTGAAAGAACGACGCAGCGTTCGCGGCTACACGGATAAGCTAGTCCCTGAAGAAACACTCGACAAGATTGTAGAAGCCGGTCTCTATGCACCATCCACGAGGCAGGATACAGTACTTATTGTCGTGCAGGATCCGCAGACCGTGGCGACACTGAAAAAGCTGAATGCGAGGATCGTTGAAGAGCAGAGAGGTCAATCTTCAGGAGACCCGTACTACGGTGCGCCGACCATCCTCGCTGTCATTGCCAAGAAAAGCAGCAGCTGTGCACTCTACAACGGCAGTTTAGTGCTTGGCAACCTGATGAATGCCGCGCACGCGTTGGGTGTCGAGTCTTGTTGGATTCACCGAGCGAAAGAAGTCTTTGAGCTCGATGAAGGTAAAGCGCTCCTCTCAGAATGGGGTCTTGATGCTGACGAGTACATCGGCATCGGCAATCTGGCGCTCGGTTATCCGTCAGGCGATTATCCCGTGGCGGAACCTCGCGATGCGAGCCGTGTCATCAAAGTGCTGTAATGCCCTGCGATGGATTAAAAGAGAAGACAATATAATTCAAAGAGGAGATGACTATGTGCGAACACGAAAAATCCTTCCTGCTTGCCGTCAACGGAACGCTGATGCGCGGTTTGGAACTTGAACACAATATGATTGAGAATGGCGCATCATTTGAGAGTGAGGCAAGAACGGCATCGTGCTATCGTCTCTGGAGCATTAACGATGCGTATCCCGGAATGATTCGTGTCGACAGCGAAGATCCCGGTGCGGCGAAAATCGACGTTGAAGTGTGGCGCGTCCCTGCGTCGGGACTTGCGCACATTCTCGCGGGCGAGCCGCCAGGTCTTGCCATCGGAAAAATCGAACTTGAAGACGGACGCTTTGTCTTCGGTGTTCTGGCTGAGCCGCTGACCGTCAAAGGCATGCGAGAGATCACTTCATTCGGCGGCTGGCGCCGTTACATGGATGAGAAGGAAGACTAAGCGTCCTCTTCTTCGCTCAGCACCGGCATCTCTTCAGCGCTCAGCGGTTTCATTGCAAGACAGAGGTTGACGTGACAATAGCCGAACGGTCTGTCATTGAGGTAATTCTGGTGATAGTCCTCTGCTGTGTAGTAATTGCGTAGCTTGAGAACTTCGACGACGATCGGGCGCTCATAGTCTTTGCGTCGAAAATCGATGTATTCGCACACAGACTTAAAATCGTCCATAGTCTCGACATAGACACCGGAGCGGTACTGCGTTCCGATATCGTTGCCTTGGCGATTTTTTGTCGTCGGGTCGATCATCCGGAAAAAATGAGCCATGATCTCACGGAGCGTGAGGACATCGGTGTCGTACGTCAGCTTGACCGTCTCTACATGCCCTGTCGTTCCACTGCAAACTTCTTCGTACGTGGGATGTGGCGTGTTTCCGTTGGCGTAGCCTGTCTCTGTCTCCAAAACACCTTCTCCGAGAAGCTGAAAATAGCGTTCAACGCCCCAGAAACACCCGCCAGCAAGATAAACGACCCTCTTATTCATACAAATTGTTTTCGTGATATCACGTATTTGTCACAATTGTTCAACTTCATTATGTTTCGATTCTACAACTGCGCATTATAGTTTGGTTGTAGCGAAAAGCTACGACAACACCTCTTCATACGTCTCCTCGATAAGGGCTCCCAAGGAGCCCTTATCAATTTTCCGGGAAATTGATACAAGCGTGATCGAACCCGCGAGCTATGCGTTTAGTTGTGCCAGTTTCTCATCACGTACGCGATAGACATTCCAAATCACTTTCTCGATGTCAATCGTCGTAAATTCACCGTCCCTGTAGAGGATACGCCCATCGACCATGGTCAAAGCGACGTCGGATGCGTTCGCATTCGTGAAGAGACTCGTACCGTAATCGTACATGGGTTGGAAATGAAGCGCGTTCATATCGACGACGGCTAGGTCTGCGCGGAATCCGGGCTCGAGCAAGCCCGTGTCCTCGCGTCCCTGCGCCAACGCACCGTTTCTCGTGGCAAAAGTGAGAAGTTCACCGGTCGAGAAGAGGAGTGGATCGCGGTGTATGCCTTTTGCGAGGTACGATGCCAAGGTGACCTCTTCGATCATGTCGAGGTTGTTGTTGCTGCCGGCACCGTCCGTACCGATTGTCACGCGGATGCCGTGATCGCGCCAGCTTTTTACATCTGCCAGCCCGCTGCCGATTTTAAGATTGGAAGAGGGCATATGGCAGAGCGTGACACCTTGGTCGCGGAGCAGGTCGTAATCTTCTCCTTCGATATAAATCGCGTGAGCGGCCGTTGTGGGCACATCAAAAAGTCCGAGTTCCGTGAAATACGTTGTAGGTGTTTTGCCGTGGAGTTCTTTGCATTGTTCGTGCTCATGCTCCGTTTCGGAAAGATGGACATGCATACGGAGGTTATTCTCGCGCGCATAGTCCGCAATGGCTCGAACGAGGGCGGGAACGCTCGTGTACTGGGCGTGAAGCGAGGCGTTGGCGATGACGCGTCCGTCCGACGCTTCCGCATCGCGGCGCATCTGTTCCGTTTCTCTGTACCAGGCCGTTTCCTCTAGTACAGTCGTGTCGTCGCCTGTGAGACCGTTGGAGAGACTCGCCTTGATACCCGTTTCCATAACGGCACGGAAGATGCCCTGTATGCGCATATACATATCTGTAAAGGAAACCGTTCCGCTACGGAGCATCTCAGCGATTCCGAGCATGGAACCCCAGTAGACATCTTCTTCCGTGAGAAGTGCCTCGAAGGGGAAGATCCTCTTGTACAGCCAGTCCTCGAGTGCCAGTTCCTCTCCATAGCCGCGTGTCAATGTCATCGGGACATGGGAGTGATTGTTAAAAAAACCGGGAATAAGCAACTTCCCCGATCCGTCGTAGACATCTTTTTCACGTTTTTGCGCGTCCGTCAGATCGCAATTGCACGGTTCAATAGAAGCGATGAACGCCCCGTCAATGCGGACGTTCATGTTTTTCTTAGTTTTCCCATCGGAGCCTATTATGGCAATATTGTGAAATAACATCGTCATTCCCTTCCTTCGTAAAGATATTAGTTGCGCGAAACGCTTTACATGCGCAAAAGAACGCCTTCAATCAGCGCACCGAGCTTGTAGGCAGAGGCGCGTGCGACGACCCCGACCTCTTCGTCGGAGAGAGGTTGATCGAGGACGCCTGCCGCCATATTTTTAATGAGAGAGAAGCCCAAGACTTCCATCCCCGCATGACCGGCGGTCAATGTCTCCGTGACGGTCGACATGCCGACAGCATCGCTGTAATCGATCTCGGTACGATGTTCCGTTAAGTCAGCGATGTTTCCCAACGAAGAACCGGGAATGATGGCTGCCTCAGGTTGGATGGATATTCTCCTTTGAATAGTCTCCGCGGCTGTTTTATAGCGCGTAAAATCAGGTCTTTCAAGCATCGTGATCAATCTCCAACTTCTACTTCCGGACCCGGATCGGTGACATCAGGCTCCTCCGTCTCCGGTGGTGATGAGTGTAGAGGACAAGGCATGCTGGGCGCATTGCCTTTTAGGGAGTCAAAAAATTCTCTGGTGGTTTTTGTGCAGTATTCAGTCGGCAGTTGACCTGATTCGGCACAAACGGTGCGCGAGATTACATTATCCGACATGGCAAAAGGCTTGACAGGTAAATTCTCATGGATCTGGGACATGACATCTCTCCAGATCAGAATAGGGCAACGCGTATCAGTTTCATTGATTTCCGTACGTCTACCGTAGGCGTTGTC
>JAAZMK010000059.1 GCA_012798865.1 Clostridiaceae bacterium | reverse complement strand
TTTCAGCACGTTACCGGAGGCTGTATTCGCCGTGGCGTGATTTGCACTAAAATCACGGGCGCCTAACTCATCGTATGCCCAGCGAATCAACGCTTTCGCCGCCTCAGTGGCATAACCTTTGCCCCAATAATTCCGATTGAAGTTGTATCCTAAGTCGTACGCATTGCGTTCCGGAACAAAACTGATTCCGCCCGCGCCAATGACTTTTCCGGTGCCTTTCAGACAGAAAGCAAACTCATTTGCCTCCTCTTGTATGGAGGCGATATACTCTTTTACCTGTTCCACATCGTGATAGACCGAATAGGGCATATATCGATTCACGATTGGATCGCCGACCCATGCAAATATGTCTTGCGCATCCTCGATCGTTAAGGGGCGTAGAAACAGGCGTTCCGTTTCAATTTCTTTTTTCATCAGCATCTCCGAACGCATTCCGGTAAGCTTCCAAGATTTTGCGAATCGCCTGATCTTCTTCCGAGCGCTCAACGAGTACAGTCTCCAGCCACTCGAGGCGCGTGCGCCGGTTCTCATTCGCCACGATCGCTGGACGAATCGCGTAGTAAAAAATAATAAATAAAACCGAAGCGACAATGACGGCAATCGTCAGTCCCTGAGCGATTTTTGCCATGCCCGTACGCGATGTCTCGCCACCCTGCACATAATCGCCACCCGCTCGAAGCATCTCCTCCTGCTCTCTTTTCGATGCCATCTGTACACGACCCGTTCCGTCTTCATCGGCAGCTCGTTGCAATATACCGCTTTTTGCCAAACTCGCACGAACAGGAAGCAACCTATCCTCTCGCCGCCTCTTCGAGCTGTCCCGCGCTTCTTCCCTAATGCGCTCTTCACGCGCTCTCTTTCGCCATTCGTTGATCGTGGGCACTATATCGTCGTCCGGTGAAGCGAGCAATACTTTTTCAAACTGTTTCTCCGCCTCGGCAAAACGCTGCATTTTCGCAAGAAGGAGTCCATATAGACTCGATGCCTCGATAAAATGCGGCCAACGCACGCTCACTTTTTCCAATGCGATCATGGCAACGTCCGTGTTATCCGTCCTTATCTGGTCAATCGCGCGATTGTAAACGGAGACGATACGTTCGCTCTCACTATCCGAGACAGGCAAGTCCCCCGGTAAGTCTTCGAGCTTTTCATACTTCGAAATTACCCGATCCCAATCAAATACATGCGCCTTATTTTTTACGGAAGAGCTCGTGTCGTTCATGTCGGTCCTTCCTCCTCACCTACAGCTAAAAACCTGTATCTATCAGCCCAAAAGATCGTGAACGGCCGATTTCACGCCGGACGCCAAATAAAGAGAACCACAGGCGCAAATCAACGCCTCTTTCTCTTCAGCCATCCTCAACGCTTTTTCTATGGCGGCATCAATGTCCGCCTCCGCGATGACAGCCGTTTCCCCTTTATTATGCACCATGATATGCGCAACTGTTTTCGCCAACGTCTTGGCGTCGAGTTTCCGTTCGCTTGGCGGTTCCGTCGCGACAATCCCAGCAATCTTGAAAGATGAATCGGTCAAAAGCGCTCTTAGCATCCTTTCGTAATCTTTGTCAGCAAATAAGCCGAGAACAAAGACAATCGGGTCACCGTCGGAAAGGCGGGAAAGCGCTTCCTTAAGACCGAGCATCCCTTGGAGATTGTGCGCCCCGTCTAACAGAACAAAAGGCGACCGTGACAGCACCTCTAAGCGTGCCGGCCAGACAGTCGTCTCGATTCCGCGTCGGATCGCTTCGCTGTCCGCCAGACCGGCGCGTACGACGGCAAGCGCCGACTGCATCGCATAGATCGGTTGATAGGGTCCGAGGAGTTTTGTCGAGTATTCGCGACCCGTATGGCGCGAGCGGAACTTCTGTCCTTCCCTGCCGTAGTTCAGTACTTCGATGTCGTCGTATCCTACAAAAGTAAGCGGTGCATCCATTGCCCGACATCTGTCCTCCAGTACCCGGCGAGCGTCAGCCGCATCGTTGTGCGAGAGAAGTGCGTCTGAAGGATTGTATGCATAGACGGGCGCCCCGCGCTTAATGACACCGGCTTTTTCACTCATAATCTCCGCCATCGTATTCCCGAGGCGGTCCATATGATCGTATCCGGGCGATGCCATCATGGTCGCAATAGGTTTCTCAAGAATATTCGTCGAATCGAGGCGTCCGCCGAGTCCGGTCTCCAATACGGCGTAATCACAGCCTTGCTCTTTGAACCAGAGGAATGCGACGGCTGTAATCATGTCAAATTGCGTCACGTGCAGCCCGATCTCTTCGTAAACCTTTTCGGCGGTCTTTCCGACGACGCCCATCAGACGGACAACATCGACATCGGGAATTTCTCCTGTCGTCAAATCGACATCGTAACGTGCAAGATCGGCAGGACCGTCGAGCACGCGTATACGTTCATTAAAGCGAATGAGATAAGGAGACGTGTACCAACCCACTTTATGACCCGCTTGGCAAAGAATATGCGTCAAATAACTGCTGATCGATCCTTTTCCATTCGTACAGGCGACATGGAAAGACTCCATATAACGCCACGGGTCACCAAGATAGCGGTACAGATGGAGCGCGCGGTCGCAGTTAAAATTCGCTCCGAACACCTCCGCTTTGTCGATAATATTCAGTGCCTCTTCTATGTTCATCTGGTGATTATCATCCTCCGGGAAAACTAAAGAAAATCATAACAGAAATCCGGAAGGACGGCACTTAGTCGGCGTTGTCATCTGTACGAATTATCGTCGTCGTACTTTCAGGATCGACAATGATATCCTGAGTGACTCCCGATTCTTCGCATTTTCCGTCTTTCCCCGCTTCATCGCTCCGATGATGCTCTTCTTTGAACACGTAGAATTTACCGCTCACGCGGTTGCCCAAAATGACGAAAAGGAGCGCGATGAGCTTAGCGATCGGGAGATTCGGAAATAGCTCGTATGTGATATTGAGTCCAAAATACAAAATCGGATAGACAAGGTACGTAAAGAAGAGTGAGATGGCGATACGCGTACCGGTAAATCTCAGAAACTCTTTGAGAAGATGATCCTTTGAACGGAAGACCCAAATGCGATTCAACACATAGGCGACAACGACCGATGCAACAGTCGCAGGAAGAATTGAAAAGTACCATTTCCCAAGACCGAGTACATCGCTGAGCAATTTGAATACGATATTATCGACAATGGTCGCTGCAACACCCGAAAAAAAATAGCGAATGAACTCACGGGTGAAGAATAAATCCTTCACCCGCGCCATGACTTTATTCAGAGTGCTCACAGCTCATCCTCATCGAGCGGCTGATCGATCGACTCGGCATCTACATCACCCCGTAAACG
>JAAZMK010000058.1 GCA_012798865.1 Clostridiaceae bacterium | reverse complement strand
GATTGCCTCTAGTCTCGTCAAAACGGACGCGTCGAAAGAAGACCAAGTTGCTGTATTCAATTTTCTGAATTCGAACGATCACTTCTTTTTGAACCTCTCGATGCCTGCTGCTAAGTCAGCGATGGAACCCGTCGGAAAGGTCAAACATTCTACGGTCGTTTATACGATGGCGCGCAACGGCACGGAATTCGGCATCAGAGTTGCCGCACTCGGCGATCGTTGGTTCACGGGACCCGCCGCAATCATCGACGGGCTATACTTCCCAGGTTACAGCATGGACGATGCGAATCCGGACATCGGAGACTCCTGCATTACGGAGACATACGGCATCGGAGGTTTCGCCATGGCGACAGCTCCCGCGATCGTGCAGTTTGTCGGTGGAACCCCGCAGGATGCCGTTAACTACACGACGAGCATGTATGAGATTACGCTTGAGGAGAGCACGGCTTACAAGATGCCGACGATGAACTTCCGCGGAACACCGACAGGCATCGATATCCGTCTCGTTGTCGAGACGCAAATCCTACCCGTCATCAACACAGGTATCGCCAGCAAACATGCCGGTGTCGGACAAGTGGGCGCGGGAATCGTCAATCCTCCGATGAAGTGTTTTACAGACGCGTTAGAGGCGTACGTGGAGCTTCTCGAGAGTGAGGGAATGCTGGGCTAAGCCCGATCACGGGAACGATAGGAAGGTACGCCCGCTTCAAATCCAGGGCGAAAAAGAATAAAGGCTTTAACAACTTGAAAAGGAAAAAATGAAAGGAACTGCTTTATGTTACTCAAAAATTGGGACAAAATCAGAGTGTATGACTTGACGCTGAACACAAATCATATGACGCCTCCGTGGCCGACTTACGAGCCCTTGAACGTCAAGTACTTCAAGCGTTTGGCGCCGAACGGAGCGAACGGCATGATTATCACGACGTCAAACCACGTTGGAACACATCTCGACGGTCCGCAGCATTTTGACACGGGCGGACGCGACATCGCATCGCTCGAGATGGAAAAACTTGTCGGACCTGGTGTCGTCGTCGACATCTCCGATATCGCGGAAGACTGGTCGATCTATACGCCTCAAGATCTCATGGATCGCGCGGACATCCGTAAGGGCGACATCATCTTCATCTACACGGGCTACCACAAATATTCATTAGATGGTGAAACGCCGGACGAGCGCCGTTATATGCTTCGTCATCCCGGTCCTTCGGTCGATTTCGCCGATTGGATGAAAGAAATGGAACTCAAGTACATCGCTGTCGATGCCGGCTCCGCTGACCACCCGATGAACACGAAGATCCGTGACTGGGAGCCTCGCGAAGCGGAAGCTTGCGATGCGTACATGAGAGAGAAATACGGCAAAGGACTGAACGAGATCTATACATGGCCCGATACGTATCAGGCGATGCACATCTGGGTCTTCCCGCAGCCTTGGGAAATCATCCATGTTGAGTGCCTTGGCGGCGAAATCGACATCGTCCCGAAGAACAAGCGCATGATTCTCGGAACGTTCCCGTGGAAATTCCAGTACGGCGAATCGGCGTTCTGCCGCTGCGTCGCGTTCGACACAGTGGAGTAATCGCGATTACTTACAGCGTTACAAGTTAACTTAAGGTCCACAGGCAGGGGGCTGTCTCAAAACCGCTAAATAGTAGCGGGGACGAGCCAGCCCCTTTAACGTGGTGCTGTGTTTTAAACATTAAGTCCAAAAATTCAGTTTTAATTGAAATTCCCTACTATCGTTCAATGAAAATTCCAAAATTTCGATATTAACTGCAAAACTGCACATCGGAATCGGTGCAGAATCCAATAATTCGATATAAATTGAAAAATTGCACTCCGGTTTGGGGCGTGCAGTCCAAAATTTCGATATTAACTGCAAAACTGTACTCCGGAATCGGCGCAGAATCCAATAATTCGATATAAATTGAAAAATTCCCACGCGAGATGACCGGGCGATTGTTTTTTTGTACAATGGTCAGTAGCCGTCAATATTCGGTCCCGTAGCTCAGCAGGATAGAGCGGCCGCCTCCTAAGCGGCAGGTCGCGCGTTCGAATCGCGCCGGGATCACCAAGATGGGGTCAAAGCCTTTTTTCGGTTTTGTCGAGGTAATTGTAATGTGTTTCGCGAACGTCAACGGCTGACTTGGCTCAATCGCTTGACCGTGTTGATAAACCTGTTATAATTAAGAAACACAGCGTGTATTGGGGTGAAAGAGCGGGGTGGTCCGCTCTTTTGTATGTAAAGGTCGATCGCGTCAGTGGGGAGAGTTGCTATGCGTTTAAGAAAGGCGAATATTCGGCGCATCATCGAAGCGATTACGCCCGAGGCGGAAGCGCTTGATCTCGATTTGCTGGAAGTGATTTACGTACATGAGAACGGCAGGAATATTCTCAGACTGATAATCGATAAGCGTGGTGGAGTTGGTATTGAAGATTGTGAGTCTTTGAGCGAAATAGCCGATCCTCTCATATCCGACAAACTCGGGCTTGATGATTTCGATGTTTTTGAGGTCTCCTCGCCCGGAATTGACAGACCGTTGAAAACGATGAGCGATTTTATTCGCCATGAAGGGGCTTACGTCAAATTAAGCCTTTACCGCGCGATCGATGGCGAGAAGCGATTATTCGGTCATCTCATCGTCGATGGCGATCACGTCGGTGTAGAAGTGGAAGGCGGGGAACGACTGCTTTTTGAATTGGAACAAGTCGCGAATGTAAAGCGCGAGATTGTTTTCTAGCATAAGAATTGGACCGCCTGTCGGATGGATTTGAATATCTTGACAGGTTGACGAAATCGGATCACAAATCGCTCGCAAGAGCGTGGAAGCGATGTTGAAGGAGATTAAATGAACCACGAATTTATTGAGGCATTGAAGCTTCTTGAAAAAGAACGCGGGATCGAGATGGAGACATTGATTGAAGCGATCGAAGGAGCGTTGGTCGCGGCATATCGACGCGAATTTGAAATTCGCTCAAAGGATCGTGAGAAGCCGCGTGAACGCGATATAACGGGAGCCGGTCAAGAAAATGAGCAGAAGCACGTTGAGAATGACGGCATCACGGCGCACATCGATCGCCGTACTGGTGAGATGCGCGTCTACCAACCCATGACGGTCGTTGAAGAAGTTCAGGATCCGAACAGCGAGCTTTCACTTGAACAGGCATACGCACTTTCGCCCGATCTGGAGCTCGGTGATCAACTCGTTCGCGAGGTCGATCCTTCACATTTCGGTCGCCTTGCCGCACAGACGGCCAAGAGCGTCATCAACCAGAAACTCTCGCAAGCGGAGAGAACACGTATACACGAAGAATTTTCCGGTCGTGTGGGCGGTCTTGCGAGCGGTATCGTTCAACGCCGCGAACGCAACGAGGTTCTTGTCGATATCGGGCGCGCTCAAGCCGTGCTCCCGTACAGTCAGCAATCGCGTCTGGACAACTACACCTTTAGGAAACACATGCGCTTTTATATTCTGAAAGTCGACCAGCGTGAACATCGACCGGTGATCATGATTTCCAGAAGTCACCCCGGACTCGTCAGGCGCTTGTTCGAGCAGGAGGTTCCAGAAATCGGTGCCGGTATCGTTGAGATCGTAAGCATTGCACGTGAGGCAGGTTCTAGAACGAAAATGGCCGTGACAAGTCATGACAAGAACATTGATGCGGTGGGCGCCTGTGTCGGACAGCGCGGAATGCGCGTTCAATCGGTCATCACGGAACTCAATGGAGAGAAAATTGATGTGATCGAGTGGGATCCTGATATTGCCGAATTTATCAGTAGCGCTCTTTCCCCCGCGCGAGTCATGCGCGTCTTGCTCGATGAAGAGGAGCAGAGTGCACGCGTGATTGTCGCCGATCATCAGCTATCCCTCGCCATCGGCAAGGAAGGTCAGAATGCCCGTCTTGCCGCGAAGCTGACGGAGTGGAAAATTGATATCAAGAGCGAGACGCAATACCGCGAGCTCTTGGAAGCGAGCTGGTTGTCCGATTTTGATGAAGCTGTTGCCGCCGATGAAGCTGAACGCGAAGACTTCGACGGCGAAGAAGTATTCGAAAATGACGATTTTTCATATGACATATCGTCTGTGATGCCGTCGTCTGAGAATAATCTCGAATCGCTTGAGAGTGCGATCGATATGCTTGAGGACGGTGAAGAAGAGAATGTCCTCGGCGAGGACATGGGTGATTTGGCGGAAGGCGGTTCGGATATTGAGTGAACGGCGACAAAAAAGGAGACCTCTGCGCACGTGTGTTGCCTGTCGCGAGAAACGCGATCAACGCGAGCTTATGCGCATAACGGCATCGAAAGACGGCGTCGTTACACTTGACAGTCAACAGAAGTTGCCTGGAAGAGGCGCTTACATATGTTATCGGCAGGAATGTGTCGAAAAAGCAAAAAAAAGAGATTTGCTCCGGAGAGCGCTCAAATGCTCTGTACCGGAGGAAATCTGGGGAATAATTGATTGTACCGTGGCAGACGTGTCATCTCCCGGCAAAGGACTGACACGCCGGATGCCTGAGGGCATGGTCTGTATGGCGGATATAGAACGTAAAGGTTCGGAAAGCGTCGATAGACAGGAGGAATGAACTGAATATGGCAAAACGTGAAGAGGCAGATTCAGGACTCAGGGCAGGATTTATCACCGAAGACGAGGCGATGAGGCAACGCCGCGAAATGGAAGCGCGCGCTCTTCTTGAGACGTTCGATATACCGGAAAAACCTGAAAAAGCGGAACAAACGCCTGTTAAGGTTGAGCCTACTCCCGACGAAAGGTTAAAAGATCTTCCCGGTCCTTCGACGATTGAAATTCAAGGAATTTCCGGGAAAAGTATTCCTGGCGTCATCAAAATTATTAAGAAACCAAAGCAGACCGCATCGGAGGTTAAGACAGAACCGCTCCCCGCGAGCGATTCAGATTCAGAAATAAAGCAGGTTGAGGCGGCACCGGAAACACAGCAGGTCGTGATACCGCAAGCGGAACCGAAGAAAGAAGTACCTGAACAACCCGTGCCGGTTGTTGAAAAACCGGTGACTCAGAAAGACGAAACGAAGATTGTCAAAACGGAAAAAGAGGATGTAAAGGTACAGCCCGCAGCGGGAAAACGGACAAAGAAGAAAGATACACCTACAGTACCTAAGCCGGAAAAAGCCGAGAGCAAAAAAACATCGGTAGTGAAGCCTTCCGCTTCGAAAACTGCCGAGCCACGTCCTGCCGATTCGGAATTGGAGTCTAAGACTGCGCGGGTGACTGTTGCGAAAGAGATGGCGACTAAGCCTGCAGAAAAACCTGCAACGAGAGCCGGAAAAAAAGAAGAGTTAAAACCGCCTCCGACGGTCAAAAGGGAGACACCTGTCAGTCCTGTATATAAGCAGCCGACAAGGTCGGGTCGAAGAGATCGCAGGAGCATTGCGGAGCTTTCGCTTCCGATTACGGAACGCATTACAACACCCGATCCCGTTGTGCCGTCTGAGCCCACACGAAAGAAGCCTGCGACAACGAGTGATGGGCGTCCTGTCAGACCACAAAGAGGCAGCTATGTCGGCAGTGATCGCGACAGCATTCCCATGAGTGAGAGGGAGCGTCCTTCACGACCTTCCGACCGGTCGATGCGCGATGTGAAGCGGTCGGCGGCGATGCCTGCTTCACCTGACCGTGAGCAAGCTCCCCGCAGGTCTAAGACGAGGCGTCAGTCGCCAACCGTCCCCGATATACCTGTCGATGCTCCGATCGCTGAAGGACCGCCTCCCGCCGTTTCCAGGCGGCAAAGAGATCGCGGACGCCAGCGCGATCAAGAACATCGCGATAGACAGAGCCGTCGCGAGCAAGAGGAAGCGATGGAAAGAGGTGCGCGTCTGCGCCGTCAACGTGCTGAGAGTGAGCCGTCCGCTTCTCCCAAGCGCCCTGTGACCCAGCTGACTCATGTTGTGTTGCCCGAGCATCTAACGGTAAAGGAATTGGCGGAGGCGATCAAAAAATCGACTGCCGATGTCATCATGAAGTTGATGGGTCTCGGGATGATGGTAACCATCAATCAGGATATTGATTACGAAACAGCGGAAATCGTCGTAGCTGAATTTGGAATCACGAGTGAAAAATTCGTCGAGGTCACGGAAGAAGACATACTGTTTGACGATTCAGACGATGACGAAAAAGATCTCATTCCGAGACCTCCCGTTGTCGTTGTCATGGGACACGTTGATCACGGTAAGACGTCGATACTCGATCATATTCGTGAATCGTCCGTGACGGCAGGTGAGGCGGGCGGTATCACGCAGCACATCGGTGCGTACTCAGTCAAGGTCGATGGACGCACCATCACATTCCTTGACACGCCCGGTCACGAAGCGTTTACAACGCTCAGGGCACGCGGTGCGCAAGTCACTGATATTGCGATCCTTGTCGTTGCGGCTGACGATGGCGTGATGCCGCAGACTGTCGAGGCGATTAATCACGCTCGTGCTGCGAATACTGAGATTATCGTCGCGATCAACAAGATCGACCGCCCGGAGGCTGATATCGATCGAGTTAAGCGCGAATTGGCGAATTACAGTTTAATGGACTCAGACTGGGGCGGACAAACGACCATTGTTCCCGTCTCCGCGAAGACGGGTCAGAATATGGACGAGCTGTTGGATATGATTCTTCTGACTGCCGATGTTCTGGAACTTAAAGCTAATCCGAACCGACAGGCGAAGGGAACTGTCATCGAGGCGAAACTCGACAAGACACGCGGACCCCTCGCGACAATTCTCATTCAGCGCGGCACGCTCAGACAGGGCGATACGGTTGTCGTAGGCAGTGCGATCGGTCGCGTCCGCATGATGTATAACGATCGCGGTCTGCAACTGGAAGAAGCAGGACCGTCGACGCCAGTTGAGATCATCGGACTCGATGAGGTTCCTGAAGGCGGTGACACCCTTTACCAAGTGGAAAATGAGCGCATCGCCCGCGATCTCGTTGAAAAGCGTAAAACGGAAGAACGCGAGTCCGCCTTGCGTCAGTCCTCTCGAATGTCGCTTGATACACTGTTCATGCGGATGACCGATGAGGAGGTGATCGATCTCAACATCATCGTGAAAGCCGATACGCAAGGTTCTGTCGAGGCGATGACGCAGTCTCTGACGAAGTTGACGACGGAGAAGATCCGCGTCAATGTGATTCACGGCGCCGTCGGTGCGATTACGGAATCGGATATCCGCCTTGCTGAAGTTTCGGACGCGATTATTATCGGTTTCAATGTGAGACCGGCGTCCACTGCGGCTTCGATTGCGGCTGATTCAGACATTGATATCCATCTATATCGCGTTATTTATGAGGCGATCGAGGAAGTCGAGCGGGCGATGAAAGGTATGTTGGAACCCGTCTTTAAGGAAGTTGTCGTCGGGCATGCTGAAGTCCGCGAAGTCTTTCACGCTTCTGCCGTCGGCACTATCGCCGGTTGCTACATAACTGATGGTCGAGTCAATCGAAACGACAGCGCACGACTCGTTCGTGACGGTATCGTCATCTATGAGACAAAACTCGCCTCGTTACGCAGGTTTAAAGACGATGTGCGCGAAGTCGCGTCGGGATATGAGTGCGGTCTCAGCCTCGATCGTTTTAATGATATAAAAATCGGAGACGAGATTGAATTCTACACGATGAGGGAAGTGAAGGAAGATGCGTAGGGCAGACCGATATGGCGATGAAGTCTACAGGATTCTCGCCGATGTCATCTACAAAAAAATCAACGATCCGCGTATAGCGGGGATTGCTTCCTTGACGGGTGTTGAGGTCAGTAACGATCTGACAGTTGCCAGAATATTCTACAGTGTATACGGATCCGACGAAGACCGCGAAAAGGCGAGAGAAGCATTTGAAAAGGCGGCAGGATTTCTCCGCAAAGAGCTCGCCGACAGAATGCGCTCCAAAAAAGTGCCGCGTTTAGTGTTTGTGGAGGATATGAGTCTGCGTTACGGCGAATCGATCGATCGACTCCTAAAGACGGTTAATGATCAAAGAAACAGTGGATAGAACAGACTATAAAGCCGATTGAACAACGCGGTCGGGGAAACGACATGCGCGAAGTGCCTGCGATTTCGCGAATCGGCATCAGGAGTGTGCGATGAGTAATGAAAAAGACATCAGAAGACGTCTCGTTGAAGTTGTTCTCGACCTTGCATCAGTTAATGGTCGCATTGTGTTTTTGCCTCATGAACGATTGGATGCCGATGCGCTCGGTGCTTCTATTTCACTTGCTGAAGCGTTCCGCGCGGTCGGATGTGAAACAATGGTCTTGGCTGACTTAGAGCTACCTGAGTCTCTTTCTCATCTCCCTCTTCTCGACACGGTACATATTGATGAACCCGGCTTAATGTGCTCTCCCTTTGATCTTGCTTTGGCGATTGACTGTCACGAGGAGCAACGCGTGGGAGAACGTGCCCGTTGGTTAACTGAGTCGCGTCTCCGCGGATCTGTCGATCACCATGTTGTCTCGACTGAGTTAGGCAGATTGGATCTCGTTGTACCGTCCGCGTCTTCGACGTGTGAATTGGCTTTTGAAATTATCTGGGACTTGGAACTTCACCTTGCCAAACCGTTGTTCAATAGAGATATTGCTGTCCTTTTGCTTGCAGGCATCGTTACCGATACGGGCAGATACACATACAGCAATACCACCCCCATCGTATTTCGACAGGCTGCATTTTTACTCGAACGATTCGACGTTGACTTAGCGGCGCTCAACTATGACTTTTTCGAGCGTACGACAGTCGGGCGGCTTCAGTTCAAGGGAGACATCTTTTCCGGTATTACTGCGTTCGATGGCGGACGCATTTTAGTCGCTTCGGTGACCCGTGAAATGATCGATCGGCGCGGCGTTACGGATGACGACCTTGGGAACTTCGCCTCGGAAATGATGGGTGCGGACGGTACGGAAGTGACTTTGCTTTTTTCCGAGTCAGTTGAACCGCCCGGTGTACGTGTCAACATTCGCTCGAACGGGCGCTTCGATGCTGCACAATTTGCGATAAGGTACGGCGGAGGGGGACATCTTCGCGCAGCGGGAGCGACACTGAAAGATATCACGCTGGACGAGGCAATGGAATCGATTATACGAGAGGCGAAGACAGTTCTTGACGCATCTTCGGGAGAGCTTCGCTCATGACGCTCACTTCAGGCGGCATACTCATAATTGATAAAGAAGAGGGCTTAACGTCGTCTGCCGTTGTGTCACGTGTGCGTGTGCTGCTTGGAGAGAGGAGAGTCGGTCATACTGGAACGCTGGACCCCTTTGCGACGGGCGTGCTGCCGATCTGCTACGGTCGCGCGACGGCGGCTGCGCACTATATGCTCGACTGGAACAAGCGCTACCTTTGCGGCATTTCGCTCGGCTTGTCGACCGATTCGATGGATTATACGGGAACAACGATTGAGCGAACACCTGAAACGGTGTTGAAGCGATTCGTTTCGAAAGACGAACACTTACTAAGAGAGCTTAAAGCAGTTGCGCGATCCTTTATCGGCAAGAGGATACAGCGCGTACCGATCTTTTCAGCCGTTAAGGTTGACGGCAAACGCCTTTACCGATACGCGCGCGAAGGGAGTGAAGTCGATTTACCTGAACGTGAAATTACCGTATACGAGGCTGTCTTTCACGGTATGACAATCGATGAGGATACGGGGTTTCCCGTCGTTTCTGTTGAATTTCTTGTCAGTGCAGGAACATATATCCGCGCGCTCGCGGAAGAATACGGTCGTGCTCTCGGTTGTAGCGCACATGCGCGCAGTTTGCGACGACTGGCGGCGGGTTCTCTGACAGTAGAGCAAAGCGTTACACTCGAACGTCTATTTGATGCGTTCAATAAGCTCGGGCGCGACCCCATGCGTCTCCGGCAGTGTCTGGCTGAGGATGGAACCATCAAATCCCTCGGCTCCATATTCACCTCTTGGCGATGCGTTATGTTTGATCGGGAGGGTGCTCTCGATCTTACACACGGTCGGAAAGTTCCCGTGAACAGGGGACGACTTCTTCCGCCGCGTTGCGAGTGTACGGAACACGGAGAAGACGATTTGATCGTCTTCTGTCATGGAGAACAACTCGTTGCGTTCGGTTTTATTGAGGGACAATATTACCGCGTAAAACGCGTCTTTTTGGAACCGACTGAAATTAAATCATTTGAAGGTAAGGTCTGTCCAAATGACATTTAATGTATACAGACAGTTTGATCGGATCCCTCCAGTGGCTAGAGGCATCGCATTGGGTAT
This sequence comes from Clostridiaceae bacterium, assembly GCA_012798865.1. Lineage (GTDB taxonomy): Bacteria > Bacillota > Clostridia > Saccharofermentanales > DTU023 > UBA4923. The sequence goes on along the minus strand of JAAZMK010000058.1, from coordinate 17,980 downwards.
TTTTGACGGTGTACATCTAGGTCATCGTCATCTCATATTGACGATGATACGTCGAAGCGAAGAGCTTGATCTCCTACCCGCCGTATTTACTTTCTCGTATGAGGCTGGGATGGACTTTAACGAAAGGAAAGTCAACCACGATTTTCTCATGACCGACGATGAGAAAATTGAGGCGCTTCATGCACTTGGCGTGAAAGATGTCTTTCTCATACCCTTGACGTCCGAATTCTGTCATTTAAGTGCGGAATCTTTTTTGCGCAGCGTCCTGGAGGAAAAACTCCATGCACATTTGCTTGCGATCGGTGAAGACGGACGGTTCGGTTGGATGGGGCGGGGGGATGTAGCTTTTCTGAAGGAGTACGCAGAACATCATGCGTTGGAGCCGTTAATTGTTCCAGACTTCACTTGGGAAGGCGTCAAAGTTACGAGCACGAGAATCCGCGAAGCTCTTTCCTTAGGTCAAGTCGAAGGGGCGGCGGAGATGATGGGAAGAGCCTTTCGGCTCCAGGGCACCGTTGTGAGCGATAACAATCTCGAATCGAGAATCGGCTTTTCTACCGCCAATTTTCCGTATCCTCCGACAGCGGCGCTGTTGAGACGCGGTGTCTATGCCACGTACGCGCGTTTAGACGGTGAAAGACTTCCATCAATCAGCTATATCGGCTGCGCTCCCTCCGTGAGGAAGGCGGGAAATGAGATGCTCGTTGAGACGCACATATTCGATTATTCTGATTGCCTTTACGGTCAAGTGATCGATGTTGAATTTGGAACGTTTGTGCGCGATGAGTGTATTTTTTCTTCGATTCAGAATTTTGTACCGCGTGTCCGTGACGACTTTGAACGTGTCAGGGCATGGCATTATGAGGGAGGCAACGCGCTGCTTTCAGGCAGATGATGTGTGGTAGAATGACAACATTCGCAGGAGGTCGATTATGTGCGGCATATTGAATTTTACTGTGTCATTTCCCGGACTGGGAATCAATGATTTATCAATCAGCCGGGTTGCATTTCAATTTAATCTTTTCGGACGGCAAGTGACTGTTTTTTGGTATGGGCTGCTCTTTGCGATTGCGATGGTGTTATGTATTGCGCTCGCCATGCGTCACGCTAAACACCATAATTTTGACAGCAACGATATTCTTGATTTCTTTCTATGGATGATTCCGCTTATTCTGGTCGGTGCACGCATCTATTATGTCATCTTTGAATGGGATCAGTTCAAAGGAAACTGGAAATCCATTTTAAATATCCGCCAGGGGGGACTCGCATTCTACGGAGGTGTTATCGGCGGTATCATCGCCATTCTCGTCGTCGCGAAGGTTAAGAAGATTAAAATTCACCGTCCGCTCGATTTTCTGGTTGTTTATGTACCGCTCGGTCAGGCAATCGGAAGATGGGGGAATTTTTTCAATCAAGAAGCTTTTGGGACGAACACGTCGCTACCGTGGGGGATGATCAGCGAGGGTACGAGACAGGGACTTGCCGACCTCAACCCCAATCCGGCAAATCCGTTACCCGGTCTCGATCCGTCCCTGCCTGTTCATCCGACATTCCTATATGAATTTATCGCGAATATGGTGATCTTCGTGATACTCATCTACGTTCGCAAGCGAGTGAAGCGCCCTTGGGCGACGCTTCACAGTTATCTATTGCTTTACGGTCTTGTTAGATTCTTCGTTGAAGGTATTCGTACCGACTCCTTGATGTTCCGCCTCTTTGATTATGATTTCCGCGTGTCCCAAGTCTTGTCCGCTCTTATGGTACTTTTCTCCGGTGTTTTTCTCATCGCGATTTACGTGCGTGGACGTCGGCGAGACCGTTTGGTGGGTAGCCTAGCCGGTGTTCCTTCTGATGTCGTCGAGATTACCGAGTCGGCTTCTAAAGATGAAAAGAACGAGTAGGGGACACGAATGCGTTTTACACAGACCTGGTAAGTTTTTTTAAGTTCAGTGGAGCGTTAAAAGGTGAATTGGACTGAAGGGAGCATGAGAAGGACAGTCGATGGTAATCGACTGTCGCGCGCTGATTATTTTTTCAGCGCGCTTGATTATCGTATGCTCGTTCCGGTTCTCGCGCTTGTAATGATCGGACTAGTGGTTCTCAATAATGTACTGGCTTCAGGATACGGTGCCGCTGCCTTTGAGTATCCGATGAATTACTTCAAGCAGATTGCCGCCGTTCTAATCGGCATCGTGGCGGCATTTATTCTTTGTCTATTCGAACCGCCAACGATGCGTCTGATTGGAGGTATCCTGTATTTCGTCAGTATTCTCCTTCTGATTGTTGTCAAATTGGACGGTTACCAAGCAGTTGCCGGTGCGGACAGCTGGTTGCGCATTCCCATCTTCGGGTCGTTCCAACCGTCTGAATTATCGAAAATCGCTGTGGCAATGGTTTCCGGTCCGATCTTTGCCGCGATGAAAACCGGCGAACTGTCTTATTCTCAAGGCTTCCTGCGGTTGCTTGCCGTTTATGGTGTTCCGTTTCTATTTGTTATTACGGAACCTGATCTCGGCACAAGCCTCGTTCTGATTTTTATGTTTCTCGCTACGACTTTTGTGTGGGGAGTAAGATGGCGCACAATTCTTTTGTCTGTCGCAGGAATGATCTTTCTCGTTCTGCCTCTTTCTTGGAATTTTGCGCTCAATGCCACACAAAAAGAACGCATTATGACATTCCTCTTCAGAGGACATGATAAAACGGCATCGTATCACATCAATCAATCGTTGGCTGCCGTCGCCTCGGGTGGCTTGACGGGGAATCGCACCGGTGAAAATGTCAGCGTTCCCGTCAAAGAGTCCGATTTTATTTTTCCTGCCATTTCTGAACAGTTGGGGTTGATCGGGACGACCGTCGTCATTCTGTTGGCGGCGTATTTCATTTTCCATACCTTCAGAGTTGCGAGTAAGATTCATTCGCGATCGCCCGAAGAGTCGTACATCATGGTCGCGCTTATCTCCGGTCTCGCCTTTCATTTCGTTGAAAATATCGGCATGACGGTCGGTTTGCTTCCGATTACCGGCATCCCGCTTCCCTTTATCAGCTATGGCGGTTCTGCCATGATTTCGAATTTTCTGCTTTTGGGCGTTTTGCTCAATTACTCGATGAACTACAAAGAAAAAGCCGCAACTTAATATGTGTTCGCGGGAATATCCCGGTTCTCCCGGTCGCCTTCTGTTCAATTACTAATCGAAACAAGTAAATCCCGCAAATAATAATTGTTCAAGTGCATCGGTCAGTGCATCGTCTTTTTGTCGTGCGCTCGTTTTTTGCTTGAACAATTGTTTGTTTATCGCCCTAATCATGTAAATATAGATAAATTGAAGGCGATTTTTGAAAAAATGGTGGTAAATAATGGGGAGTTTGGTACATTTTTACTGTGGATTGTGGTAGAATAGCCTTCATATATAGAGGATGGAAGCTTTCCGACGAAGAGAAAGGAAGTCTTTCATCGAGGAGGAGAGCCTTGGCACGCTATACCCACACGATAGATAACAAAGGACGAGTTATTGTCCCAGCCAAGTTGCGCGAGCAGCTTGACGGTGTTTTGATCGTCACTCAAGGTATCGACGAAGGATTTCTCGCCGCCTATACGCCAGAGGAGTTCGAACTGATTAAGGATCAGATCCTGAATCATTCCAGTACCGGTTATGTGATCCGTAAGTTGAAGCGCGAAGTACTCGGTTCATCGACGGTCTGCGAGTTTGACGGTCAAGGTCGCATCTCAGTGCCGGCATTCTTGTGGGACCATATCTCGGTTAAACCCGGCGAAGATGTGTGTTTCATACACGTTTTTGACAAGATCGAAATTTGTGCGCAATCCTTCTACGACAAACTGCAGGAGGAAGATATGCCGCTATCAGAAATGGATCTGAGTTCCTATGAGATCCGCGGATTATGATGCGTGGCATCTGCCGGTACTCGTCGACGCGGTGATCGATAATCTATCGATCAAACCCGGCGGTCTTTACGTTGACCTCACGGCAGGAGGAGGCGGTCACAGCAGGGCGATTCTTGAAAAACTCGGTCAGAATGGAAGACTTTTGGTGGCCGATCGCGATCCGGAGGCTCTGGAGGTCTCCTCGGAGCGGTTAAAAGATGTTGAGACGAGCGCCATTTTCGAAGTAATTGAGGCAAGATTCAGCGATTTCCCCAGCTGGCTCGATACAGGGGATATAGGCAATATTGACGGACTCTTAGCTGATTTGGGTGTCAGCTCACATCAACTGGATACAGCGGAAAGAGGTTTTTCATATCTCCACGACGGTCCGCTCGATATGCGGATGAGTCCGGCTCAAGGGAAGACCGCTGCCGATCTTATTGCTGATCTGAGAGAAAGTGATCTCGTCGCTCTGCTCAGATTGTATGGCGAAGAACAATACGCGTATTCAATCGCCAAATCAATCGTGAAAAGACGTGCCGAGAAACCGATTACAACAACAGGAGAGCTGGTTGACATCGTCTCACATGCCGTACCGTCGCATGTGAGACGAGAAGGGAATCCTGCAAGGCTAACGTTTCAGGCTTTGCGTATGGCGGTGAACCACGAGCAGGAAGAGCTTTCGCATTTACTGCAGGTGCTGCCCGATGCGATGGCGCCTGGTGGTCGCGTTGCTATCATCAGCTTTCATTCGCTGGAAGACCGAATGGTGAAGCAGGCAATGAAGCGTTGGGAATCGCCTTGTGACTGTCCAAGAGACTTTCCGGTCTGCGTATGTGGGAAGAGGTCGTTAGGTCAGTGCATAACGGGTAAGCCGATCGTTGCAGATGTAGCTGAGTGTAAAGGAAACAGAAGAGCGCGTAGCGCAAAGTTGCGTGTCTTTGAATTTGCGGAGGTAGAGGTATGAGATATTATTCCGACGGCAATCTTGCCGAAAAACTTAATCGACAATCTGTACCACGTGAACTACCCGATGTCTACATTCCGCAACTCGATGAAATTGACCCGGATCATGGAAATAGAGAGAAGCGTCTAGTAGAAAAAAATAATCTTCGTCTCCAATACAAGAGTCTCAAACGCTGGCGCGCGAAAGCATCTTTACGACTGTTATCCGTTCTTTTAGTCTTGGTCACTGCCGTCGGGTACATTGTTTGGAGAGGCGCAAAACTGACCGAGATGAGTTTCTACAATGCAGGTCTCAAACGCCAAATTAAAGAAATTGACAAAGAGAACAGTCTTCTCCAAGACAAGATTCTTAGTAAGACATCACTCTACAACTTGAAAGATATTGCATCCGCTGAATTGGGGCTTCAAAAGCCGGGTTCGGAACAAATCGTCCATATACCGGCTACTGTCCTTATGAAACCGCTCGATGACGAAGTGATGAATGTGATGACTCGGATGCCTATGGAGAGCATTGAATTGATCGAGTCATGGGTTCGTAGCCGCTAGTCAGCAATAGGCTGATTCGCCGATTGAGAGGTTCAGGATGAAGCGCCAACATGTTGTTAGGTCGACACATAGTCAGAACGTTAATATTCCCAGAAACATGATTAACGTCAAGATGTTGGCGGTTCTTTTAGCGTTTGTCGTGTTGGCGGGTGTTCTCGTTTTTCATTTTTTCGACCTGCAGATTACACGTCATGACGAGCTTGCGGCAAAGGCGGCGGGTCAACAGTATATGACGGATCGGGAAAGCTCTAAACGCGGAATGATCCTTGACCGCAACGGTTATCCGCTCGTCCTCTCGACTTTTGTCTATCGTATCGGGATGACCCCGCGAGATGTGAGATCAAAAAAAGCCGATATTACGGATCATGACATTGTCAATCAGATCGCCCTCCAGTTGAAGCTCGATGACGAAAAGAGAGATTCCATGCTCGAGCAAATCCGTTCAGATCGGGTGACAGGTTGGACAGGGTTAAGAAAACAACTGGTCGGCTCAAAGACGCTACCTTATGTGCAGATAGCTTCAGGAGTCTCGGAAGCAGATGCCATGGTGTTGAAAGATTGGCTCACATCAAACGGTGTCGGCGGAATACGCTTCGATGCGGAAGAGCGCCGCATCTACAATAATCAAATGCTCGCTTCACCCGTCCTCGGTATGACGCGCGTCATAGATGGAAAACTTGTCGGGGTATCCGGTTTGGAAGCTCAATACAATGCTTTGTTGTCCGGGGAAGAGGGATATTCGTATGCCAAGCGTAACAACTACTCGAATAAAGGCACGACTCCTTTCAGTACGTCGATCAACTATCCGCTTGAACCGAGTCTTAATCTCGTCTCTACTCTCGATATGGAAATCCAGTTGATCTTGCAGGAAGAACTGCTGTCTATCGCAACGGCTGCAGGGCTGAGACACGGTGTGCACGGGATCGTGATGGAAGTCGATACTGGTGATGTGCTCGCGATGGCACAGGTTTGTGGATATGATGCCGCGAATCCTACGGCTATGCCTCTCGGCTTTACGAGTGAGGAATGGGACGCTTTATCGACCGAAGAAAGAACTCATTACCTATCATCGAATCTATGGGACAATATCAATGTCACGGATGTTTACGAGCCCGGATCGACATTTAAAGCGGTGACGCTTGCGATCGCACTGGAGGAAAACGTCGCATACGAGGGCACGGTCTTCAGCGATAATCCGATAACGATACAGGGAAAAACGATTACTTGTTATTCGGTGCATGGTCATGGTGACGTTTCATTGCGTCAATCATTCGCGTTGTCGTGTAATCCCGTATATGTACAGCTTGGCAACAGAATTGGAATGACGACCTACTACGACTGGATAAAAAAATTCGGATTCTATGATCGATCGGGTATTGATTTGCCGGTTGAAGCGACCGGTGTGCTCCATAAATCTCCCGCGCCTCTTGATTTTGCTAATATGACGTTCGGAGAATCCTCTTCCATAACCGCCATTCAGATGATCCGTTTTTACGCCATGATCGGTAACGGCGGCTATCTCGTAACGCCTCGAGTCGGTCGAGCATCGACGCCGGACGGGTTGGATGTGATGCAACCATTTGCCGTCAGTGAGGGGAAGAAATTGTTATCGGAAAGAACGTGTGAGCGCGTTCGCTCGATGATGGTTGATGTCGTTTCGGGCGGAACGGCGAGAGGTACTTTCGGCGCGATCGGACTGAATGTAGGAGGGAAGACTGGAACTTCAAGAGATTCACAGGATGGTGATCGACGAACTTTTTCATTTATCGGGATGAATCCGATCGACGACCCGGATTACGTTGTCTTGGTCACGATTAGAAAACCTGAGACTCCGATCAGTGTTAGCACTGTTGCCGCGCGTGCCGCGAACCGTGTTATGGCAAGAATTCAAAACAGCCAAGATAAGGGACAAGAATATAGCACGCGCGATTTAAACAAGTTGTCAGTGCAGGTTGAGATTCCTAAAGCGGACGGAATGACAGTTCGCGACTTTGCGATGCGCCTCGTCACGCTCAATCTAGCGCCACATGTCCCGACTGACGAATACTTACTTGACCGACCCTGTGCCATGGTTTTACCTCAATCAGGCACGAAGGTGGGAACAGGATCTACGGTGTGGCTTTACCCGGAGGGCGATCATGAAGTAGAATGGGTAGCTGTGCCTGATTTTCGCGGATTGAATTATCACGAATGCGTTTGGCTGGCATCGGAGTACGGCGTTGTGATTGTACCCGAAGGCATTCCTTCAGGAGTTGCAATAAGTCAGAGCGTAGAGGCTACCGCCAAGCCGAACCTTGATCCGGTGCAGGATGATTCCGGAGCGCCAATCGATTCTGCCGTTACGCATGTGCCGAATGATGGAAAAGTAAGAAAAGGACAAGTGATCCAAGTATCATTCGGTAGAAAAGGTAAGTTGGACCGGACAAACAAGACTGACAAATCGGGTAGCGACTAAAAACCGAATGAAAGATAAACAATATGACACGTTTTTTGCCGATGCAAATTAAAATATGGACGAATGGAGAATTGCTGCAGACTGAGAAAAATGCGGCGGATTCAGAGCGCTATTATCCATCCGTTTCTACGGATACGAGAACTGTTAAGTCAGAAGAGATATTCGTCCCGCTTCGTGGCGATCATTTCGACGGGCATCACTTTCTCTATGAAGCTTATGAACGTGGCGCGGGCATGCTCGTTATTGCGAACGATGCACCGGAAAAAAAGGAATTTTTGAAACTGCTCGATACGGATGAAGATGCACCGGACATTCTTATGGTTGAGGATACATGGAAGGCGTATCAAGATATTGCAAGCGGTTATCGTAATGTACTCGAGGCGAGCGTCATCAGCGTGACGGGAAGTGTCGGAAAAACTACAACGCGCCGAATGATTTACTGCATGATTAAGTCGCAAGTGAGGGCGGAACAGTCGCAAAGGAACTACAACAATCAAGTGGGGTTGCCGAGAACGATTTTATCGACGAATCCAAAGACACAGGCTTTGGTGGCGGAGCTCGGCATGGACAGAAAAGGTGAGATTCGAACGCTCTCTCACATTGCTAGACCCGATATCTCGATCATCACGGGTGTCGGTATTTCACATGCGCAATACCTCGGATCCATGCACGACATTCTCGATGAAAAGACATCGGTGATTGACGGCATGAAGAGTAACGGACTTCTGTTGCTCAACGGGGATGACGCTTTGCTCGAGAGTTGGGTTATTCGTGACGAGCCCGACATCTCGCATTGGTACGTGTGTAGCGAAAAAAATGTCGGACGCTTGGAACGTGACGGAAGCCCGGTCTTTTGGGCGGAGCACATTCGAATCGACTCGGATAGCCTGTCATTTATCGGTCGTTCAAATTTGACACCGGATGAACGCTGGCCGATTTTTCTCCCTCATCCTGGGCTCCATCTTGTCCCCGCTGCCTTGTTCGGTCTTGCAGTTGTTTATGCAATGGGTCTGAACATGCAGGAGGCGGCGGCATCCGCGAGCAATTTTGTCACGTCGGAACATCGTCAGGAGCTTTTTAAAAGGGGATTAGTCGATATTATCGATGATACGTACAATTCATCCCCTGAATCGCTCCAGTCGGCACTCCAAACGGCTCACATGATGGCGGGTGGACGGCGGCGATTCGTAGCAGTAATTGGTGGAATGCGTGAGCTGGGACGTTATTCGAAAGAGGCGCATCTCGATGCGACAAATGAGCTTTTATGCGCCGACGTTGACCGTGTTTTTCTAGTTGGGGAAGAGACCAAGGTGATGAGAGATGCGATGTTTAGTGATCCGATTTTCTCCTCCATGTTTGCAGGTTGGTATGAGACGGGTGAAGAGGCTATAAACGATGTGCTTGAAGAGGTTGGCGGCGACGATCTCGTCTTGGTAAAAGCCTCTCGATTCTATGAACTTGATCACATTGTGACTGCGCTGATAAACAGAAACACGTGAGGTGTTATGTACTATGTTTCCTGTTGCTGAGATGCGTTTTGCCGTTATTAGTCTCCTGGTGGTAGCCGTTGGAACGATGATCTGCGGTCTGGTCATGCTTCCTTGGATACGTCGGATACGCTCAAGCCAGCCTATTCGCGATAACGGTCCTCAATCTCATCTTTCAAAGGCGGGAACACCGACATTTGGCGGGCTGTTTTTTCTCATACCGATCACTCTTTTCGCCATCATAGGTCCTGTTATCAAGCGCGATTTGTTGCCCATGACGGTTATGATTGTCTTCATGCTTCTCTTTGGATTTGTCGGTTTTGCCGATGACTATATCAAGGTCAACGTATCGCGTAAAGGTTTAAGCGTCAAACAGAAGACGATATGGTTAGGTATCTTCTCGATCGCCGCCGCTGTTTTTTATCTTTGGATTTCGCCTTATGACCCATTTATTTTGTCGCCTATGGGGAAGGTGATCCCCATAATCGGAGTATGGAAAATAGTCTATGCTTTCGTTTTGATCCCGTTTCTGTTTTATATGAGCAATTCTGTCAACATAACGGACGGAGTAGACGGTTTGCTGTCTTCGCTCATGTCGATCGCAGGTATCGGACTATTCGCTGTGAGCGCTCTCTTGGCACCTGTGCTTCCTTATGCTTCGTCGACGATGACGTTGTCTCTCGTGATTTCAGGCGGGTGTCTAGGTTTTCTTTTGTTTAATCGTTATCCTGCGCGTATCTTCATGGGGGATACGGGTTCGCAGGCGCTTGGCATAGCATTTGTTCTGCTAACCGTTGTGATGGGTGTTCCTTATCTTGCCGTTATTACGGGCTTCGTATTCTTTTTTGAAGGTCTCTCCGTCGTTATTCAGGTGATCTATTTCAAGTCGACAGGCGGCAAAAGGATTTTCCGTATGTCGCCGATTCACCACCACTTCGAGTTGTGTGGATGGCATGAGAAAAAAATTGTGTTGGTGTTCAGTCTCGTCGGTCTCTTAGCGTCGTTAGCGGGTTTCTTGCTGATGTCGTTTCCATTGTTTAGGAGGTAGCGATGTCGGAAACTGCCAACAAACTTTTTTTGCCGCGCAAGTCTCGCAATCAGAAGAAGATCGAACGCCAAGAGGCCGTTCTCGGCTATAAACAGCTCTCTTCACATCGCCGTATGTCGCTCGTCTTCCTCTTTATCTGGCTGATTTTGATTGCGTATGGACTGATGATGATGTTCAGTGCCAGCTACGGCATAAGCTTCGTTCAGTCAGGCTCGGCGATGCGGGCACAATCGCAACAGATAGGCACTTCTGATCTTTCATCACCCATCGGTATGATTTGGGAGGCGGATGCGACGAAACTCGCAAAAAAACAGGCGTTCTACATGATTGGCGGTGCATTGGCGGCGATCATATTCGCCGTGATTGTTCCTTTTCGTCAGTTAATGCGACCGTCGCTACGATGGATTGTTTATATCGTTGTTACGTTATCCCTTGTATACACATTCTTCAGAGGTGAGAGTTTCAATGGTGCAAAACGTTGGATGACGATTGCCGGCATCACGTTTCAGTCTTCAGAGTTGGCAAAGGTCGGAGCGGTATTCTTCTTGGCATCCTATTTTTCGAGCCGTCTGAAAGGTCGGGGAGGGAAGGCTGTCAAGGCAAAAGACAGCGCGGCAGGTCAACAAATATCAAAGCCCAAACGCCCTTCTCTGATGAAGCGGGCATTAAAAGACGTCGTGAGCCCCGGAATTCTGATGATTATCTGGGTAATTCTGATTGTTATTCAGCCGCATCTTTCCGGGGCGATTATATTGACGATGATATGTCTTGTCGTATTCTTTTTTGCGCCGATACCGCCAAAAGTCAAGCTTGTCGGGATTGTCCAGTTGCTAGTCATTATTCTCGTAGTCGGAATGACCATCGGTGCCATCTACGAGTGGAAGACAGGTCGATCGCCCGTCAGTTACATCAGCCAACGCTTTTCCCATGCCGCGCGAAGACTGGACACTTTCCAAAATAGAGAAGCTGTCAGTGTAGATGATCGTATGCAGATCGATCAGGCGGAGATCGCCCTAGGTTCCGGCGGATTAACGGGAAAAGGTTTAGGAAAGAGCGTCCAAAAACTCAACTGGCTCTCAGAAGCTCATAACGATTTTATCTTGTCAATCATCGGTGAAGAACTCGGCTTTTTAGGCATTATTGCAGTCATAATATTGTTTATTGCATTCCTTGTCGCCGGTCTCATGGTTGCTCGTCGAGCTGCAACTCCTATGTCGGTGCTTGTTGCGGCGGGGTATACGGTTATGATTGCGATTCAGGCTTTTCTCAATATGGCTGTGGCGGTAAGCCTGATACCGGCGACCGGCATTTCACTTCCCTTCTTCAGTTACGGAGGGACGGCGAATATCTTCTTTTCATTTGCTGCCGGGTTTGTGCTCTGCGTTTCGAAAAGCGGCAAGAAAGAGAACCGCGAACTGGCAGAAATTCTCGATAGTACGCGGCAAAGAAAAAATTCAAATAGAGGCAAGTCAGATCTTGAGGATGACAGCGCGGTGGGTTACGCTATACAACAGATGTGAAGATTTTCGATTCCTTGTAGAATTAAAATATGTTGACCGTGGATGGGGTATAAGATGGCTTTGGAAAAAGGTCAGGCATTAAAGAACGATAGCAAGACAGTACTCATTGCAGCCGGCGGCACGAGCGGTCATATATTCCCAGCGCTTGCCATTGCTAAAGAGCTTCGTTCCCTCTGTCCTTCCTGGCGCATTGTTTTCTGCGGTGTCACCGACGGACTCGAGCACAAGACGGCTCTTCAGGAAAATATTGAGTTCAGACCCGTGACGGCACAAAATCTTCCTTCGAAAAACGACCCCCGCTATTGGAGTTGGGTGAAGCGGAATGTGAGCGGCATGCGACTCAGTTACAAAGCGATGAAGGAATTGAAACCCGATATCGTCATCGGAACGGGAGGTTATGTTTCCGCTCCGGTACTTACTATCGCCAAAATATTACGAATTCCATACGTGTTACACGAGCAGAATTCTATCCCCGGCAGGGCGAATCGTTTTTTCTCAAAAGGTGCCGAGAAGGTCTTTATCAGCTACGACGTCAGCCGATCGTATTTTTCGAAGAAGACTAGTCTTTATCTGACAGGTAATCCTGTACGTCCTGATTTCTATCATTTGGACTATGAAAGTGCCCGTGAATCGATCGGACTGGATTCCGATGCCTTTGCTGTCCTTGTCATGGGTGGCAGTCTCGGAGCAAAAACGATCAACGATGCCGTTAGGGGTCTCGACCAAAACGGCGAATGGTCCCAGCTGATTGAACAACACCCGCAACTATCGATTATGGTCAGTACGGGGACGCAAAACGATGAGAGCGTCGCGGAACAATTGAGCACGATTCCTCAAGTATCGGCAACGCCGTTCTATCACGACGCGCCTCTCCGGATTGCGGCTTGTGACTTTTATGTAGGTCGGGCAGGAGCGATGACTTGTGCAGAAATCACAGCGCTTGGCAAACCGTCGATCCTGATACCTTACCCATTTGCTGCCGATGATCACCAGACCGAAAATGCCAATGTTATGAAAAGAGCGGGGGCGGCTTTTGTTTGTGACGACAGAAGTTTTAACAGCCGTACTTTACTGGAGGTAATCAGAAGCGCCGTTGTGGAAAAAGACTTGCTAGCAGAGATGGGCGCAAAGGCAAAATCACTCGCGACTCCCTACGCATCCTGTATGATTGCGAAAGAAATCATCGATCTGCTTTGTTGACATGGATCGCCGAAACGATAGAAAAAGAAAAGCTGACAATCGTCATGCGATAAAAGGATCGCCAAAAAAACGTAGGCGCAGGTCGTCCAAAGATTCCCATTTGCAATACGGTTATTCAGATAGTTTCGAACCGTCACCTTTCTATATTGAGAACCGTAAAAAACGCGAAAGGGATCGGCGTCGTAAGATGATTGTCGGTTGGCCGCTTGCCGTATTAAGCGCGGTCGCTCTCATTTTGGTGATCGTCACACTTGTTGCCTATTTGCCTCAGTTCTATATTGAGCGCGTCACAGTGAGCGGCTTGAGATTGATTGCACGTGAAGACATCATGGAGTTGATCGACAAGAGCCCGGGAGAGCACTTTATCGGTGGTATCGGCGGAGAACCGATTCATTATCTAACACTTCGCTACGGCAACATAGAAGATAAGATTAAGGATACGCTTCAACTCGTCCGTTCAGTGAAGGTTCAGTTTCGTTTTCCATCTGAAGTGCGCGTTACGATTGTAGAAAAAACAGAAATACTTGCCATTCGCATAGCCGGAGGATTTGCGCTGTTGGACAGTGAACTGAGCGTGATCCGTATCGCCAGCGAACGTGATTTTGATATTCCTGTGCTTGAAGGCATAAGGTTAGAAAGCACTCCATTAATCAATGAGAAGATTGAAGTCGGCGACGAGACGCAACTGTTTTCAGCGATCAACATCACGGCTTCTCTAATCGAACACGACATGAAGAACGATGCGAATAGCGGTCGGATTTCCCTTATGCAACTTGTGAGACAAATCAAGCCGATTACTGACCACACATTTTATCTCTTCATACCTCTGTCGCAAGGAGGGGAAATACGTGTTAAACTGGAAGACAACAGGTCATTACAGGACAGGCTGAAGGTTTTAAGTTACCTTCTCGGGGAAGGCGATCTCCAAAGTCGAGGATCGGGGGAGCTGGATCTAACAGGTCACTCAGTTTTTTTCAGACCTGATGCGACCTGAAATATTACTATTTGATGTCATGACATCTCATAATGGTGCAATTGCGAATGCCGAGAGGAGGGAAAAAAGTTGATCATATTGATAGGTTTACTGATTGGATTGATCGCGGGTCTCTTTCTTGATGTGTCGATACCCACAGGGCTTACCCCTTATCTCGCTGTCCTGACACTTGTCGGCATTGAGGCATTGACCGCATCATATAACGCCATGCAGCGCAAAGAATTTGCACCGGCAAAATTTGTTATTGAATTATCCTCAAACATCGTTATATCAGGTCTTTTGACGGCATTAGGCGTTCAACTTAAATATGATTTCGCATTTGTGATCGCCTTTGTTTTTGCCTACCGCATCTTTAGAAATATCAGTTTCATTTCACGCCATTCATATTTGAAATATAAGACCTGGCGGGCTTCACGTCATAAGGACGAAAATAGTGATGAGCGGTGAACCTGTTTTTACAGCATCAGTGGTGATAGCTAATCTAAACTTGTAATGACATCCTTATAAGCATTCGCAATTTAAAAGTAATTTTATTTTAGCCGCCTAAAAGGTTGCCATTCATGTTTGTGTAGTGTAAAATGTCGACATGGTGCGGTTGGGTTAGCTTTCTTGATGGTGAAGGTGCGATTTTATCGATGTTAGCTTGTAATGACATTTCCGCACAGCGCAACAGAATGTTTGGTAAGGAGCATAACAGTGTTGGATTACAATTTTGATATTGCTATGACCGACGATCTCTACGCAACAATTCGTGTGGTCGGCGTCGGCGGAGGCGGATGCAACGCCGTCAATCGAATGGTTGACGGAGGTGTGCAAGGTATTGAGTTTATTGCTGTCAATACGGACCATCAGTCTTTGTTGCGTTCGAGGGCTAGTCAGTCGATCCAGATTGGTGAGAAGGTGACGCGCGGACTTGGTGCCGGCGCAATACCTGAGATTGGTCAAAAGGCTGCTGAGGAGAATATTGAGGAGATCTCTAAGGCGATCGAAGGGTCCGATATGTTGTTTATTACGGCAGGTATGGGAGGTGGAACGGGAACGGGAGCCGCCCCTATCGTGGCTCAAGTTGCCGAGAAACTCGGTATCCTGACTGTCGGTGTTGTGACGATGCCTTTCCGATTCGAGGGTTCGAGAAGGCGCCAGAATGCAGAGAAGGGTGTCCGTGAATTACAGCAACACGTCGACTCCTTGATTGTTGTTCCGAATGACAAGCTCCTAGAAATTGCAAGTGACGATACGACGATTGACGAAGCATTCGGCTTGGCTGATCGCGTTCTCCAATATGGCGTATCAAGTATTTCCGACCTTGTTGCTGTTCCCGGCTTGATCAATCTCGACATGGCGGACGTGAGGCGCGTCATGACGGATGCCGGCGTATGCCACATGGGAATCGGACGCGGAAGCGGCGAGAGCCGCGCGGCGACGGCCGTCAAACAGGCAATGTCCAGTCCGTTGCTTGAAACGACCATTGACGGTGCGCACAGCATTATTATCAACTTCACCGGCGGGCATGACATGAAGATTAAAGAGATCAACGAAGCCGCCTCGCAAGTTCGTGAAGCTGTATCTCCAGATGCTGATATTATCTTTGGCGCCGTTGTTGATGAGAATATGCAAGATGATCTCATTATCACAATCATTGCGAGCCGTTTTGAACAGGACGCTTTCCAAGGCAGATCTTCAAAGCTCGGTCAAGCGCAAATGCCCCTGTCGTCTTTTAACGTGCCGCCGCGAGGCACGCAGAGCGCACAGAGATCGACAATTGATGATCTACCTGATTTTCTCCGCCCGCAACGTGGCAGTGCGCCTTCTATGAGAGGTCGTAGCGATGCTCAGGCGACCGGTTTCAGCCGCAGCAGTTCACGTCAAACTGATCGGGAAATGATCGACATGATTCAGAGAGCATCGGAGCATGCGGCGAGACAAGATGCTGCGGCGCCGCGCGTACTCGACGAGGCACCGGCGGTCGACTCGCGACAGACAAAATCTCGTCAGAGTCGTCAAGACGGGCGTACACTTCCTTGGTTTTTACAGGATGAAGATGACGACCGCGCTTAATCCGGCGAAGCGGTGATGTCCGTGGAATCATGCGGTGCGTGACTATTGTTTCCGCTAGATAGATTGACACTTATGGCCGGATCGATGATCCGGTCATGTTATTTCTCAGGAGGCATTTATGAAGTGTCCGGCTTGTGAAGGCAATGACGACAGAGTAATCGATTCGCGCCCTGCGGAAGATGGAAGCTCGATACGTCGCAGGCGAGAATGTCTAGTTTGCGGTTCTCGCTTTACGACGTATGAGCGAGTTGAAGATATGCCTCTCATGGTGATTAAAAAGGATGGGAGCAGACAGCCCTTTGACAGACAGAAACTGATCATCGGAATTATGAAAAGCTGCGAGAAACGTCCGATTACGACAGAGCAGATCGAACATCTGATCGACAACATCGAACACACGGCGAAGAACGCGCTGAAACGGGAAATTTCAACAGCTGAAATTGGTGAGCAGGTGCTGAAACAATTGCGGATAATTGATGAAGTTGCCTATGTCCGTTTTGCTTCAGTTTACCGAGCTTTCAGTGACATCAACTCTTTTATATCGGAGATAAGCGCTTTGACAACAGGCGATGAAGGAAGAGAAGACTCAACCGGTTCATGTTAATGGATGATGCATGTCAGAATGAATGTGAAAGTAAAGGGAGTGTAGAAAATGGATGACCCGAAACGAGTTTTGATTATAGACGATGACAAGCATATTAGTGAGCTTCTCAGGCTGTACTTTGAGAAAGACGGCTTTAATGTTACAGCGGGATATACAGGCGATACCGTTTTACCGCTCGTCCGAGCGGTAAACCCCGATGTCATTATTCTCGATTTGATGCTTCCCGGTATGAGCGGTTTCGATGTGATACGCGAGCTTCGGCGCGAATCGGATGTACCCGTTCTTATGCTGACGGCGAGGAGCGATACACTCGATAAAATCGTCGGGCTTGAACTTGGAGCCGATGATTATATTCTTAAGCCTTTCGAGCCGAAAGAATTGCTGGCGCGCGTGAAGGCAGTATTGCGACGGACGAGGAGTGCATCGTCCGGTGTAAAAGAGGGGGAGGATACGAAGGACAATGTCGTGTCGTACCCCGGGCTGGTTGTTGATCGCATACGTTATACCATGCGGGTCGGTGATGAGGAGATTGATATGCCGCCCAAAGAATTGGAATTGCTCTTCTTCCTGGCAACGCACCCCAATCGCGTCTTTACGAGAGACCAGATACTCGAGAGTATATGGGGGATGGATTACTATGGTGAGCAGCGCACAGTCGATGTGCATATCAAGCGCATTCGCGAGAAACTCGATGTGATCGATCATCCGCTGTGGCAGATAAAAACAGTATGGAGCGTCGGTTACAAGTTCGAGGTAAAGGACGACGAAATATCGTGAAACGCCGCGGTCTCTCCATCTATGCACGCACACTGCTGACTATTTCAGCCGCGATTTTTGCCGTCTTCCTGATTCTTGCGCTTGTGTATGGCACAGTCTACAATGTGTCGACTTCGAACCAAAGACAAGAGGAATTAAGGCGCTATGCGCAGGAACTCGCAATTCTGACGGAACGGCGCATGGATGTTGCTCATACAACGTTTGTAGCTGCCGATATTACTGGCTATATCTCTTTTGCGACACGTTCTACAGGCGCATACATATGGGTTGTCAATTCTGAAAATGAAATTATTTATAATACGGGAATCCCGGCAGATACCATCGGAAAACTCGAAAGAAGCGGGGACGGAGTACAAGCTGATTTCATTTTGCCGGAAGTGGCAAGAAATACGGGACACGTCGCATATTGCCATAGGGGAAGTCAGACGGGTTTTTATCATTTGCT
>JAAZMK010000057.1 GCA_012798865.1 Clostridiaceae bacterium | reverse complement strand
TTCTTTCCCGGTTGCATCGATAGCATTGGAAAACGAGGCGGCATAGCGCTCAAGGGATGAGTAGGTCATTCGTATCCCTTGAAAGATCAAGGCGCAGCGCTCCGGATGTAATTCACTCTCAGCTAAGAATTTCTCCGGAACAGTCTTAAGCTCGCGCTCAACTTTTGGCATATTATTCGTATAAAGCAGCGCTTCTCTTTCATCCTCGTTAATCAAATGAAAGCGCCATATCGGGCAATTAGGATCGTTCAGCATCTGAGAAAGCAAGCGCGTCACATATTTATGCAGACGGGCTACTGTATCCTCAGAATAAAATTGAATTAAATAATCATAATCGACAAAGAAATTATCATTTAAACGGTTAAAATGGATGATCAATTGCTCGGCTTGTTGCCCGGCATAAAGCCATTTACCGCTGAAAGAGGTCATATTATTAGAATGGGAAAAAACCTCGCAATCTTGAAAAGACAAGACTGCATCGAATAGGCGCCCACCCGTTGGCTGCAGGTTCTTATAGAGCGCGTTTATCTCGCTGAAAGGAAAGCGGCTATGTCGCAGTAAATTATACCAAGCTTCATTCACTACCTCGTTATATTCGTTCAACGAGAGGCTATCGTCAAAAGCCTGAATAAAAGGCAAGGTGCTGACAAACATCCCGCCGGTTTGCTTGTCCGAGAAGTTAGACCGGTTTAGTACAGGAACGCCAATATTCATCGAATTCGTGCCGGACATCCGGCATAGGCAAGCGTTCAAAGCCATATAATACAGGCTAAAGGGCGCAACTCGGTTTTTCAGGCAATAAGACTTTATCCGGTTGCTCAGAAGACGCGATAGCCGAAAAGATATACGATTACCTGTATAAGCGGCAACCGGATGTCGCAGATGACCAAAAAGCAACGTTCCTGGACAGTCAGTCAATAGTTCTCGCCAGTATTCTAAATCCTCCTGATAGTCAGAAGAGGCTATATATTCTTTTTCCGCATTAATGTGTTCTATATAAGAAGGTCGCGTTGTTTCATCCAATAGCTTTTCATTAGCCAACAGTTTGGAATAGGTCTCATATATGTAGTTAACGATGTCGATTAAAGAGTAACCATCAGTGATAAAATGGCTTAATTTAAGCAAAAGTCCGCCTGTATTTTCGCCGGATTTGAATAAATTAAATTCGTATAAGGGTGCATCAAGCCGCCAAATCGGTATAACAGCAACGGATTCAGCCCAGCGGTCGACGCTTTCGCTGCCGGGCAAGGTAAAATCATAGTAGAGAAACTCCTGGGGCGTGTATTCTCTGATATATTGCATGGTTTTGCCGGATAACTCCGTCACTTGCAGTCGCAAAGTATCGTCTCGCTGCAGCAATTTATTGAGGCATGTAGAGAGTAAAGAGGCGTTAAAACAACCGCATATTCGGATCACGAGGCAAATATTATTTATCGAAGAGCCGGGACAGGCTTTTTCAAGCGCCAGAACGTTATCCTGGGCAAAGGACAGCTCATAAAGTTCGTGCTGCCGCCTGCTTCCCATTGCGCTCGCCCCTTTCGACGAAATCAATTATGCTTCTGTAAAACGAATAACACATTGGACCATATTGTCGTACAATTTGACATCTGATGTCAACTCTTTTCGACAGATCGCAAGGATCAAATTTGATAAAATTCGCCTTTACCAAAGGACATCTTTTGTTAGCAGCTGTTGCGAAATAAAAGTGTCCATCGTCTATCAATGTTTCAGTTTTATAGCATGACAGTCCATTTCCATTATGTATATTTTCGTATCCATCGAAGCACAAAAATAATCCGAACCCATCTGCCATCGCAAAGAACAGGTTCGGATTATCGCTATCTGGTGCGGCCAACGAGACTCGAACTCGTACGGTCTCCCACACGCCCCTCAAACGTGCGCGTATGCCAATTCCGCCATGGCCGCATGTCGATTCCGGCGAAAAGCCAGCCAAGATATTATGTCAAATGCCGTTTACCTTGTCAATCTTTCGCCATCACGAGTTATGCGACTCCAAAATAATTTACCATATAATAATTATTTCGTCATACTGACGGTAGTTTTGGGACAAATTGCTTCGCTATACTAGATTTGTTAGATTATCTGAAACGAAAGTTTAAATAGGACAAGGGGTAATCGATACATGATCGAACTCAAAAATGTTAGCAAAAGTTATGACGGTAAAAAGAACGCTGTCGACAACGTGACGCTCACGATACGTGATGGCGAAATTTTCGGGTTTCTCGGACCGAACGGTGCCGGGAAGACGACAGCGTTGAAGCTTGTCACGGGACTCCTGTTGCCTGACACGGGGTCCATTGCAATCGACGGTTTTGACATCGAAAAGGACGCCATTGAAGCAAAGCGTCGTTTCGCTTTCGTGCCCGACAACCCCGAAGTTTTCACACGCCTCAAAGCGATCGAATACTTGCGATTTATCGGAGACGTTTACGGCGTAGACGGCGACATTCGAAAAGCGCGTGTGGACGAGTTATCGAAGAAATTCGGCATCGCCGACGTACTCAATCAACAGATCAAAACATTTTCCCACGGCATGCAACAAAAGCTCATCCTCGTCGGTGCGCTGCTTCACGATCCCAATACATGGATACTGGATGAGCCGATGACCGGTCTCGATCCAGCCTCTTCTTTCACGCTCAAAACAATGATGCGCGAATATGCCGACGCAGGCAAAACGGTACTCTTCTCAACGCATATCTTGGATGTCGCCGAGAAAGTGTGCGACCGACTGGGGATCATTGACGAAGGCAAGCTTATCTTTGTCGGAACGGTGAATGAATTGAGAGCTCACTATCAAGACGATTCGTCTCTCGAATCGCTGTTCCTGCGCCTCGTGAGCGATACCGAGAACGCCGCGCATGGCGCTTCATTCGTCGAGTAGCATGTGATTGGATCGGTGATACCATGAAACATTATCTCATACTCAT
Organism: Clostridiaceae bacterium; assembly: GCA_012798865.1. GTDB lineage: Bacteria > Bacillota > Clostridia > Saccharofermentanales > DTU023 > UBA4923. The sequence continues at coordinate 14,186 of JAAZMK010000057.1, read as the reverse complement.
GCGCCCTCTTTGGTCAGAGATGCTTGCGAATACTTCGCGGGGCATGATTTCTTCAAGAAAGAAAAACAAAGATAAGCCTCGCTCCAGAGTCTCGACAGTATTTCTCTTCGCGTTTATTATCGTCATGTTCTCTTTCTATTCGGTCATGATTGGCATCGGCTTGACAAAAGCACTGATGGTCGTTGGCGCGGAAGACTTGTTTATCAGAATAATCGCGCTGGCGGCGCCTGTTTTTACCCTTATCATCGGCATCTTGCAGGCGATCCCGATGCTTTATCACGAGAGCAGCCTTGAATCACTACTCGTGCTTCCCGTCAAACCTTCGACGATTACCGCTGCCAAACTGACGCAGACATTTGTTCCCGTCTTCCTGCTTACGACTCTTCTATGTTATCCGTCGCTCATCGCGCATGGTATCGTGTCGCACCGACCTTGGGGATACTACGTTCAGTCGATCCCTTTCATGCTGTACGTCACTGTCGCGCCTTTCGCCCTTACCATGATCCTCGTTCTCGTCATGATGCGCTACACGAAATGGGCGCGAAACAAAGACAGATTTCAGTTGATCACATCGATCGTGATGATTCTCTTGATCGTCTCTTTCTCGCTCTTTGCCAATATGCAGCCAAGCGATGATTTCTTCGAAACAGGCGGTATTTTCTCGGATCCCGCGACAGGAGCGCTCCTGAATAGACTCGTTAAATTCCTACCGACGTCGGCTTTCAGTGCCGCTATGCTCATCAATGCGGATCGTTGGAGCACTCTTCTCCATAGTCTCATTGCCTGTGTATTGAACGTCGTTTCTGTGGGGCTACTTCTCGTAATCGCCGACAAAATCTATATCCGCGGCGTACTCGGCACAAAAGGCGGTCAAAGCGCCAAACAGCTTACATCAAAAGAGGCAGCGCGGAAACTCACGCCTCGAAGCGCCTATCGTGCGATCTTAAATAAAGAATGGATTTTGCTCCTCCGCACGCCGGCATTTTTTACGCAGACGATTTTTTTCGTGCTGTTATTTCCTGTGATTATGACCGCGGGGTTCGCCATCGGTTTTTTAGAGTCTCCCGGCACTTCGGAGATGGGGATGAACACGATCGAGTATCTGCGCTTCTGGATCATGACGGGCGATTGGAAACATTCCATCTGGATCATCGCCTTAATCGTAGGAGGCATTGCGACGTTTTTTAGCGGAACGGCACTTATCTCAGCTTCCGCAATTTCAAGACAGGGAGCGGCGTTTAATATCTCAAAAAGGATCCCCGTTCCGATACGTACGCAAGTTCTCGCATGGTTAACGCCCGGTATCTTACTGATGACCGCCATCTGGATCATTATTACGATAGCCCTCGCTCTTTTCCTTGACATGCCCCTAAGTCTTGCGCTGATCGTTTTTTTCATCGCTATTGTTAACTCGTATTCCATGCAATTGCTGGGATTTTTGATCGACATGAAAGAGCCGTCACTCACATGGAGCAATGAAATCGAAGCTGTCAAAAACACGCGCTCCGGACTCGTTTCGTCGCTCGGAGATTTCGCCTATATCGGCGTCTCCGTCGGACTCGCCTTTCTCGTCCGCTCGCTCACATCAAAGAACGATCTCATCGTCGCGATCGTCGTGATCGCCTTCTATGTCGCCGTCGCCATCCTGTTGACTTTTCTTGTCAAGAGGACGGCGCGCAACTTGTTCCAAACAATAGAACTCTGACATAATGGAGTTGTTCTATGGGCGATATCCGCGATACAAAAACCGATATCGCCCATCAATACACAAAAAACATTGAACATAAATAAGTAAAGGAGTTGCTTTTACATGACAAAACTCATCGGAAATCTCGTATTCGGTCAATCCGGGGGACCGACCTCCGTCATCAACTCAAGCGCTGCGGGTGTCTTTCTCGAGGCGTTGGATCATCCCGAACTTATTCAAAATATTTACGGGATGCGCCACGGTATCGAAGGCGTTCTCCGCGATGAACTGTATGACATCGGTCGTGAGGATCGACAAGAACTCGAATACCTGACAGGAACACCCTCTTCAATTCTCGGAACATGCCGCTACAAAATTGCCTCACCCGAAGTCGACGACACGGATCTTCGGCGCATACACGAAGTGCTGGCAAAACGAAACATCCGCTACTTCTTTTACAACGGCGGCAATGACTCGATGGATACGTGCATGAAAGTTGAGCGCTATCTCAAAGCTCAGGAATATGAGTGCCGCGTCATCGGCATCCCTAAGACGATTGATAACGACTTATTCGGAACGGACCACTGCCCCGGCTTCGGGTCTTCCGCCCGTTACCTTGCAACGGCGATCTCGGAAGTCTGGCAAGACGCTCACTCGTACAGCACACCGATGGCGATCGTCTTTGAATGCATGGGGCGTCACGCAGGCTGGCTTGCGGGAGCTTCCGCACTTGCAGGCGTGATCGGGCACGGACCGGATCTTATCTATTTACCCGAAGTTCCCTTCGATTTCGATCAAATGCATGAAGATGCTCGCCAGGTGTTAAAGAAGAAGAACGTGGTCATGATCAGCGTTTCTGAAGGCATCATGACAGCTGACGGCACTCTCGTCGCCGAACAGCTCTCAAGTCGCGCAACCGACTCGTTCGGACATAAACAGCTGGGCGGAGTCGCGGCTCTGCTCGCCGATGAACTCGCCGACGAACTTGGAGTGAAGGTCCGCGGCATCGAATTCTCCCTGCTGCAGCGCTGCGCGGCACATGCCGCTTCCGGTCGCGACATCGAAGAAGCCCTTCTTGCCGGTCGTTCAGGCGTAAAAGCAGCGTTAGACGGCGTCAGCGGCGTGATGATCGGATTTAAACGCGCCGAAGGCGAGCCGTATCGTTGCGAGATCATACACGTCCCTCTAGCGGAGACGGCAAACAAAGAGAAGGTTGTCCCTCGTGCATGGATTAACGAAGCCGGCAATTACGTTACGCAAGACTTTATCGATTACGCCCTGCCGCTCATTGAGGGGGAACCGCATCAGAAACATGAAAACGGACTCCCGCGCTTCGCGAGACTTAAAAAAATCCGCGTTTAAATAATAACTTCAGCGGAGAGATCGCTTAGGAGTAAACGATCTCTCCGTTGATTTCGATTGATCCTGTCGCTCCACGTTTCGTCCGTGTTACACGGACAACCACTTCATTCGGTCCGTCGACTTGACGACCGAATACGTCTTCTCCCCTCTCCGTCAAATATCGACGCATGACGATCGTCTGTCTGTCCGCCTCGAGCACCTCAAAGAACCCGGTCTGCAGGACAGGCGTAGACGCACGGAGCTTTATCAGCCGTCGCACGCGTGCCGTGAAATCTCCTTCAGGTGCACCCCATGGATACGTACGCCTGTTAAACGGGTCTTCGTATCCCTCCATACCGAGCTCATCGCCGTAATAGATTGCCATCGCTCCCGGAAAGGCTAGTTGCAATAGCATGCCGGCGAGAACAAGTTCCTCACCATGTTTTCGCTCCGCGGCAGATAAGGTCAAACGTATCTGTTCTTCCCTCTTTTGTGGCTGCGGAGCACCGGCGAGTTTCGTGATGATGCGTTTCGTATCGTGACTGCCTAAGAGATTCATTTGACTGAATAACGCCTCAATCGGTGTTACAGTGCAAAGATGCTCGAAACCGTATCGCAAAGTTATCGCATTGGTGTCGCCTTTCAGAAAATCGATCACGTATTTTCTGAACGCGTACCCCATGACGGCATCGTGCGTGCGTCCGAACAAAAAGTCGCGGTAATGCCCGTAGCTGATCTTCGCCGTCGGCTCCTCCCAGATTTCTCCGAGGATATAGGCATCGGGATTCTCCGCCTTCACTCGTCTTCTCAGCAGCCTAAGAAAGGAATCGGGCAACTCATCGGAGACATCGAGCCGAACACCGGAACAACCCGCCCGGAGCCAACGGGCGAGCACCCCGTCAGGACCGCAGATAAACTCTCGATACGTCAGATCGTCCTCGTGGACATTCGGCAAAGAATGAAAGTCCCACCAACATTCGTATGGCGCAATCACATCGCCGCCTTCTGTTAAACACGGTTCGAGCATCCGCTTCTCCGTATCTTCGTTAAAGCGAAACCACGACGTATAGGGAGACGGTGTTCCGTCCCGCTTCTCTTGCCAAGCTCCTACAGAGTCATAACGATCGTAGCGATTGAAATAGAGACTGTCGGAACCCGTGTGACTGAACACGCCATCCATGATAACGCGGATACCGAAACTTCTCGCTTTCTTGAAGAGCTCCAAGAGGTCATCATTCGACCCGAGAAGCGGGTCGACGCACAAATAGTCACCCGTATCGTATCGGTGGTTCGATTTTGCCTTGAAAACGGGATTCAGGTAGAGGACCGTCACGCCGACTTCCGCCAGACTCTCAAGCTTTTCCGTAATGCCCGCCAACGTCCCGCCGAAGAAATCGCATGCTTCATAGCCCTCCGGCTCTTTGCCGATGATATCGACTTCTTCACTCCAGTCGCTATGCCAGATTCGCTCGGGGAAATGCATCTCTTCGAGCGCTTTCGTTTCATCAAATTGAGAACCGCGATTGTACCGATCAGGAAAAATCTGGTAGAGAACGGCACCCTTCATCCAGTCCGGCGTCCGAAAATCTGCGACGTGAACCGTTATCTGAAAACCGGGAATTACTTCACTGCCATCTGATCGGAAAGGCGGGCTGGACTTGAGTGTTATTGCCTTCATACCCTCCGTCGTCTTATCCGGGAAACCCCAACGATAGCGCCCGTCCTCGAATCTAACCTCAAACCAGTAGAAAAATAGTCCCGGCTCATCGTTCATGCGAATATCCGTCGAATAAACGACAGCGTCGTGGGAATACCGATTATCTTCAACGAGCTTTTCAATCTCCTCGCATTTTTCTCGTCGCATCAACGCGTAGCCTTCGCTGAACGACTCGAGCCCGTACACATAAAACAGGCGCACCGAGTGAATACTGTCCGAATAATTCGAAAGTAATAGACGTAATGTTACTTGAGTTCCTGTTGCAACCGCGCCTTTCGGCGATCTATAAAACGATGACGTGACATCATGCGTAATGGTGATCACTTATTACCTCGCTTCGGCCTCCATTGCTGCGTAAAGCTCCTGATATGCTCCGGCGGAACGATTCCAAGAATAGTCGCCTTCCATCGCCGCGACGACCATCTTGCGCCAGCTTTCTCTATCGTCGCGATATAGTGCGGCGGCATCTTTCGCCGTATAGAGCAATTCATGTGCATTGATATTCTGGAATCCGAACCCCGTTCCTGTTTTCTCGTATTTATTCCACGGTTCAACCGTATCGGCAAGTCCTCCCGTCTGACGCACAACGGGAATCGTCCCATATCGCATGGCGATCATTTGAGACAGACCGCACGGCTCAAAGAGTGACGGCATGAGGAATATATCTGATCCCGCGTAGATACGACGAGCCAGATGGCGATCATACCGAATGATCGCACGCATGTTGTCGGGATGCCTTTCCTGTGCTTCCTGTAAGCGCCTCTCATAGGATGGATCTCCCGTTCCGAGCACGACGATCTGCAAATCTTCCTCAAGCAGCTCATCGATGATGTGGAGCAGCAGGTCAAGACCCTTCTGAGAATCAAGTCTTGTAATCATCGAGAAAAGCGGCGTTTTTTGCTTTTTAGGCAGGTTTAATTCATCCTGCAACGATTTTTTGCATGTCGCTTTGCCGCGAACCCACGCTTTCGGATTGTAGTTCGCGGCAATTTCGGGATCAGTCGCGGGATTATACAAATCGACATCAATCCCGTTCAAAATCCCGGAGACTTTCCAACTCTGTGCCGTAAGCAGATCGTTCAATCCCTCGCCGAAATAATCCGTCATAATTTCTCTGGCATAAGTCGGTGAGACAGTCGTTACGCGGCTTGACCATGCAATCCCTGCTTTGAGGAAGTTTGGAGCGCCGTCCTTAAGAACAGCAGTCTCCGTCATATAGGAATCGGGAAGATCGAGCAGATCCTGCACAACTTCGCGACCGTGAATTCCTTGATGCTTGAGATTGTGCAATGTTATGAGACAGCGTGTCCGTGGATGATAGTTGTGGCTTTGATAATGCGCCTCCAACAGAATAGGGATCATCCCCGTCTGCCAATCGTTGAGGTGAAGAATGTCGGGATAAAATCCCATCGGCTCACCCATCGCCTCTAAGACGGCACGCTGGAAGAACGAGAAGCGTTCGATGTCGAACGAATAATCGATGTACAGGCTGTCGTGACCGTAATAAAAATCGTTGTCGATCAGATAGACCGGTACGCCGTTTACTTCCATCGTGAACAGACCGCTGTACATTGTGCGCCAGCCGAGCCTGATCATCGACCATCTCATGAATCTCAATTGCGAAGCATAGTTCTGCTTGATCCTGTTGTAAAGAGGCATGATGATGCGGATATCGACACCCTCACGCCGCAACGCTTCAGGTAACGATCCCGTCACATCGCCGAGACCGCCCGTCGATGCGAGTGGACTCATCTCGGATGATACAAACAACACTTTCATATGAATCAACTCCTTCAAAAGTTCCGAGGATTGAAGTGCGGAACGTTTAATTAAGGCATGATCTTCCGATCAGACGATCGCATTCTTTTCGATGACGATCGGGAACCCGGGCTGACCGAGGAGGCGGCCGTCCATCTTAACTACACTGTTCTTGTCGATGATCACGTGATCGAGCACCACACCATCAGAAATCTGAACATCTTGGAAAAGCACGCTGTTCGTCACACGGGCGCCGCGCCCGATAACGCATCCGCGGAATAATATACTGTTCTCGACATGCCCCATGATCGCACAACCATCAGAAGCGAGCACATTTTTGACGATACCGCTTCCCGGCGCGACGATACACGGCGCTCTGTTCTTCGCTTTTGTGTAGATCGGTCGATCGACGGAGAAGAGCATATGACGAATATCCCTGTCGAGCACCTTCATGGACGCATCGAAGTAACTTGCTACGCTATGTATACGCAGAAGCGGCGCTTCGAGTTCAATGGCATGGACGCGCAATCTCTTGTAGTTCTGCAAAATGGCGACGATGGAGAAATCAGCAATGCCGCGCGCCATCATCTCCGCCAACAGTTGCAACAATAGATCGCGTGAGATAACGATAAGACCGACGGCGTTTTTCTGACTTGCCGGTCTTGGAAAATCGACCATCAAATCGCGTACACAACCGCCTTCATCCAGCTCAATCGCCATCGATGGCGGTCCTTCGATCGGTCCGTCCTCATGGTACAAGACGGTCATGTCAGCACGTGATTCGATATGGGCATTGATCAACGGTTTGTAGGACGTATTCGTCACGAAGTCACTTGAAGAAATGACGACATATTTTTGATCGCCCGTTTCGACGTAATCAATCACGCTCTGTGCATCTGTCCGGTCGGGTTCACGCGTGATTGGATTGATATAGGGCGGGATCATGTATAACCCCTGCCTCATGCGGTCGAGATCCCACGGTGCGCCCGTCCCCATGTGGTCCATAAGAGATTTATACTTTGTCAATGCGACAACGCCGACACGTTTAATCCCGCTGTTCACCATATTGGACAATGTGAAATCGATGATGCGAAAGCGCCCGGCAAACGGCATGGCGGCGATCGCTCTCGGTCGCGTCAAAGCGCCCAGTTGAATCCGTCGATTATCTGCCAAAATAAGCCCCATGGCATCCGTAATCACAGGCTTACCTCCATTCTCGAATAGTGCGGCACTTCCTCCACATACTGCGGATATTTGCGCGCATGATCCGCCCCGATCATCGAGTTGCCGACAATTTTCGTCCCTTCCTTGATGACTAAGTTCGGTGCGAATACGGTGATCCCGTCCTTGCATAGTTTATCGTTGACGAACAAATCCAATCCGTCCGCCTCGTCCGGAGTCGCCCGCACATTGCGTTCAACTCTAGTGTCCATGCCTACGATACAGCGCGTTAGAACGGCACCGGCTTCGATATAAGATCCAGGCATCAGGATTGAGTCGGTGATGACGGCGCCTTCCTCAACAACGACGTTATAGCTGACAATCGTGCTATGACATTCGCCGAAGATCTCCGAACCGTCCGTGATCGCGATATTATCGACATTGGATTCAGGACCGAAGTAGTGTGAGGGGCGCTGCGGATTTCTGGAGTAGATCGTCCAGCCGAGATCGCGCAGATTGATCAGAGACGGATCAGTCAAGAGATCCATGTTGCTCTCCCAGAGCGATGAAATCGTTCCGACATCTTTCCAATACCCCTCAAATGCATATGTGTAGACGGCGTATCCCGCTTCAATCATTCCGGGGATGACGTTGGCTCCGAAATCGTTTCGTGAATCCGGATTCGCTTCATCTTTGATGAGGGCTTCTCTCAAAACATCCCAAGAAAAACAATAGATTCCCATGGAAGCGAGGTTGCTTTTCGGCACATCGGGCTTTTCCTCGAATTCTATAATTCGCCCCGTTTCGTCCGTATTCATAATGCCGAATCGCGACGCTTCTTCCCAAGGAACTTCAATGACGGCGATCGTCGCCTCCGCTCCATTCCGAATGTGAGATTCGACCATTTTGAGATAATCCATTTTGTAGATATGGTCACCCGACAGAATAATAACGTATTTCGGCTCATAGCTGTCGATGAACGGAATGTTCTGGTAGATCGCATTAGCCGTGCCCTTATACCAATCATTACCGACTTGACTCAGATACGGCGGCAAAATATACGTTCCGCCGTTATTGCGATCCAAATCCCACGAATGCCCATTTCCGATGTATGAATTGAGCTCGAGAGGCTGATATTGAGTCAGAACGCCAACTGCCTCGATTCCCGAATTGGTGCAGTTGCTGAGCGGGAAATCGATGATGCGGTATCGGCTTCCGAACGGAACTGCCGGCTTCGCAACCAATTCTGTCAGCACGCCGAGCCTCGACCCCTGCCCTCCTGCCAGGATCATGGCGATTACTTCTTGTTTAGCCATCCATTAAACCTCTTCCTTTCTATGCGATTTTATCGCGTTCGCCCTTATTACGGCGTAACGCTAAAAATCACTATTCTTCTGAATGCTTTAGTTTCATTTCTCCATCCAGTCGCAGCATTACGTTTACATGAACGCCGCCGGACGAAGCTTACTTTTTACTCACTGTCTCCCTCGTATAGCAAGTACAATCCCGCTAACGGAGGGAGCGGCATATCAATCACCGGACTCGGATTATCCGATGATAATTTACTATTTAACATCGGCAGCGAACTGTTCTTATGATCGACCAATGGTACCGATGCGTCATTCCGAGTATAAGTCGCATTCGCCATATTCTCATACGAATCGGAGTTGTCACCTCTCTGTGAAGTCGCCGATGGAACTGTATGGAACACGACGTGTTCCCCGTCAATTCCACTATACCCGCTACCGCCATAGCGCGTCCAATCGCTATTTAAAAGTAGTCTATATTGTCCCTGTTTTGGGACGCGAACAAGGTACGAGTCAAACGTTGCGGGCGTCATGTTGAGAATAACGACGATGACCTCGCTTCTATCCGCATTGATTCGCGCATACGTGAATACACTATTCTTGCGGTCATCGGGAACCAGCCACTTAAAACCGTCCCACGAGCGGTCAACCTCCCAAAAAGACGTTCTCTCGCGGTAAAAGTGATTCAAATCGCGACAAAAGTTCTGCATCTCTCTGTGGCGCGGATACTGCAGCATGAACCATTCAAGTTCTTCGTAGTATCGCCACTCAATAAAGGGTGCAAACTCATTGCCCATGAAATTAAGCTTCGCGCCCGGGTGCGACATCTGGTACATGTAGCAGACTCTCAACGATGCGAACTGACGCCACTGGTCGCCGGGCATTCGTCCAAGAAGCGATTTTTTGCCGTGTACGACCTCGTCATGTGAAAATGGCAAGATGAAATTTTCGCGGAATGCGTACATCATTGAAAAAGTAATTTTGTCATGGAACTGACCGCGCGCGTAATAGTCGACCTCCATGTATGAAAGCGTATCGTTCATCCATCCCATATTCCACTTGTGCGTGAAACCAAGCCCGCCTTCGCTGACAGGAGTCGTCACATCAGGATATGGCGTTGACTCTTCCGCTGCGACGATGCAGTGCGGAAAGTATTCGCGCACCATGCTGTTCAGCGCTTTAATGAAATCGATCGCCTCGAGGTGTTCGTATGTCCCCAGAACATTCGGCTCCGCATCAGGACGACCAAAGTCCAAATAAATCATGCTGCTGACCGCATCGACACGGATCCCGTCGAGATGGAACTCGTCGATCCAGAACCAAGCGCTTGACAACAGGAAAGATCGCACCTCTGTCAAAGCGTAATTAAAAACGAGCGTCCCCCAGTCATCGTGTTCCCCCCGACGCGGATCTGGGTCCTCATAGAGAGGCTCGCCGTCGAAGCGTGCAAGCGCGAAAGTATCGCGCGGGAAATGTGAAGGCACCCAATCGAGAATGACGCGAATACCGGCACGATGTAACGTGTCGATTAGAAATTTAAGGTCTGCCGGTGTCCCGTATCGAGAAGTCGCCGCAAAGTATCCCGTCGCTTGATAACCCCACGATGTGTCAAACGGATATTCCGTCAATGGCATGAACTCGACTGCGTTATAACCCATATCGACCACGTACTGCGTGAGCGGGTGCGCGATGTCGCGGTAGCTGTAAACATTGCCGTCAGCGTGACGACGCCAGCTCCCGAGATGGACTTCGTAGATGTTCAGCGGTCCGACAGTAAGCGCGTCTTGGCGACGAGCCATATAATCGCCGTCTCCCCACGTGTAATCATTTTCAAAGTTGTAGAGTATGGAGGCAGTACCGGGACGAGTCTCCGCATGCCGCGCAAACGGATCGGCTTTGAGTAGAACGCGCCCTGAATGTGTTCTTATTGCATATTTATAGCGTTGCCAATCGCACGCACCAGCGATGAAACCTTGCCAAATTCCCGTTGTACCGTAAGGCTGCAGATAATGCGTATTTGAATTCCAACCGTTGAAATCGCCGACAACACTGACAGCTTGTGCCCTGGGAGCCCAAACGGCGAACCGATAACCCGATTCACCTTCCGGCGAGGTCGAGGGACGAGCTCCAAGCATACGGTAACTTTGGTAGTTCTTTCCCTGATTGAATAGCCACGCCTGATTCATCGCCATCATCTTCTCTCCGACCGTCCACAATCCGTCTCTCTATACGGCTCAGTCTTACTTACACACCGTAAGGAGATCGGATTCAGATTAATTATACATGAGCTCGAATCGTTTTAGTGATCGAGATACAACTCGGCTACCGTGACGCCGTCTCCCCCTTCCCCATCGCCTCCTGCCCGAAAACTCTTGACGCGTCGGTCGCGCATCAAATAGTCGTGAGTCGCCTTGCGCAGCGCCCCGGTTCCCTTGCCGTGCACAATCCTTACGGGGGAAAGACCTGCTAATAAAGCGTCATCGAGAAATTGGTCGATTTCTCCGACCGCTTCATCGACTCTTTTACCCAACAACAAAAGCTCAGTTTTCGCACGCATGACAATGTCGGAGCGCAACTTGGAAGACGGAACGATTTTGGGTGGTTGATTGCGCCCTTTCCGCTCCACTTCTTTCCTGACGTACCTCAGCTCTGAAACAGGAACGGTCACCTTAAAAGAACCGGACTCGAGAACAACCTGGTCTTTTGAATCGGGAAGTTCCCGTAAAACACCGGACACACCGAGCGATCTCGCTTCATAAACTTCTCCGAGACGAAGACTGACGGGATTGATGGGGAAATCGACGTCAGTCCCTCCGGATGAGCGAACTTTATACTTCTTCTCGATCGCTGCCAATCTGCCGCGCGCCTCCGAGGTAACGCGGTGGTCGCCCGAACTCGCAGACAATGTCTTTCGACGCATTTCCTCGAGCAAAAGGTCAATCTCGGCACGTGTTTCATCGAGTAATGACGCAGCTTCCTCTCGTGCTTTTGACAGCAGGCGCTCGCGTTCATCCGCGAGAACATCCCTCTCCTTTTCCAGAGTTTCTTTTACACGTACCGTTTCTTCGTGAAGGCGCCCTATCTCCTCTTCCATAGCACGTGCCTCGCGGTGGCTCTGCTCAATCGCCGATACGAGATTTTCAAAACGAGTTCCCTCATCAGAAATAAAAGCTCTCGCCCTATCGATGATCGCGCCGTCAAGACCGAGCCGACTCGAAATCGCAAAAGCATTACTCACACCCGGGACACCGATGAGCAGTTTAAAAGTAGGTTGGAGCGTCTCCGTGTCAAACTCGCAGCACGCATTCTCGACACCCGTTTCATTCAACGCATAACCCTTCAGTTCACGATAATGCGTTGTCGCAACCGTATGGCAACCGGACAAACGAAGGTGATCGAGAATGGCGATCGCAAGCGCAGCGCCTTCGGACGGATCCGTACCCGCACCGAGTTCATCGAGAAGGACGAGCACGCCTTCACCGGCAATTTCAGTGATACGAATAACTTCACGCATATGAGAAGAAAAAGTCGACAAGTTCTGTTCGATGCTCTGCTCATCGCCGATATCGACTTCAATGCTTTTAAACCAGGAAATCTCCGAAGAAGACTGTGCAGGAATGAAGAGACCTGCCATCGCCATCAATGTCAAAAGACCGCATGTTTTGAGCGTCACGGTTTTTCCACCCGTATTCGGTCCCGTAATCACGAGCGTCTTGAATGTCTTTCCGAGCTCGAAATCAATCGGCACGACGCGATCGCTCGGAATTAGAGGATGTCTGGCTTTTCGCAATACGATGACACCTGAATCATTCATCAAAGGCATGATCGCATCCATTGCGAGTGCCAATCGCGCTTTTGACATCGCAAAATCGAGTTCCGCCAAGATCGTCGTGTTCGTAATCAGAACGTCCGCCTTTGTTGCCACAATCGCGGACAGCTCTTTTAAGATTGAGAGAATCTCGTGTTGCTCCGCCGCCTCAAGCTCTCGTATTTTATTGTTGAGTTCGACGACCGCCATCGGCTCGATAAATAGCGTGTTGCCGCTTGCCGATGTGTCGTGTACGAGCCCTCTGACTGCGGTCCTTCGATCGGAGCGAACCGGCACGACATAGCGACCGCTACGCATCGTGATGAGATTTTCCTGAAGAGCGCCGGCATGTTTCAGCAATACTTTATCGAGCTCTTTTTTCACTGCGTCCTGCGCGTCGCGCAATCTGCGTCTAATCCTGTAAAGTTCTTCACTTGCGTGATCAAAAAGCTCGTCTTCGCCGGCGACGGACATCTCCAAACGCCGCAGAAATACGGGCAATGACTCCAGCATTCGCGCTTTTTGAAGGATGGCGGATTCATCCGCCTTATCTTCATCGTGCGGATGATCGTCGACCGCGTCGAGCATCCGATCGACGGCACGCAGAAAAGACGCGATTTTCAATAATTCTCCGCAATTAAGTGTCGCGCCAGCCGACGCTTGTCGAATGATCGGACGTATGTCATCGATGCCTCCGAAGGGCAGGTCGCCCCACTTGACTAATCGCTCAAAGGCATCATTCGTTTCCTCCTGCCCTTCAAGCGATAGCGACAGCGATACCGCAGGCAAGAGATCGCGACAGAGCATACGACCGATCGACGTGCGTGCCTGTTGAGCAAGCAGTTCGATGATCACGTCATATTCGAGTTTCTTGAGAGACTTCTCGGTCATGATTCTAGAGTCGGTCGTCATCGTTCGCCGCACGCATCGAGCGGAGTTGGACCACGCCGTAATGAATCGTCGCAATAAATGAAGTAAAAACAGGTAAGATAAAAACGTAATTTCTCAACGATGCCTTTTCTGTCGGAAAGAGGTAGATGACACCCACGGCAACGACGAAGAGGAACGTCGAAAACTTGCCGAGCAGATCGGAATATACAACGACACGGTGCTTAGTGAGAAGAACAGTACTCGCAAACAACATGAACGTTTCACGCAACACATAGAACAGCGGCACCCATAAGGGTACAAGTCCAATAGAAAAGAGCATGATGACCGTCACGACCTGAAATACTTTATCCACAAAAGGATCGAACAGCTTTCCGAATTGCGTCATCATGTTGAAACGGCGTGCGATAAAACCGTCAAGAATATCCGTTACCCATATGCCGACAAAAACAATCACCGTGACGAGGCGCTTTTCGGGCCAACGTGAAATCAGGATTGCCAGAGGAACGACTGCCAATA
>JAAZMK010000056.1 GCA_012798865.1 Clostridiaceae bacterium | reverse complement strand
TAGCATCCGTTATTAAACGTCATTTTACGAAGGACATTGAGAACAGAAAATGTTCGGTCTTTGATCTTTTTGAGTGGAAAAAATGTGATGTATACCTAGTGGATCATAAGTCGGGTCGCGTGCTCACTGATATGAAGGATCTTGAATTCCCTTCCCATTACTCTCAGACTGCCTGCGACATCATTGCGTCGAAGTATTTCAGAAAGGCAGGCGTTCCGGGTGAACAGGGTTACGAGACGTCCATGCGTCAAGTTTCGGATCGCATGGTTTCTTTCTGGGTTAAAGCGCTTGTCGACGAAGGAATGATCGATGAAGAAGAGTCCGTCATCCTTTACGATGAGCTCGTCTATGCCATATTGGCGCAGATGTTTGCGCCGAACTCGCCGCAGTGGTTCAATACGGGACTCAAGCTCAAGTACGGCATCGCCGGGGGGATGAATGAACTCTATTACTACGATGAGGAGAAAGGCGAGGTCGTCATGTCTGAAGACGACTACACGCGCACACAGGCGTCCGCTTGCTTTATTCTCTCCATCTGCGATCAGCTGCTCGGACCTCACTCCATTTCGGAAGCTTACGTATCCGAGACAAAATTGTTCAAGGGCGGTTCCGGAACCGGGACGAACTTCTCCACGATTCGCGCTGAAGGCGAAGCGCTCTCCGGAGGCGGTCACTCGTCGGGTCTCATGAGTTTCCTGAAAGGGCTTGACCGAAATGCTGGCGCCATCAAGTCGGGCGGTACGACGCGTCGTGCGGCGAAGATGGTTTGTCTTGACATCGATCATCCGGAGATTGAGCGCTTTATTACGTGGAAAGCGCGTGAGGAAGACAAGGTCATCGCTCTCGCAAAGATGGGTTACGATGCGGATATCGACGGGGAAGCCTACCAAACTGTCTCGGGGCAAAATTCGAACAACTCGGTCCGGTTCAATGATGAATTCATGCGTAAGGTAGCTGATCTCGAACGCCATCCGAACGCGAAAATCCGCCTTAAGGGGCGCCGTGATTCGAGCGTCGATCGTGATGTTGATGTCAGTCATTTATGGGAGATTTTCAATCAGTCCGCATGGCGGTGTGCCGACCCCGCGCCGCAATTTGACGACACGTTTAATGCTTGGCATACGTGCCCGGCGGGTGAAGACGGCGAAGTCGGCGCGAAGCACAACAGAATCAATTCGACTAACCCATGCGGCGAATACGCGTTCCTCGATGACACGAGCTGTAATTTGGCTTCGATCAACGTGTTGCGCTTCTACGATAGCGAATCGGATACCTTTGATATCGAGGGGTACAGGCATCTTATCTCGATCGCGCAGATCATGCTGGAGGCGTCGATCTTCGGCGGTCAATTCCCAACGGAGGCGATCGCTCGCAAAACATGGGGCTTTCGCGCGACGGGATTGGGGCTTGCGAATCTGGCGTCCGTCTTTATGAGCGCCGGTATCCCCTATGATTCCGATGAGGCGCGTGCGCTTGGAGGCGCGTTGTCCGGCATTTTGACGGGGCAAAGTTATGCCGTTTCCGCCTTGATGGCGCAGAAAGTGGCTCCTTTTGAGCACTACGAAAAAAATAAACCCTATATGCTCCGCGTCATTCGCAACCACAGCCGCGCGGCAGGCGTCAGAAAAGACGAGCCGGAGGAGATCTACTACAACCTTCCTGTCGTCGATCACGCACTGTTGCGTTCGTCGGGGTTCGGCAATCTCGCCGATGCCCTAAACGAAAGTTGGGAAAACGCCGAAGCGTGGGGCGAATTATACGGTTACCGCAATGCTCAGGTTTCCGTCATGGCGCCTACAGGTACGATCTCTTTCGCTATGGACTGCGCGGCGACCAGTATCGAGCCTTTCTTCTCGCATGTCGTCTACAAAAAACTCTCCGGCGGCGGTTACATGATGCTTGCCAACCCTGTCATCGGACAAGGCTTGAAAAAGCTCGGGTACTCGGACGAGGAAATCCAAGACATTCTCGAATACATCATGCGCCTTGACGATACCGGCATGATTGCCGACGGCAAGATCGAGGGGGCGCCTCATCTCCGCGACGAACATCTCGCCGTGTTCGATACTGCCAATCAGTGCGGCTCGGGCGACCGTTATATCCATTATCTCGGACACGTCCGCATGGTTGCTGCGATCACACCGCTGATTTCAGGCGCCATCTCGAAGACGGTCAATCTCCCGAATGAAGCGACGGTGGATGATTTTGCCGATGTCGTTCTCACCTCCTGGATGCAGGGAGTCAAGGGCATTACGCTTTATCGCGACGGATCCAAATACGCCCAGCCTTTGAATCTGCGTCTGACCGACTCAGAGAGGCAGGACGTTCCGCTTGAAGATCTCAATTACAACGACCTGCTTCGTTATGCAAAGAAGGCAAAAGCCGACCTCGATCAATGCAATAAACAACTTGAGAGCGGCGAACTCATCCGCGCACGTGTCAAACCTTTTGGTATACGTAGCGGCGTCACGCATCCGGCGAAAATCGAGGATGTCAAAGTCTACATCACCGTCAACCGCGACGAGGAAGGCAAAGTCATGGAAATTTTCATGACGACCGATCGTGAAGGGACGCTAATCACGGGATTGCTGAACTCTTTATCCAAGACGATTTCCGTCATGCTCCAGTACGGCATCAAGACGGACGCCATCGCAAAAATGCTCCGAGGTCAAAAGTTCGAACCCTACGGCTTCGTACAGCGGCATCCTTACATCAAGTACTGCACCTCCGTGTCGGATCTGATCAGCAAAGTGCTCGACATCGAGGGAGGAGATTACACGCGCGTCCAAGTAAAACCTGAAGGCGACGAACTCCTTTCCGGCGAAGAACCTGTAGAGCCGACGCAAATCAGTATGGACGAGTTCATCCACGAGAAAGCGCTCGATGCGAGCAAAAACGGCGAACGACTTTACGACGGCACCGTCTGCGCGAATTGCTCCAGCACAAGGCTCGTCCGCAACGGCACCTGCAAAGTGTGTCTCGATTGCGGGGAGACGACCGGCTGCTCGTGATGCTGAGAAGAAGGAGAGCTTCACGGCGAGGCAAGCAAAGGCTTATAAACTGATAGGATACATGACACGAAAATCTGGACAGACTAACCGCTAGTAAAGTACAGGTTTGTGGTTCTCGATGTCGATAAATATTGTGCTGAAAGCGATGGTGCTAACCGCCCGGAAAGCACAGGCTTATTAGAGTCGGAGCAAGTCTTCGGCTCTTTTGGTGTGACGGTGCGTCTCGATGATATTCCGCATAGATAAGTGAGGTGCATGATGAGACGTTCGGGCGTGACGGTGCATTTCGATGAAATATTTTGCATAGAGAAGTGAGGCACGTGACGAGACGATCGGGTGTGGTGTTGTATCTCAATGACATTCCGCATGGATCATAGACTGTTTCACGACCAATGCTCCTTTCGGATCGAATTGTTTCATACAATTGATCATTATGTCTTTCGCGTGGTCTGTCGCATGGGGTAGCCGAAACGACGCTGATTTTCTTGCAATCACTTTCGTGAACGGCTAGACTTTTTGTATTATTAAGCGTATGCAGAGATTGTACGTGTCACATGGAGTAGGGTATCAAATTGCCATATATACGGGATTGCGGTTTGATTGTACGCGTCACATGGAGTAGGTGCAAATAAAGGCAAATGGAGTATCATCATACGAAGTAGCGGCTATACAGAGTACCGGCATACGGAGCAGTGGTTTATAGAATAGCGGTACATGGGGGTTAGCGGTATACGAAGTACGCGGTACACGGAGCAGGGACATACGGAGTAGCGTCATTATGAAAATAGTCATCGCGGGTGCAGGTAAGGTTGGAGAAGTTCTCTGTCGGGAACTCTGTTTCGAGGATCATGAGATTACGCTGATTGAGTTAAGTGAGAAGCGGCTCGACAACATGATCGGTCTGTACGACATCACGGGTGTTCACGGTTCCGGTGCACTAGTTGTCGTGCAGCGCGAGGCGGATGTTTCCGAATGTGACATCTTCATCGCTGTCACACCTGATGACGAGACGAATCTCATCGCCGCCATTACAGCGAAAAGTATCGGAGCACGCCATGTCATCGCGCGGGTTCGCAGTCCTGAATACTCGGGACAGATGGGTTTTTTGCGCGACGCATTCGGTATCTCTGTGATGATCAATCCCGAGTTGGAGGCGGCGCGCGAGGTGATGCGCGGCATGCGTTTTCCCGACGCGCTCTCCGTCGAATCTTTTGCGAACGAGCTCGTCCATATTGTTGAATATGTCCTGCCGGATGATTCGGAGCTTGCCGGCTTGAAACTGCATGAGGTTGGACGACAATACGGCGATGTTCTCATCTGCATGATCATTCGCGACGAGGAGATCATCATCCCGCATGGCTCAACGACGCTCGAAGCGGGCGATCATCTCTTTGTCACGGGAAGTGATCCTGAAATTCTTCGCTTTATGTCCGGCGGGCACGTCCGCAACCGACGCATCAAGTCAGCGCTCGTGATCGGCGGCGGGCGCATCACACGTTATCTTCTGCCGCGATTGGAAAAATATCACATTCGCAGCAAGGTCATTGAGGTGGATGAGGATGTCGCGGAACAGCTTGCTGCCGATTTCCCACGTGTGGAAGTCGTCCTAAATGACGGGACGAGCCAATCCGTACTGCACGAGGAGAACGCCGAGCATTACGATGCTGTCATCGCAGTGACCGGTGTCGACGAGGAGAATATCCTGATCAATCTCTACGCGGCTCACGTTGGCGTCAGAAAGACGGTGACAAAGGTAAATCGCACTGACCTCTTGACTGTCTTGAAAGATACCGGACTCAAATCCATCTTGACACCATATCGCATCATCGCGAACCAGATTGTGCGAATCGTCCGCTCGATGGCAAACAGTGAAGGCTCGAACCTTGAAGCGTTTTACAGCCTCGCCGGCGGCAGGGTTGAACTTCTTCATTTTCGCGTCGCGGAGGGCAACAGGATAAGCGATATCCCTCTCACTGAGCTTGATACAAAACGGGGACTGTTGATCGCGTGCATTGTGCGCGGCAAAGAGGTCATCTACCCGCGAGGCGATACATGCATTCAGTTGGGCGACGAGATTGTCATCGTCACGACGCACATGAAATTTGACGACGCGAACGATATCTTGGCAAACGGGCGTGCGACGCGATGAATCGCCGGATTGTTTTCTACGTCCTCGGGCGGATTATGATTGTGACTGCCGCTCTCATGGTACCATCCGTGATTGTCGCGCTAATTTATCGTGAAGGCTGGGCGGGCGTTTACCCATTTCTTGTAACGATATGCGGGATGGTTCTCGTCGGCTGGGCGCTTTCCTATCGGCGCCCGGATGACATGACGTACTACATGAAAGAAGGCTTCGCCATCGTCGCACTGACATGGATTGTGCTATCGCTGACGGGTGCGTTACCCTACTACATCAGCGGATGGATTCCAAAGTTTTACGACGCGTTTTTTGAAACGGCGAGCGGCTTTACGACGACGGGCGCGACGATCTTGTCTGACATCGAAACGCTACCTCGTTCGCTTCTTTTCTGGCGCTCGTTCTCGCTCATGATCGGCGGCATGGGAATTCTCGTCTTTGCGATTGCCGTGATGCCGCGCACGGAATCAAAGGAAGTCTTCGTGATGCGCGCCGAGATGCCTGGTCCGACGTTCGGGAAGCTGCGCAGCAGAGTACGCAGCACTGCGCGGGTACTCTACGTGATTTACATTGCGATGATGCTCGTTCTTGTCATTTTGCTGCTGATTGGCGGTATGTCTCTCTTCGATGCCATTATCCATGCATTCGGAACCGCCGGAACGGGCGGATTCAGTTCGAAAGCGATGTCCGTCGCGGCATACAACAGCACATATATTGAAGTCGTTCTCGGCATAGCTATGCTGATCTTCGGGACGAACTTTACACTGATCTATCTCATTTTGAGGGGTCGTGTAAAAGAGGCATTCAAGAGTGAGGAGTTGCGGTGGTATCTTGCGATCATCGCCGTGGCCGTCGTGGCGATCAGCATCAACCTCCGAAACGTTTACGAAAACGTCGGCATTCTGTTCCGGGATGTGTTCTTTACGGTTTCCTCCGTCATTACGACAACGGGCTATGCTGTCGTCGATTTCACATACTGGCCTCTATTTTCTCGGCTCGTTCTTTTGCTGTTGATGTTTGTCGGCAGCATGGCGTGTTCAACGGCGGGCGGTCTCAAAGTCAGCCGTGTGGCGATTTACTGCAAAATGTTTATTCGCGAGATTCGATCCAGTATCAACCCGAATCGCATTCTGCCGCTACGCTTCGAGGGGAAGCAGCTCGCCAAACCGATTCTCCGACAAGTCATGAATTATCTCATTCTCTACGCTTCGCTTTTTACGGTATTCACGCTCATCGTCGCCATTGATGTCAACAACTTTGAATCGGCCTTCAGCGCCGTCGCTGCGACGTTTAACAACATCGGTCCGGGGCTTGGGCTTGTCGGTCCTGCGCATAACTACTCTTTTCTTACACCTTTTTCAAAGGTCGTTCTCTCGTTCGCGATGATCATGGGGCGTCTCGAAATTTTGCCGATGATCGTCCTGTTCTCACCGAGTACATGGAGAAAGGTTTAGAATAGAGAGAGTGATTGCTGGATTGAGTGATCAGCGTCATTTTTCTTGCAATCACTACGGCGAACGGATAGACTTTCTGTATTCTCGATAGGTCGTGGAGGTTCCTCATGGCAAAAGGAGTAGCTGCATTATGAAAATCGTCGTCGCGGGCGCGGGAAAAGTTGGGGAGGTGATCTGTCGGGATCTTTGTTTCGAGGACCATGAAATTACGCTGATTGAGCTGAACGAAAAGCGTCTCGAAAGCATGATCAGTACGTACGATATTACGGGTGTTCTCGGCTCTGGTTCGCTTGCCGTCGTACAGCGAGAGGCGGATGTCCCCGAATGTGATATTTTCATCGCTGTTACTCCTGATGATGAAACAAATCTCATCGCTGCGATCACTGCGAAAAGCATCGGCGCAGACTTTGTCATCGCGCGCGTTCGGAGCCCCGAATACTCTAAACAGATGACTTTTTTACGCGAATCGCTCGGTATCTCCGTGATGATCAATCCCGAATTGGAGGCGGCGCGCGAGGTGATGCGCGGCATGCGTTTTCCTGATGCGCTCTCCGTCGAGCCTTTTGCAAACGGACTCGTCAATATTGTTGAATACGTGTTGCCGGAGGGTTCGGAGTTCGCAGGCATGCAACTGCGTGAAGTTGGACGGAAACACGGTGACGTACTTGTCTGCATGATCATTCGTGATGAGGAAGTTATCATTCCGCATGGTTCCGCGACGCTGGAAATCGGCGATCATCTCTTCATCACGGGCAGAGATTCCGAAATTCTGCGTTTTATGTCCGGGGGGCGCAGCGAAAATAAGCGCATCAAGTCAGTACTCGTGATTGGGGGCGGACGCATCACGCGTTATCTTCTGCCAAGATTGGAACGATACCACATTCGCAGCAAAGTCATTGAAGTCGATGAGAATATCGCGGAACAGCTTGCCGCCGATTTCCCGCGCGTGGAAGTTGTATTGAACGACGGAACGAGGCAGTCCGTTTTGCACGAGGAAAATGCGGAACATTATGATGCTGTCATCGCGGTGACCGGTGTCGATGAGGAGAACATCCTGATCAACCTCTACGCGGCGCATGTCGGCGTGAGAAAGACAGTGACGAAAGTGAATCGCACTGATCTGTTAACCGTTGTGAAAGACGCGGGACTCAAATCGATTTTAACGCCTTATCGCACCATCGCAAACCACATTGTGCGGCTTGTTCGTTCCATGGCGAACAGCGCGGGTTCAAATATTGAAGCATTCTACAGTCTCGCTGACGGCAAAGTTGAAATTCTGCAATTTCGCGTCGCCGAAGGCAATCTGGTGAGCGACATACCTCTGATCGACCTTGATACGAAGCCTGGACTTCTGATTGTGTGCATCGTCCGAGGCGATGAGATTATTTATCCGCGAGGGGATACATGCATTCAACTCGGCGATGTGATTGTGATTGTCTCGACACATCCGCGTTTTGACGATGTGAACGATATCTTGACGGACGGGCGTGCGGCGCAATGAATCGGCGGATGGTTTTTTACGTCCTCGGGCGAATTTTGATCGTGACTGCCGCCCTTATGATACCCTCTGTGGTTGTGGCGCTGCTTTATGGAGAAGGCTGGGCGGGGGTCTTTCCTTTTCTCGTGACGATGGTCGGGATGTCACTTGTCGGAGGGGTACTGTCTTTTCGCCGCCCGGAAGACATGACCTACTATATGAAAGAAGGTTTTGTCATCGTGGCGTTGACATGGATTGTATTGTCGATGTCAGGCGCGATGCCTTTCTACATCAGCGGGTGGATTCCAAAGTTTTACGACGCTTTTTTTGAGACGTCGAGCGGTTTTACGACGACGGGGGCATCGATTCTGACGAATGTCGAGGCGCTTCCGCATTCACTTTTGTTTTGGCGTTCCTTTACACACATGATCGGCGGCATGGGAATTCTCGTTTTCGCGCTCGCTGTGATGCCGCACACGGAATCGAAGGAAGTGCACGTTATGCGTGCCGAAATGCCGGGACCGACGTTCGGGAAGTTGCGAAGCAGAGTACAAAGCACGGCACAGGTACTCTATGTGATCTATATTGTGATGACGCTTGTCCTTGTCGTGTTGTTGTTGTCGGGTGGCATGCCCCTCTTTGATTCTTTTATCCACGCGTTCGGTGCTGCCGGAACGGGAGGGTTCAGCTCTAAGGCTTTATCCGTTGGAGCGTATAACAGCGCGTATATTGAGATCGTTCTCGGCATTGCCATGCTTGTATTCGGAACGAACTTTACGCTTTATTTCCTCATTCTAAATAAGCGCGCCAAGCAGGCTGCGAAGAGTGAGGAGTTGCGATGGTTTATCGCCATCGTCGTCATTGCTATCGTGGCGATCAGCATTAATCTCAGGAATGCCTACGAAAACGTCGGCACACTGTTGCGAGATTCCTTTTTTACGGTCTCTTCCATTATTTCGACGACAGGCTATGCGACGGTCGACTTTACGTATTGGCCGCCTTTCTCGCGTTTCATTCTCCTTTTATTGATGTTTGTCGGCAGTATGGCAGGTTCGACAGCCGGCGGTCTCAAAGTGAGCCGCGTGGCTATCTATTTCAAAACGTTTATTCGAGAGATTCGGCGCAGTATCAATCCGAATCGTGTCCTGCCGCTCCGTTTCGAGGGCAAACAGCTCTCCAAACCGATTCTCCAGCAAATCACGCATTATCTGATTGTCTATGCGACCGTGTTCACAATGATTACGATTGTCGTCACTTTTGATGTCCATGATTTCGAGTCTTCTTTCAGCGCTGTAGCGGCGACGTTCAACAATATCGGTCCGGGGCTCGGACTCGTCGGTCCGGCGCACAACTATTCCTT
The DNA here is from genome assembly GCA_012798865.1 of Clostridiaceae bacterium. Lineage (GTDB taxonomy): Bacteria > Bacillota > Clostridia > Saccharofermentanales > DTU023 > UBA4923. The sequence continues at coordinate 2,960 of JAAZMK010000056.1, read as the reverse complement.
TCTCTCGCCGTTTTCAAAGGTCGTTCTTTCGTTCGGCATGATTATGGGGCGTCTTGAGATTCTGCCGATGATTGTCTTGTTCTCACCGAGCACATGGCGAAAAGTGTAGAATACGGTAGTAAGGATTGACCATATGAGACGTAGACTTTTAAGGAGCTTGCGCGAGTATAAAACATACGCCCTTCTTTCACCATTGCTTTCAGGGCTTGAAGCATCACTCGATATCGTTGTGCCGACATTTATGGCGTATTTGATCGACTACGGGATCGGTCGGCAGGACATGAACGCCGTATTAAAGTACGGGCTGCTTCTCATCGTCAGCGCCGTTTCATCGATGGTGCTCGGTTTTTTGGCGGGAAAAAGCACGGCAATTGCATCGGCAGGTCTTGCAAGAAACCTCCGAAACGATATTTTTCGCACGACGCAGACATTTTCTTTTGGCAACATCGACAAATTCTCCACGTCGAGCATTATTACGCGCTTGACGACGGATGTCACGAACGTGCAACGCGCGTTCCAGATGACAACACGTATCGGGGCGCGTTCGCCTGTCATGCTCATTTTTGCGCTCTATTTCTCGTTCAGGACGAGCGCTCGCCTCTCGCTTGTTTTTCTCGGGGCGACCGTGATACTCGGGCTTGGACTTTACTTATCCATTCGCCATGTTTACCCCGTGTTCGAGCGTGTCTTTAAACGCTATGACAAGATGAACAGAATCGTTCAGGAGAACTTGCTCGCCATACGCGTCGTGAAGAATTACACGCGCGAGGAGTATGAGAAACGCAACTTCGCGGCGATATCGAAACTCATTTTCGAAGATTTTACGAAGGCGGGCATCCGAGTTGCACGCATCGGACCGCTGATGAATTTTTGCGTCTTTTTGAGCACGACGCTGATCGCTTGGCTAGGCGCGAATGAAATTGTCGCCTCGGGCAATAATCCCGCTCTCGGATTGACGACGGGACAGCTCACGAGTCTTGTTACCTACACGATGCAAATACTGGTAAGTCTTATGATGCTGTCGAACATTTTTATTTTTTACCTCATATCACGCGCATCGGTCGAGCGTATCGTCGAAGTGCTCGATGAGACGAGCGATCTGCATAACGGTCTCGATCCTGTTTATGAAGTGCCGGATGGCTCGATCGTTTTCGAGGACGTCAGATTTACTTATTCTGCCGAAGCGGAAAAGCCGGTTCTCTGCGACATCAATCTCTCCATTCCTGCAGGCGCGAGGGTCGGCATTCTCGGCGGTACCGGCTCATCGAAATCGACCCTCATCCAGCTCATTCCGCGCCTCTACGATGTGGTGGAAGGTCGTGTCCTCGTAGGCGGCGTCGATGTGCGCGATTACGATCTTGCGTCTCTGCGCGATCAAGTTTCCATCGTTTTGCAGAGGAACCAGCTCTTTACGGGGTCGGTCAAGGATAATCTCCGATGGGGCGATGAGCGCGCGACCGACGAGGAGATGATACGCGCGTGTCAACTGGCTCAAGCCGATGATTTTATTCGGGCAATGCCTCAAGGGTATGACTCGCATATCGAGCGAGGAGGCGCGAACTTGTCCGGAGGTCAGCGACAGCGGCTCTGTATCGCCCGATCTCTTTTAAAGAACCCGAAGATTCTGATCTTTGACGACTCGACGAGCGCCGTCGATACGAAGACGGACCGTCTCATTCGCGAAGGGTTGCGCGACGGGATCCCCGATACGACGATTTTGATTATTTCGCAGCGCGTCGCATCCGTTCGAGATGCAGACATGATCATCGTGATGGATGACGGCAGAGTGCACGACTGCGGAAAGCACGAAGAATTGCTTGAACGTTCGGAGATTTACCGCGAAGTCTATGAATCGCAGAATAGAGGAGGTGTTCTCAATGCCTCCTAAGTCTTCTGAAAAACGCACAGAGCTTCGCGGTCATGGAAAGCGCAACATTAATCCCGGGACGCTGGGTCGCCTTCTTTCTCTTATGAAGGCTCACAGAATAAAGCTCGCCGTCGTTTTGCTTTGCATCCTTCTCAGCGCCCTGTCGCGTGCCTCGACGTCTCTGTTTCTGCGCACCCTGATCGACGATGAAATCCTGCCCATGATTGCGCAGGGGAGTCGCGATTTTTCCGGTATTATCCGGATCGTCGTTGCCATGGCGGTCGTATACGGCATCGGCATTCTATCCATTTGGGCTTATAATCGCATCATGGTGACTGTCGAGCAGACGACCGTGAAAAATATTCGCGACGATCTCTTCGCGCATGTTCAGACGCTGCCGGTCCGATACTTCGATACACACGCACACGGCGACATCATGAGCCGTTTCACAAGTGATGTCGACACGCTGCGCGCTGCCATTTCTCAGAGTTTCCCCTCGATGGTTTCGTCGTTCTTGTCGACCTTGGCGGCATTCGGCGCCATGATGTATCTCAGTCTCAGTTTAACCCTGTTTGTCGTGCTGTTTTCAGTTTTGCTTTTTGTTCTCGTCAAGGTGATCGTTAAGCGAAGTGCCAAGTATTTTATGAGTCAGCAAATCGCGATGGGCGATGTGAATGCATACGTGGAGGAAATGATTGAAGGGCAGAAGGTCGTCAAGGTTTTCAATTACGAGAATAAAGCGATCAAAGCTTTTGGGGAAAGGACGAAAGAGCTCTTTAACAACGCAAACCAAGCTCTCAAATACGGGATGATCACGATGCCCGTCGTCGCCAGCATGGGTTTCCTTTTGTATGTGCTTATCGGCATTATCGGGGGTGCGATCGGCATTCTCGGCATTCCGAACTGGCGTCTGACGGGTTCTGAAGCGATGACGGTCGGCACGATCATCTCGTTCATCACGCTGTCGCGCAGTTTCGTCAATCCGATCGGGCAGATTTCGATGCAGTTCAATACGGTCGTTCAAGCGCTCGCGGGGGCATCGCGCATTTTCGAAGTGATGGATGAAGAAAGTGAGCACGATACCGGCGTCGTC